>NZ_PJAT01000040.1 GCF_002836715.1 Psychrobacter sp. 4Dc
TTTCTTGCGATTCGACGGGGTGTCTATGAGGTTTGTCGTCTCCCTACACCGTTTGTTCATATAACGAAAGTCGACGAATAGCATATTGCTACCCTTGCGTGTTCTAATACTAGCCATGATATCTCTCCTTATTGTAGTGCCATAGCGTTGATGCTACCGGCGACACCAGTACGCATATCTTTTTCGATTTCTTCCCATACATATAAGATCTTACGACCCCCGAATGGGCGTATATAATGAATACCTTCGATGAGCACAGTATCTTTGAGCTCATTACGAATAGTACGAGGGTTATACTTAATGAGCTCAGAAAGCTCTTGGGTAGTTAGGTAGGTATGTGACATAATAAATTCCTTGTAAGCTAATTAAACAACTAGATAGTTTTATCGAGATAACAAGTAATTTTATTGAAGTATTTTGTTATTCGATAGAAGTACTTTACTAGCTATCGTAAGTCGATGCAAGTACTTTTTTAGTCTATTAAGGATTTATTGATGATTTTATGTAATTTACCAGTGCTACTAGCTGAACGGCGCATGAAAGTAGCAGATTTGATAAGAATGACGGGGATTAGCAAGTCGACTATGCACAAGATCTATAACGAACAAACATCGAGAATAGATTTTGAAACTATGGATAAGATTTGTGAAGCATTAGATATTGGAGTAGGTGATTTATTTACTTATGTACCTAATGAGTCGCTAAATAAAGAGAAGTAGATTAGTTTTAAGGTAGTTTTAGAAAAACCAGGGTAGAGGTCGAAAAGACTATATTAATAAATAGGAAGGATTAAGAGAAGGCACGACTTGGGCACATTTTGGGCACAAAGGTTTTTTGATGCAGTTTAATTAGGGTTGGAAAAGCTAGTGTTTTAATTGGTATTAACACTCCTCTTACGCTACAGCCTATATTTTTCGGACAAAAAAAGCCCCAGTCATTAGACCGGGGCTTTCTAAATATTTGGTAGGCATAAGCAGATTCGAACTGCTGACCTCTACCATGTCAAGGTAGCGCTCTAACCAACTGAGCTATACGCCTATTTAGGTTGAGCATTTTAGCAAGTTTCCCAGACTTTGCAAGTCTTTTTTAGCATAAACCTCTTTTATTATCATAATATCTGCTATTCAGGCTTATATCAGTTAGGGGGATATATTTTTGTAAATATTTACTAAACATTTAATTTAATACGTTTAGTTTTTATTGTTAACAAACAGGGTGACGCTAATGATTAAACCCTTATAACTGGTATGATATCTTTCTAAGCGATGCAATCATCATGATAATAATGACTTCAAGTCAGTCATGCTTAGTAAACGTTAAACAAATATTAGAAATAGTTGGAGAATAACATGGGTCTCTTGGTAGATGGGCAGTGGCAAGACAAGTGGTATGAGACAAAAGAGAGTGGCGGCCGCTTTCAGCGTGAAGATGCTGGTTTTAGAAACTGGGTAACGGTAGATGGTAGCGCAGGGCCTACAGGTATTGAGGGCTTTAAAGCCGAACCTGACCGCTATCATCTATACGTGTCGCTAGCCTGTCCTTGGGCACACCGTACCCTTATCTACCGCAAGCTTAAAGGCTTAGAAGACATCATTCCGTTGTCTGTAGTACATCCATATATGGGTGAGTATGGTTGGACGTTTGCAGAAGGTGCAGGCGTCGTTGCTGATCCAGTTATCAATGCAGACTATACCTATGAGCTGTATACCAAGGCCAAGCCAGACTATACAGGCCGTGTCACCGTACCTATCTTGTGGGATAAAAAAACAAACACAATCGTGAGTAATGAATCATCTGAAATTATTCGCATGTTTAACTCTGCCTTTGATGAGGTTGGTGCGCTAGCAGGTGATTTTGTGCCAGCAGAGTTGTTACAAGAAATTGATGATATCAATACCTTTGTCTATTCAACTATTAATAATGGCGTGTACAAGACAGGATTCTCTACCACACAAGAGGCTTACGAAGAGGCAGTGATTGAGCTATTTGCGGCATTAGATACACTTGAGACGCGCTTAGCACATCAGCGTTATCTGACAGGTAGTACTATAACTGAGGCCGATTGGCGACTGTTTACGACGTTGGTTCGTTTTGATGCTGTCTATGTTGGGCACTTTAAATGCAATCTGCGCCGTATCGTTGACTATCCAAACCTTTGGGGGTATCTACGTGATTTATATCAAGTACCTGGCATTGCAGAGACGGTAAATATGAATCATATCAAGCAGCATTATTACACCAGTCATGGCAATATCAATCCCACGCGTATTGTCCCTGCTGGCCCAGTGCTTGATTTTAATGAGCCACATGACCGTGCACGTCTATAGTTTTATTTTAATAGAGTAACCGCATAAAAAAGCCCCAGCTACTTATTAGTAGCTGGGGTTTTTACATTATAAAAGGTAGTACAACTACTATTAGGCATTGTTTAGCTGACGAGCCGCTTCTAGAGCAAAGTAGGTCAAGATACCATCAGCACCAGCACGGCGGAAACCAATCAGTGACTCTAAAATCACCGCATCACTTAACCAGCCGTTTTGAATGGCTGCCATATGCATGGCATATTCGCCAGATACTTGATACGCAAAGGTTGGTACGCCAAAGGTGTCTTTGACTTCACGAATCAAATCAAGATAAGGCTGACCTGGTTTAATCATGACCATATCTGCGCCTTCGTTGATATCCATAGCCACTTCATGTAGCGCCTCAGCACGATTGCCAAAGTCCATCTGATACTGTTTCTTATGGCCACCTTTTAGGTTGCCAGCACTGCCGACGGCATCACGGAATGGACCGTAGTAAGCAGACGCATATTTGGCTGAGTAAGCCATGATAGCCGTATTCACAAAACCTTCTGCTTCAAACGCGTCACGCATGGCCTTGATACGGCCGTCCATCATGTCACTAGGAGAGATGATATCTGCACCGGCACGCGCATGTACCAGCGCTTGCTTGACCAATACTTCGATGGTTGCATCATTGATGACGTAACCGCTATCATCAAGCAGACCATCTTGACCGTGTGAGGTATAAGGGTCTAACGCTACATCAGTCATGACGACCATTTCTGGCACAGCGTCTTTGACCGCTTTTATCGTACGTGCAGTCAGGGCGTTTTCGTCATAAGCGGCGCTACCATCTGGTGTTTTCAAAGCGTTATCAATCACAGGAAAAAGGTCGATGGTCGTGACACCTTCTGCTAGTAACTCTTTAGCATAGTTGATTAGCAAATCAATCGATAAGCGTTCAACGCCCGGCATACTAGCAATGGTTTCGCGCTGGTTTTCGCCTTCTAATACAAAGACAGGGGCAATAAAGTGCTTAGGATGCAGCTCCACCTCACGAATCATTGAACGTACATTGTCGTTATAGCGCAGGCGACGTAAGCGAGTGGCAGGGTATTGACGGTTAAAGGTATAGCTCATAATAATTCCTTATGATTGTTTTAATAGTTATCATATTACATGGTTAAAATAATATCGCTATAAGCGGTGTTTTATAGAATCAGCTTATCAAAATCTGTGCTTTATAAGTGGCTATAGATAAAGAGAGCTTACATAAAGTGAACCTACTATAACCAAAAGACGTCAATAAAAGCAAAAGGCCCTACCACGTTAAGTTGGTAGGGCTGATAGTACGTATCGACTGTCAATGTGATGATAGAGCTGCGTCATCAGATTAAGATTGGGTTATTTAAGGCTCAACAATCTGGGTCACAGGAACTTGCTCAACACTATTGTTATTGAAGCGAGTCTCTTCAGTAACCACGCCGACAGCGGCATCCTTTTTACCATCATCATTCACATCGACGATAGCAGTCGGTTTGAAAGTAGTCGTTTCTACCGCTTGTGACTGCTTAATAGCGACCGCTTCTTGCGGCGTAGTCACACGCGCTGAACCAGCTGCTTTGATGGCATTTGTCGCTTTGGTTTTTGCACTAGTAGCAGTTCCAGTGACAATCTGTGCCAAGTTGGTGTGCTGCGGTACAGGAATGACAGACGGTACATCAAGGTTCGCACCGCCACCAAGCGCTTGGTACAACTCAATCTGGCTAACGATTTTCTGTAGCTCTAAATCTAGGATACCTTGCTGAGTAGAGAATAGTGAACGCTGCGCGTCAAGTACGTCTAAGTAATTGTCCAGACCTGCTTTAAAGCGCGCATCTGCTATCTGATAGGTCTGCTCAAAATTATCTTGCAGACGATACTGCGCCTCTAACTGCTCACCGAGCGTCGCACGTGTAGCAAGTACATCTGACACTTCGCGGAATGCCGTTTGAATAGAGCTCTCATAACTAGCAAGCGTTTGCTTACGTTCAATTTGAGCCACATCGTAATTGGCGTCTAAACGACCTGCATCAAAGATAGGGACGCTCACATTAGGTCCAAATGACCAGCCAACGGCACCATTTTTGAACAAGTCATTTAGGCTGCCGCTACTGACGCCCACACTACTGGTTAAGCTAATAGATGGGAAGTAAGAGGCACGGGCCACTTCGATATTTGCACCAGCCGCTTTTAGATTGTATTCCGCTTGTAGTACGTCAGGACGATAACGTAGTAATTCACTTGGTAGACCGGCATTAAATATCTGCTGGCTAGTGATATTGCTGACAGCAGGTGTTGGGATAAGCTCGTTTGGAATCGCGCCACCAACCAAGTACTGCAATGCATTGCGTGATTGGAGAACGCTGGTCTGTGCACGTAATACGGCAAGCTTGGCACTCTCTAATGAGGCAGCAGCCTGCAATGAAGGCAGTTTTGCGTCAATACCTGCTTCAAAACGTTTATCCGCGATAAATAGCGAGCGCTCACGACTCTCGACTGTAGCTTCAGCCAGCTTTAACTGCGCTAAGCTATAGCTTAGGTTAGCGTAGCTTTGGGCAATATTACTAATCAAGCTGATTTGGGTCGCATCTTTGGCTGCTGTCGTCGCCAAAAAGTTCTGCAATGCTTGATCTTTTAAGCTTGAGATTTTACCCCAAAAGTCGAGCTCGTAATTGGCAAGGCCCAAGTTGACACTGTAGCTACTACTAGCGTTTCGATCAGTACGATTCTGTGCTGAGCGAGTATAACCAGCACTGCCGTTGATAGCTGGTAAGTCGTTAATATCGGTAATCTGATACTGTGCACGTGCTTTTTCAATCGCTAGGCGCGCACTTTCAAAGTCTTTGTTTTTTTCAAGACCGAGAGCAATCAAACCTTTTAGCCGCTCATCGCTATAAAAATTCTGCCAGCGTTGACTGGCAATGCTTGCTTGGTCAGCACTACTGACAGTCTCTTTATCAAATGCACCGTAAGATTGCTGCATAGGAATATTTGGCTCTGCTAGCACAGGACGCATATCCGCTTTTGGAATGGTGTTACAAGCGGCCATGCTGATTGCCAATGCAGTCAGCCCTAACAGGCGGCCACTGTTTTTGCGCAAACGAGATAGTGCTGGCTGCGCATCGATAGCTGTAATAGCTACCGATGATGAGTTGATGATAGATGTTTTTTGAGCACTCATTGTGTATTGTCTCCAAGACTTGCAGGCTGATAACTCTCAGAAGGTGTTGGGTTATGCGAGTTAGGCGTACCATTGCCACCATCTTTATCATTGGGTGTGTTGTTCTCATATTTATGCGGGAACGCGCTACGCACCCAGATATAGAACATTGGGATAAAGAAGATACCTAGGAGGGTTGCTGTGACTACCCCACCAACAACACTAGTACCAATAGCGTTTTGACTGCCTGAACCTGGCCCATTCGCCAAGAATAATGGCACAACACCCAAACCAAAGGCAAGTGAGGTCATGATAATCGGACGCAAACGTTGGCGTGCTGCGGTCATGACGGCTTCTCTGAGACTGTAACCTTCCTCTTGGTGTTCTTTTGCAAACTCGATAATCAAAATGGCGTTTTTGGCGGATAGACCAACGACAGTCAGTAGACCAACTTGCAAGTAGATATCATTGGCAAAACCACGTAGCCAGGTAAATATCACTGCACCCAATACCCCAAGTGGAATCACTAGTAGCACAGAGAAAGGAATCGACCAGCTTTCGTACAAAGCTGCCAAACATAAGAAGACAACTAGAATTGAAAGCGCATAAAGCATCGGCGCTTGGGCACCTGACTTCTGTTCTTCCAATGACATGCCTGTCCACTCGTAACTGATACCCTCAGGTAGCTTGTCTATCATCGCTTCCATTGAGCTCATTGCTTCACCAGTACTTAGTCCTGGTGCGGCGCTACCCTGGATGTTCATTGACGGTAGGCTGTTGTAACGAGTAAGACGCGGTGAGCCTGACTGCCACTCACTACTAGAGAAGGCATCAAACGAAATCATATCATTCATGTCATTTCGTACATACCATTTGCCAATATCATCAGGGTTGGTACGACTGCTGGCTTCACCTTGTACATAGACGCGTTTGATACGGCCACGATCGATGAAATCATTAACGTAGCTTGAGCCCCACGCTGTTGAGATAACGCTATTGATATTGCTTAGTGACAGGCCATAAGCCGCCGCTTGTTCTTGATTGATATTTACTTTAAGTTGTGGCGAATCTTCTTGACCGTTAGGACGCACACCAGACACTTGATCGTTCTGTGCTGCCATCCCTAAGAGCATATTTCGGGCTTCAAGTAATCCGTCGTGCCCGAGGTTACCACTGTCCTGAAGCATCAAATCAAAACCACTGGCATTACCAAGCTCGGTAATTGCTGGCGGTACAATGGCAAATACTTGTGCTTCGTTTAGCTGTGTAAAGAAGTACCCCATTGCTCGACCAGCGACAGCTTGAGCGGTGTTTTCATCGCCCGAGCGTTCCTCCCAGTCTGATAAGCGCACAAACGCCAGACCCATATTCTGACCTTGACCTGCAAAGCTGAAGCCTGCAATGGTAAAGACAGAGGCAATGTTATCGGTTTCTTGAGTGTCGTAATAGTTTCTGACTTTATCGAGCACTTCTTGCGTTTCATCTAATGTCGAACCAGCAGGAAGCTGAACCAAGGTAAACATAATACCCTGATCTTCTTCTGGTAAAAACGAGCCTGGAATACGTAAGAACACGACCGCCATAATACCGATGATGGCTGCATAACCAATCATGTATAACCATTTAAAACGAATACTTTTGCCGACAAAGTTTTCGTACGAACGGCTAAGTTTGAAGAAGCCGCGGTTGAACCAACCGAAGAAGCCTTTTTGCTTTTCGGTACTGCCTTTTTCATGACTTTTGCCACGTTTTAGCAAGGTCACACATAGGGCAGGGGTGAATACAAGCGCGACCATGGCAGAGAGCACCATGCTGGTAATCAGCGTAATAGAGAACTGACGATAAATCACACCTGTTGAGCCACCAAAGAAGGCCATCGGTACGAATACTGCAGACAAGATAAGCGCAATACCAATAACGATTTTACTGATTTCACCCATCGACTGGATAGTTGCATCTTTGATAGAGATGTGAGGATCTTCTTCTAGTATTCGCTCGACGTTCTCTACGACGACGATCGCATCATCGACCAACAGACCGATGGACAATACCATGGCAAACATGGTCAAGACGTTGATACTAAAGCCTGCAATATACAACACTGCAAAGGTACCCAAGAGTACGACAGGTACGGCAAGGGTCGGGATAATGGTGGCACGCCAGTTCTGTAAGAAAATGAACATAACGATAAATACCAACACAATCGCTTCAATGAGGGTCATAACGACTTGTTCGATAGACAAGCGTACAAATGGTGTGGTGTCATACGGAACGACTGAGGCTAGACCAATTGGGAAGTTTTTTTCCAGCTCAGCCATACGTGCGCCGACGGCTTCACGAGTCTCAAGGGCGTTTGCGCCACCAGCGAGTGAAATACCTAAACCGGCTGCTTCTTGACCATTGTAGAGAGAGACAACGCTATAGTTCTCACTACCGATTTCAACATCTGCTACATCACCCAAGCGCACTTGTGCACCAGAAGTATCCGTTTTTAGTAGAATGTTTTTAAATTCTTCAGGCGTTTGTAGATAACTTTGTACAGTAACAGTGGCGTTGATAACTTGTTTGTCTGTGTCGGCAGGTGCTTGACCCAATTGACCAGCAGATACCTGAGCATTCTGTGCTCGTATCGCATTGACGACATCTGAAGGTATCATGTTGTAGCTACGTAGGCGTGATGGGTCTAACCAAACACGCATCGCATAAGTAGAACCAAAGACCTGAACTTCACCCACACCCTCTACACGACTGATCGAATCGACGACATTAGAGTTAATATAATCGGCAATATCTGCCCGATCCATGGTGCCATCTTCAGAAATAAATGCTTGCACCATCAAAAAGCTGCTAGACGATTTATTGACGTTGACACCTTGACGCTGAACAGACTCAGGCAAGGAGCTCATCGCTGCTTGCAGTTTGTTCTGTACTTGTACTTGAGCTGTGTCAGGATCTGTACCGTTTTCAAAGGTTAGCGTCACTGACGCACTACCGTTTGACGAGCTTGATGATGACATGTACATCAGGCCGTCTAGGCCTTTCATACGTTGCTCAATGATCTGTACTACTGAATTTTCTACGGTTTGCGCATTAGCACCAGGGTAGCTTGCACTGACCGAAATCGTTGGTGGTGCGATGCGTGGATATTGTTCAATCGGTAGATTGATAACGGATATTACCCCGATGAGCATGACCAAAACAGCCAGCACCCATGCAAAAATAGGGCGATTAATAAAAAAACGTGACATAGTATATCCCTAAGTCTTCCTGTCTTGAATGGAATTAGTTGGCAGCGGCTTCTGTTGGTTTTTTGGTAGAAGTCTCATCGCCAGCTGGCTTTTTATCCATCGTTTTTGCGGCTTGCTGCGGCGTTTTGGTATTAGGCGCACTTTGTGCAGCTGGTGCTGGATTTGCACTTTCTAATGGTTTGGCGACCACTTCTTGGTCAGGTTTGACCTTAGCACCGCCAATCACAACTACTTTGTCACCTGCTTTCAAGCCTTCAGTGACGACCCATTGTCCATCGTAAGTACCATTAATGGTGACCGGACGTACTTGGATTTTATTATTTTCGTCAACGATATAGACTTGCGTCTCACTCTTCGGCGTACGAGTGACTGCACTTTGCGGGACAAGGGCTGCGTTGGTAATAACGCTTTGTGTCAAACGTGCCGTGACATACATACCTGGTAGCAGGATATTATTGCTGTTTGGGAAAATAGCACGTAAGGTGACAGCACCTGTTGACTCGTCAACTTTGGCTTCAGACAGTGCAAGCTTACCGCGTACTGGGTAAACAGACCCATCTTCTAGTACCAATTCAACTGAGTTCATACCTGGCTGAGCAGTACCATCTGCTATCTGCTGACGAAGCTTTAGCAACTCAGAAGAAGACTGGCTGATATCAACGTAGATAGGGTCTAAGCGTGAAATAGTTACCAATGGATCTGCTTGACCAGCACTGACTAGAGTACCAGCAGTGACGCTAGAGCGATCAGTACGGCCAGTAAGCGGTGCGCGTACGATTGTACGGTTTAGATCTAAGGTACTGGCTTCTAAACCTGCTTTTGCGGTCTGAATGCCTGCTTTTGCACTCTCAATACCTGCTTGAGTTTGACCGACAGCGGCGGCGGCACTTTGTACAGCTGCTTGTGCCGTACGTACGGCTGTTTGTGCTTGATCGTACTGCTGCTTTGAGATGGCATCAATACTGACCAGACCTTGCAGACGTTGTAAGTCATTTTGTGCTTGTGCTAATGACGCTTGACGACTGACTAGCTCAGCTTTTGCATTGGCATTGTTTGCCACAGCAGTTTGATAGTTAGCCTGTGATTGCTGTACGGCAGCTTGGCCACTCGTTACAGATGAGGCATAGTTATCGGTGTTGATGCGATACAGTGGCTGACCTTTTTTGACGTTGCTTCCTTCACGGAATAGTACTTCGTCAATCACACCGTTGACCTGTGGGCGGACGTCAGCAGTTTGATAAGCTGCAGTACGACCAGAAAAAGTTTGTACTTGAGGGACGGTATCGAGAGTGACTGTCTGAACGTTGACAACCGCAGGCGGCATTTGCTGCTGTGCGGCTTGCTCACCAGCGGCGTCCTCGTTGTTGTCACAGCCAACCAGTACAGCTCCAGATAGTACAGATGCTATTACAAGCGCAAGATAAGAGTGCTTCATCAATGTCCTCGGCAATATATATAAATAGTGACAGTATAAAAATCGATCAATAAGTTTGGCGTACTGAATACAAGGGTCTTGCTAATACTAAATAACTTGCTAATGCTGAAGAAAGAGAATAAATAGCCTAAGCTGGCGCTATTTACTCCAGTTTCAGATGTTTCCGTTAGCGAAATATGACTAATAGAAAATCTGACATCGATATGGATTAAGTATCGAAAGGATTATTTAGCATTAATTGTTTAAGCAAACCACAGAATGGATTAATAAATTTAAAGAGTTATTATAAACTATTGGGGTAACCCCATAGTCAAGTGATTCACGATAGGAAAGCTGACAAAAACTGACCGCACTGTGCTCGCTGAGTAAATAAAATCCCGCCATAGTAACCGCTACACCAACTAGCAGCTAATAAGAAGACATACAACCTACTATCGAAATTTATTGTAATTTTTTGTTATAATCGTAAAGCCTTAGTAGTGTTAAGGTCTTTAAATAGCCAAAAAACTACTTTGTTAACAAAATGATGATTTTAGCAACCCCTAATTCCAGTCATAAAAAATAACTATCAGTATCTCTCTACCTAGCGTTATCAAACTTTAACCGACTGTCAAAAAGCCTTATACGATTATAGTACTGCAAGAATGTATGAAACTTAAAGAAAGGTAACGATTTGGCTGACATGCTAGTTTTTGAGAAGGTACTTCTTAATTTATGAGCTTCTTATTCATCAATTGCTGAAGGAGTTTGCTAAAAAGCCATGCTAAAAAATTCTGTCAAAAAAAAGAGTCGTCTTAATTAGTTAATAACACAGACGACTCAGCGTTAATTATACTAATCGGGCGCTAGCGAGTTCAGTCAATTGATATAAGCCTGTACGATAACGGTTGTCTGGTAGCGTACTCAGTGCATCTTGTGCCAGTTTAGTTTCTTCTAGAGCGCGCTGCTTACAATAAGCCAATGAGCCAGAACTACGTACCAATTCAATAAGCTGTTCAGCATTTGGTGTCTTACCTGTCTGAACGGCAATACGTAACTGCTCATAGCCTTCAGTGTCGCTGTCTTTGAGTAGCTCGAGTGCTTTGATAGTCGGTAGGGTAGGTTTGCCTTCAGCAAGATCATCGCCTAAGTTTTTGCCCATCACTTCACTGTCGCCACTATAGTCGAGCACATCATCGATAATTTGGAACGCATTACCAAAATGCTGTCCGAAATCGCCCAATGCCGTCATATATTCTGTCTTGTCTTGCAAGATAGCAGCACCTTGGGTCGCCATCATGAACAGGCGTGATGTTTTGCCATCGATAATGCGTAAGTAATCTTCCTCTGTTGCGGCAGGGTTATGTTGGTGCTGTAGCTGTAACACTTCGCCTTCAGCAATATCACAGGTCCCATCAGAGAACACTTGTAACAATGGCAAGCTCTGAAAACCAACCAACAGATTGAACGCGCGAGCAATCAAATAGTCACCGACCAACACGGCAGTGGCGTTGTCCCACGTTGCATTTGCCGTCGGTTTTCCACGGCGTTGCCCTGACTCATCGATGACATCGTCGTGGACTAGGGTAGCGGTATGTAGCATTTCAGTGATAGCTGCTAGATGCATGGCCTTTTCTGAAGGATTGTCATCAAACATACGTGCGCAAAGCAATGTAATCAGCGGACGCATACGCTTGCCACCAGCATTTATCACGTGTTGCGAGACGCTCATAACGAGTTGTACTTTTGAGTTCAAACTGCCAAACACTTGCTTGTCCATCACCTCAAAGTCATTGGCTACAATACTTTGAATATCAGCATAGCTAGGCGTCGATTGAGAGGCAGGCACGGTATTCTTTAAAGAGGTACTAGTCATAATAAATAGTCATATTAATAAGAGTAAAGAGAGTTGGTGTAACCTTGACTTTATCTATCTATAGGTAAGGTATTATTTCGCTTATGATAGCATAGCTATCTGCTTAAATTGTTGGTTAAAGTATATAGCACAAGTAGGTCAAGCATATGGTATATAGGGCTTACTATGCCTATTGAATAGAATAAAAACTGTAAGAAATGTCTTATGTTTTACAGATATATCTTCTAGCGCATTTTAAGCTTATTGGTCACATAAATGATTCATAAAAGGCTGTAAGTAACTGATTGCATAAGTTATAATGGCCGCTGTTGGGCTTAATCTATCACTTATCATTACTATTTCTCATGTTTATATTCGCATTGTCGTTTATCGACTTTCCTTGATGAGCAGCAGTTATAGCCAAATGAGAGATGGTCATTAGTGTAACCACCTTGCAAAAACGAGAGGCGCGGCTTGCTTTTATGAGCAAAAAGCCGTAAAATCTTGCCTTTAATTTTTCCCTGTCGTGTTCGTCGTAAAAGCGTTGGTATAACATCAGCCACGGCACACGGGTTAAACGGAGTCATACAATGTACGCAGTAATCAAAACTGGTGGTAAACAGCACCGTGTAGTCGTCGATGAATTGCTTAAAGTTGAACTACTAAAAGCAGAAAAAGGCGAAACAATCAAATTTGAAGACGTGTTGATGGTTGTTGACGGCGATAACGTCAAAATCGGTCAGCCTGTTGTTGACGGAGCTAGCGTAGAAGTTGAAGTTGTTGAGCATGGTCGCGGCGAAAAAATCCGTATCATCAAGCACAACCGTCGTAAGCATTATCACAAAGAACAAGGTCACCGCCAATGGTACACCTTGTTAAAAATCAAAGCGATTAATGCCTAATTATCCATTTAGCAATTATTGCTAAATAGCGCACTAAATGCTTAAGAGTTATCGCATCAGCGATAAGTCAAATTAACAAGGAGATTTTCTCATGGCACATAAAAAAGCTGCCGGTTCGAGCCGTAACGGTCGTGATTCAAACCCAAAAATGCTAGGCGTAAAAATCTTTGGTGGCCAAGCTATCACAGCTGGTAACATCATCGTTCGTCAACGTGGTACAGAATTCCACGCAGGCGAAGGCGTTGGCATGGGTCGTGACCATACTTTATTTGCACTGAATGATGGTGTTGTAAAGTTTGCGACCAAAGGTAAATTTAACCGTCGTTATGTTACGGTTGAAAACGCATAATTATCTATTTAGATTATTTTATTCTTTGGATAGAATGATCAGATAATTAAAAAAGCCCTTACTGCCTTATGGTAGTAGGGGCTTTTTATGTTTGTAGGGTGATATAAATTAATAATAATTCTTTTAAGCGATATTTTTAAGGCCACTATTATCATAATTATTATAGCTAAGAATTCTAAATGCAAACTTTTACCGTGTAACTGTATTGGTTACAAGCGTGTATGGCAGCCGTAGTAAAGATTGCAAATCATGACTAGGCGCGTAATAAAAAAACTGGCACACTGTTGCCATTGCTGATGGTTACCAGCTTTAGCTTGGTAAAATCAGTATTTATAGAAAACAAAAATTTCAATAGAACATTTTATTTTTAGCGACAACTTTAAAGCGACAATCTTTAAGCGACTACGCTTTTTTAGAGAGGATTTATGATGAACTTATCTACGAAAAAATCAACCAAACAAAAAATGATGAGTGGTGCTTTAGCAGGTGTGTTAATGACATCGCTAGGTATCGCAGCGCCAATGATGGCATTGACTCAAACGGCTACAGCAGCTCCTGCTGATAACCTAACAGCCGCTAAACGTCTGAATAAATTGCTGACCAATACCAAGAGTATGACGGCCAATTTTAGTCAAACAACTAAAGGCGCGAGTAGTGGTACGTTTAAAGGCTCTATGAGTGTCCAACGTCCAAATAACTTCCGCTGGGAAACCAAGTCGCCATCAGAGCAGCTGATCGTTGCTAATGGGAACTCTATGTGGGTTTATGACAAGGATTTAGAGCAAGCGACTAAGCAAAACGTCGACAGCCAAGTAGGTAATACACCAGCTTTGCTACTGTCAGGTGATCCGAGCAAAATTGATCAAAACTTCAAAATCACTCAGCCATATGACAACAAAAACTACTATGTGCTCTATCCTAAGTCAGACAGCGCAAGTTTTAAAAGTCTTTCAATAAGCTTTAGTGGTGGCAAACCTGTCATGATGGTATTGAATGATACCTTGGGTCAAACAACTTCTATCAAGTTTAGCGGTATCAAAATGAACCCAAGTATCGGTAGCAGTCAGTTTAAATTTACACCACCAAAGGGTGTTGATGTGATTAATCAGTAATTAACATAGATATTGCTAGGTTTTGATATCAGTTCAAAATTAGCAACATAATAAAAAGGACAGATCCTATGAGGTCTGTCCTTTTTTATGTGAGTAACTATAGTTTGTTCAGCAGAAAATTTAAGACATGGCTCGTATGGTTTCCATATCTGGCATAGGTGGTAATTCATCTAAATGGCTTAATCCAAAGGCATCTAAAAACTGCGCAGTAGTATGAAGCAATGCAGGACGGCCTAAAGTATCTTTAAAGCCTTTCTCCACAATCCAGCCTTTATCAAACAACTGGCGCAGTATATTGCTCGATAATGTTACTCCGCGCACATGCTCGATATCACTGCGTGTCACAGGTTGTTTATAAGCAATGACACTTAGGGTTTCAAGTAAAGCTTGGCTCAGGCGTTCCTGACGCTGCGGAAAAATACGCTGAATTAGACTGCTATAGTCATCAGATATCTGTAAACGATAACCGCTGGCGGTCTCATGTAGCCTAAGCACACCTGTATCTAAGCGTTGTTGCAGCACTTCCAAGGTTTGCTTTAATTCTTTAGTAGATAATGACAAATGTTTCTTTAATGCGTGAGCGGTCAGCGGTGCTTCTGATGCATGCAACAGTACTTCAATACGTTTACTCATCTCTTCAAGAGAATTATGCTGCGCTTCAGCTGATGGTGATGTAGTCATAGTTGTTGATTCTAGGGTCTTATCATGTTGCTTTGGGTCTTCAATATCTACCATCTAAAGTATGCTCTTATTTCAATATTGTGATTTTAATAGAGAGTAGTCTAAGAGACAGTCTTAGAGCCTACTAGGCTAACCACTGTAATGTGAGATTTGTGGATTCATTATTCATATCAGACGGTTCGTCATTGGAAACAGAGTTGACGACACCGCTATCTGTCTCAATATTGACCACACCAACTAACTGCCGCTTTATAAGCTCAAGTACGGCGACAAAACTCACGACCACGCCTATTTTACCTTGTGCCTTATCCAGTAGCTCATAAAAGGAGCGCGCCCCATCTGTACTTAATTGTCTGCTAATACTGGCAATACGATCGGCAAGGGGTACTGCATCAACTTTGATCGTATGCATTTGATAGTCAGGCTGTAACTGCATTTTAAATAAGCTATCAATCAGCAAGTTAGGTGAGTAGCTTGGCAGTTCCGCATTCATAACGTCTTGACCAGGCATACTAACCATGGCCAAAAACACATCGCGCTCTAGACGTACTAGATTGTCTAGGCGTTGACTGACCACTTTGATTTGCGCGTATTCTTCGAGGCGTTCGATCAGTTCTGATTTTGGGTCACGCTCATCGGTAGGGGTATCAGGGGCAGGTAATAGCAGTTCGGTTTTGATAGCGATAAGCGTTGATGCCATAAGAAGATAATCACCCGCTAATTCAAAGTGCTCGGTATCCAATTCACCGATATAAGCTAAGTACTGCTCAGTGATAGGCAAAATGGGCATTTGGGTCAAATCGACGTTGTTCTTTTTGACCAAATACAATAGAAAATCCAATGGACCAGCAAATTGCTCTAACCAAATAGCAAAGGCTTGCGGTGGTACATACAGGTCTTCTGGCAAATGCTGCACAGGCGTTTGATAGATACGCAGCGACATATCATGGTTGACTGATTCATCATGCTCGCTCTGATTGTCTGTAAGCTCGGAGGTTGAAGCAGCCATGGCAGATAAGGCGGCTTTAGACAAAGCCGCCTGCTTGGTGTTTGGTTCAGTTTGCACGTTTAGCACCCGCTTTGATAATAAATTGCGTCAGTGAAACGACTATCCCAGCAACGGTTATTTAAGCTTAGCAAGCGGACGGATACCGATAGCACGGCGAGCTTTGTCTAGTTGCTTGCGACTATGACGACGGGCTTTATTTGCACCCATCTGCAAGATCTCTTCTAGCTCTTTTGGATTGGCCATCAGCTCTTCATAACGTGCACGGAATGGCGCGATTTCATCATTAATCTTATCAAATAGAGCTTGCTTAGCGTCACCCCAGCCAATACCAGCGGCATAACGCGCACGCATATCAGCAATCTCTTCAGCGGTCGCAAATGCTTTATAAATCTCAAAGATAGCTGAATCATCAGGATCTTTTGGCTCATCAGGTAGCTGTGAGTTAGTCACAATTTTCATGATGGCTTTATGCATCTGTTTTTCAGGACTAATTTGTGGATTTGGCTCACCGAATAGGGGAATCGTATTGCTATAGCTCTTACTCATCTTGCGGCCATCAAGTCCAGTAAGCAGCGGTATATCGTTATCAACGACTGCTGACGGTAGCGTGAAAAGCGACTTATAACGATGATTAAAAGTACCTGCGATATCACGCGCCATCTCGATATGCTGTACTTGATCACGACCAACAGGCACATGGGTCGCATTAAACATCAAGATATCAGCCGCCATTAGCACGGGATAACCAAACAGACCCATGGTGACACCTTGATCAGGATCGACATCGGCTTTTTCTGTATTGATATCAACGGCTGCTTTATAAGCATGAGCGCGGTTCATCAAACCTTTGGCACATGAGCAGTTCAAAATCCAAGCAAGTTCTGGAATTTCAGGTACGTCTGACTGACGGTAGAATGTCACACGCTCTGGGTCTAGACCACAAGCAATCCACGTAGCGGCAATGGCTCTCGTCGACTCATGAATGATAGCAGGGTCATAACAACCGATAATGCCATGGTAGTCTGCTAAAAAGAAAAACGCTTCATGATCACTATTTTGAATAGACTCAATCGCTGGACGAATCGCGCCAACATAGTTACCTAAATGTGGAATACCAGTTGGTTTGATACCAGTCAAGATGCGCTTAGCTTCGGTTGAAGTATCAGAAGTTTGATTGTCAGGAGTACTGTTATTGCTCATGGAAAATCCGTTATTTTGTTTATCAAATTATTATCAGTGCATAGCTAAAATGCAAAATATTAGCCGCAAAGTATAGCAAACTTCACCAGTATTTTTGGGAATAAAGGCTTACTTATAGATATCAGTACGACCGTTTGGCCCATGTTTAAAACGACGATGGAACCACATCCACTGCGTAGGATCAATACGAATGAGCCCTTCTAAAACTTCATTGACCCGAGTGGCATCAGCGACTTCATCTTTACTTGGATAGTTGTCTAATTCTGGCGTAATTGTTAAATGATAATGGGGACGTTTACCACGTGGCAAGTTGTCAGGCGTTTGCCGATAAGTATGCAATGCCATGACAGCTGGCGGCTGTGCTTTGCTACCCAGTTTTGCCATGCGACGCGATGCAGTGATAGTCGCGGCGGGCACACCGAAAAATGGTGCCATGACCCCTTGCTTAAGACCATAGTCTTGGTCAGGAGAGTACCAAATGACGTGTCCTGCTTTGATAGAAGTAACTAAGCTTCGCATATCACGACTAGAGATTTGCTTACCAAATATATTGGTACGACCATTATAGATAAACCAGTCCAGCAAAGGGTTGTTTTGCGTACGATACATACAATCTACTGGGAAAAACTGCGCACATAATAGGCCACCCAAATCTAGCATCGTATAATGTGCACCGAGCAGGATAACTGGTCGCTGCTCATTTTGCGCATTAACAATATGCTGTAGCCCTGAAATGGAAACAGTTCTAGTAAATATATTTGGCCTGAACCAAGCGCATAACGTTTCAAACACACCAATGCCTTGATTGACAAATACTTGCTTGGCCATTAGTTCACGTTCAGCTTCGGGCTTTTCTGGAAATGCCAGCTTCAGATTGATTAGCGTATCGCGTCTACGCGAGCCAGCAGCTTTATAAATCAATATACCAAGCTTACGACCTAGCCAAAACTGCCAACGTAGTGGCAGATATATCATTGGTAGCATTATTAAGAATAATAACCAAATGCCCCAATTCTTTGGTGATAAAAACTGCCACTGAAATGGCTTGTTATCTGCTTGCGCTGTACGCTTATGATTTTGGGTAATTGTCGGTGTGCCAGCAGGTATCGCAGGCGACTTAGCCGACTGTTTCATGCTAGGCGGCACGCTGCTATTGGCAGATGGTTTGCTAGGGTCAAATTGTTCTGGCGCTTTCATAATATCCTTCTGCAGCACGGTTTGAGGCATCATGGCAAATAATAAAAAGTTACTGATATGATGGGGTAGCGTTAAACGCTTTGCAAGTTAGAATTTCTACAGACGGTCTACTTTGTAGTGTCGAAACAAGGCACTCATGTTAGTTATTGCCGTAAAACAAAGCTGGTTTGATGAAGACAATCAGATAAATAACACGCTATCAGTAGGCATAAAAAAACCTTATAAGCTGTGACCAGCTTATAAGGTTTTGCAAAACCAGACTCTTATTTAACTTTGCTACTGAAGCTCTGAGAAAAGACAACAGCAGCAAAAATATAAGAGATAGTTTTGATTAACGTTTTGAGAACTGTGGACGTTTACGTGCTTTACGTAGACCCAGTTTCTTACGTTCAACTTGACGTGAATCACGAGTAACAAAACCAGCTGCTTTTAGGGCAGGCTTCAAAGTTTCGTCAGCTTCGATTAATGCACGTGTGATGCCGTGGCGGATTGCGCCAGCTTGACCACTAATACCACCGCCTGCAACAGTTACATATAAGTCATATGCGTTAGCAGAGTCTAGTAGTTCTAATGGCTGACGTACAACCATGCGTGAAGTTTCACGGCTGAAGTATTCGTCAAGTGGCTTACCGTTAACAACGATACTACCAGTACCTTTTGATAAAAATACACGAGCAGTAGACGTCTTGCGGCGACCAGTTCCGTAATTGCGTTCCATAAGTATATCCTTAGATGTCTAGTTCTTTAGGTTGCTGTGCAGTATGTGGATGATCAGTACCCGCATAAAGTTTCAGCTTCTTGATCATCGCATAGCCAAGAGGGCCCTTTGGAAGCATACCCTTAACTGCTTTGTGTAGAACATCTTCAGGCTTATGTGCAAGCAACTTATTGAAGTTGGTTTCTTTAATACCACCTGGGTAGCCACTGTGACGATAGTACTTTTTGTCTTGTGCTTTTTTACCCGTTACCGTGATTTTGTCAGCATTGATGACAACAATAAAGTCACCAGTATCAACGTGCGGAGTAAAAGAAGGCTTGTGCTTGCCACGTAAGCGAGTTGCGATTTGAGTGGCTAAGCGACCAAGGGTTTTGCCGTCAGCATCTACGACATACCAGTCATGGGTCACTTCAGCTGGTTTTGCACTAAGTGTTTTCATGATAAAACCTTAAAATTAGAATTCGTTGAGAGTTTAGCTGGGAACGGGGCTCTCAAAAAACAGACTGCACATTATAAGCAGTAGCGCCTACGCTTGCAAGCTGCATTGGGGTTTATTTTCGCCTTATATACATTAAACTGCAGCGTCGGCCAGTTTTTAGCGGTTCTAAACATTTGTAAAATACGTTAACGGCTTTCATTAACCCGACAATTATGACGATGATAGACGATAAAGTCCAGCGACAACTTGTCCGACTTTGGTTTGTTTCAAGCATTCAAAAGCGATTGGTTGCTGAGTAACGCTTGGTTGGAGGTCTAAATTCTCATTTAGCGACGCTTCCAACTGCTTAAGCTGTGCTGACAAATCTTTATCAGCTTCTAAATAAATTAATGTTTCAGTATTTATTAAGGCATTGGTAATAAGCGCAGTCAAAATAGGCTGCCATAAATCCTGAGCATAAGGTGGATCGATAAATACGATATCAAAAGGGCGTGCAGTCAGATGCTCTTGACGCAATACTTGCTCAGCAGTGCCAGTGATGATTTGGTAAGCAGTAGACTCAAGACGTAATTGCTCAGCGCTCTGACGTAGCATGTTACTTTGTGCTGGATTGATTTCGATAAATGTCGTGTGGGCAGCGCCGCGAGATAGCGCTTCAAATCCTAATACGCCACTACCAGCACAGCTATCAAGTACATGCGCATCATGAATGTCAGCGAGTAGCCAGTTAAATAAAGTCTCCCGTAAGCGATCTGGGGTCGGGCGCAGGCCATCTGCATCGATAAAACTTACAATACGGCGCTTAAACTGACCACCGATAATGCGCACATCACCCGCTGCCGCACTTTTCGCCTTACGGTTATTCTTTGGTGCGCGTCCATTTGAGGCTTTTTTCATTATCGTGTCTCGCTTACCAATTCTTTGCTAGGTTTTACTTTACTAGGCTTTTCTTTGCTAGGTTTTACTTTTTATACTATTAAGTACTTAAACGTCTAGTTACTCAGACGTCGCTGCTGCCGCTTCAGCTTCCGCGGCTTCTTTTTCTTCCAATGCTTTTGCTTCTTTATCTCGAATGGCATCACGCATCGCTTTTTCAAAAGCCTTTTGGCGTTTAATGACTTTTAGCTCATCAGCAGAAGGTGGCAGCACAGGATCTGTTTTACGTTGTAATACCCAGTAGTCAAATAGAGCACGGCCAATAGGCGCTGCAACAGCACTACCACCGCCGCCATTTTCGACCAATACCGCAAGGGCAATCTGCGGGTCTTCTACTGGCGCAAAACCATTAAACCAAGCATGATCCCAGTGGCGCTTATCGATTGCCGACTTGTCATAGCGTTTGCCCTGCGCGATAGACTTTACCTGTGCAGTACCTGTTTTACCAGCGATACGATAGCGCGGGGTATAGATACCGCGTCCTGTACCGTTTTCTACCACGCTTTCCATCGCATCATGCATGCGCAACCAGTCAGACGGCTTACCGTTATAGTCAATTTTACCATCTGGCTTAGTGATGATTTTGACGTCTGCGGCGCCGTCACTGCTCTTTAATAAGTGCGGGGTGATATGCTGACCTTTACTGGCTGTCATGGCTGTAGCGTTGGCAATCTGTAGCGGCGTCGCCAAGAAATACCCTTGTCCAATACTGACAGAGATGGTTTCGCCCGGTAGCCAGTCTTTATCGTAAGTGTCTTTTTTCCATTTTGGTGATGGCATGATGCCTGATTTTTCGTTAGGCAAATCAATACCAGTATCTTCACCAAAACCAAAACGCACCATCCAGTCATGCAGACGCTGAATACCCATCTCATAAGCCAACTTATAATAATAAGTATCGACCGACATCGCGATGGATTTTTTCAGATCTACCGTACCATGACCGCCACGTTTCCAGTCGCGGAATCGATGGCTGTCACCAGGTAAGCTAAAATAACCAGGGTCATAGATAGTGCTGTTCCAATCACGTAGACCATAATGAATACCACCCAAACCTTCAAATGGCTTGATAGTAGAGCCAGGTGGGTAGGTACCTTGGAGTGCACGGTTATACAGTGGCTGATCTAAATCTTCGCGCAGATCGTCGTAATCTTTAAAAGAAATACCTGATATAAAAGGGTTAGGGTCGTAGCTTGGATTACTAACAAATGCCAAGACGTCACCGTTTTTTGGGTCTATCGCAACGATTGCACCGCGGCGTCCATCGAGTTGCTGCTGGGCGATGGTTTGCAGACCATAATCCAAGCTCAACGTAATATCGTTACCCGCTATCGGCGGCTTGGTATCCAGTTGACGCAAAATATTGCCATGTGCGTCTGTTTCTACCGATTGATAACCCGGTTGCCCAAGCAAAATATCTTCGTAGTAGTCTTCAATACCAATCTTACCAATCAAGTCAGTACCAGCGTAACGGTCTTTATCAATACGCTTTGACTCTTTGTCGTTGATACGCCCGACATAGCCGATGACATGGGCAAACAGCTCGTCATAAGGATAAGAGCGCGTAAGCTTGCTCTGGATAGAGACCCCACGGAAGAATGGCTTTCGCTCACTAAACTGAGCCAATTGTGCTTCTGTTAAATCAATCTTAATCGTTACAGGGTCATTTTTATTTTTACTTAGACGCGCCAAGATATCAGTAATATCTGTATCGGTTAAATCAAAAATCGGCGCAAGCAGATGCAACGTACGCTCAGGATTTTCCACCTCATCAGGGCTGAGCATCGCTGTAAATACAGGCTGATTGTCTGCCAGTATTACCCCGTTACGATCATAGATATACCCACGACTAGGTGGCGCAGATATCAGTTTGATACGGTTGTTATCGGCTTGCGTTGTGTACTGATCATGAGCGTAGACTTGCAAATACCCATAACGTGTTATCAAACCGCCCAAACCAATCAATATTATAATCCCAAAGATGATAATACGATTGGTAAAGGTACTGTTGACCTGTTCGGTATTGGGAGTTATCGGTTTATTCATAGAAGATCAGAGCCCAAACGGTCAGTGAGTCAATAAAAGAAAAATAAGAGGGCAGGTTGGTTAACCAAAGTGCGGTGAGTCTAAAAGATAATGCAAATGGTTTCAATCACATAGAAGGGATAGAAGGGTATGGTGTGAAATCGTCATGCAGTCATTTATACGCAGGTAGTCTTTGTCATTGCACTACAAATTATAACAGAACAAATGAGCAGGCGCAGTACTCAGTCATATATTTTGTCTTGATTATCTACTGACCAATAACTGGCTTATATTTAGGTTTTTGTTGGGTAGCAGACGATATGAATCATGTCATCTTTAGTCACAACTTGCCGCTGGTCTATATGTGCTAATAAATGGCAAGTATGCTAAAATCAGGCGATTTATTTTATAGTAGTTATTATGGGCGGAGCGTCTTTTGAAACGTTCTCATTTTGCTAAAGTCTCGTTATCAGTAGCGACAATATTAGCAACGACAATCAACCTGTCAGGGACTAGATAAGTCATGGACGTAAATTCATTATGGCAGACGATAGCTGAACACCCAGAGTTCTTTGCCATGCTGACCATCCCACCAGTGACGGCATTCGTCACTTGGGTACATGTGTGGATGGCGCTCAAAATGCTGTTCTATCCGGTCAAGTTTTGGGGTATTCGTATTCCTAACTTCCCATTTTTTGGGCTGCCAGGTATCGGTTGGCAAGGTATTGTTCCGCGCAAAGCGGGCAAGATATCAGGAGTTATCGTTGACCAGACACTCTCAAAACTCGGTTCGCTTGATGAGTTTTTTAAGGCGATGGAACCTGAGCAAATGGCGATATTTGTCACTGATACGGTGGACAAAAACCTTGAGCCATTGATTGATGAGATTATGCTAGATCACTCACCAGCATTGTGGGGCAATCTACCTTACGCCCTAAAGCGCCGTGTCTATGCGCAAGCCCATAAAGAGCTGCCCAGTATTATGCAGTCGCTTGTGACAGATTTGACTTATCATGTCGAAGACTTGGTCGATATGCGCAAAATGATTGTCAATACCATGGAAAACGATCGTCGTTTGATGGTCAATATGTTTCTCAAGGTCGGGCAAAAAGAGATAGACTTTATTTGGCACATCAGTGCTTTGATTGGTCTGGTATTTGGTATTATCCAGATGTTTATATTTTTGGTGGTGCCGCAGCATTGGACCGTACCGTTCTTTGCTGCAATTTGGGGTTTTCTCACCAATTGGATTGCCATTTGGATGGTGTTTAATCCAGTAGAGCCGCACTTTATACCTTATTTGAAGCTGTTTACGGTGCAGAGGCGATTTCCATTTGTCAGACCCGTCATACCGCATATCGCAAAGTATCGTTTACAAGGCGGCTTCATGAAGCGCCAAGAGGAAGTTTCTGAGGTTTTTGCTGAAATTGTGGTAAAGGATTTGGTCACTTTAGAAAACATCATGAATGAAATGATGTATGGCGATCGCTCAGCGCAAACCCGTGATTTGATGAAATCGCATCTATATACGGTGCTAGAGTCACCAGTGATTAGTACGACATTACGTGTGGGATTGGGTCGCCGTGATTATGGACAACTCAAAAATACCATTATCGACAAGTCTATTGTCGCAACAATGGTACCACTGCGAGATCCTGAGCTAAATGAAAGCCGAGCCAGTAAGATATTCGGTCTGTTTCGCGATAGAATACGTGCGCTCACGCCAAATGAGTTTCAAAATCTGTTACGTCCAGCTTTCCGAGAGGATGAGATGACGTTGATTGTTTTGGGTGGTTTGACTGGTTTCCTAGCAGGTTGGTTGCATTTAGTGTTAGTATTTTTCCCCTCAATGCAATAATGCACTAATAATTATTTTTAATTAGTTATGAACGGCTGTATTGAATAAGCTTTGAATAACTAAAAAATGTAAAGTTAACAACAGATAAGCATTTTGTATCAATCATTCATATTGATACGTCACAATGATAGTAGCGGGTTTTATGTGCTTCTACAGCAATTGAAACCTCAGTTTTTAACCGTAAACTATGACCGCATAAAGGACTATTAGCGTTTGCCAGTGGCTAGCAATGCCATCGGTGAACCCTTAATTGTATCCAAGGTAAACAAGGTTAGACCGTATGTTAATCACAGAATTGGGTTATTTTGCCTTGCTGGCCGCTTTTATATTGGCGATTTTGCAGGTGGTACTACCAACCATTGGCGTTATGCGTGACCACGTCGCTTGGCAGCGTTTGGCGCCAAGTCTGGCATGGGCACAATTTGCGGCAATGATTACCTCATTTGCAGCATTGATGGCAGGCTTTTATTACAACGACTTTAGTCTCGTCTATGTCACTCAGCATTCCAATACATTGCTGCCTTGGTATTACAAGCTGTCGGCGACATGGGGCGGGCATGAAGGCTCGCTGCTGCTTTGGATGACCATCATGGCCACTTGGTGTGCGCTGGTCTCTTACTTCAGTCGTGGGTTGCCGTTGTCTATGCGTGCGCGAGTGCTGGTGATATTAGCAGGCGTGCAGATGATGATGCTAGCGATGCTTATCTTTACCTCATCACCATTTGATCGTACGTTACCCAATCTACCTGTTGATGGCGCGGATCTAAACCCTGTATTGCAAGATTTTGGTCTGATCATTCACCCACCGATGCTTTATATGGGCTACGTAGGCATGGTAGTACCATTTGCGTTTTGTATGGCTGCATTGTGGGAAGGGCGTTTGGATGCGGTATGGACACGTTGGTCGCGTCCATGGGCATTGGCTGCTTGGGGTTTCTTAACAGTTGGTATCGCGCTTGGCTCGTGGTGGGCTTATTATGAGCTTGGCTGGGGCGGTTGGTGGTTTTGGGATCCAGTAGAGAACGCCTCATTGATGCCATGGTTGGCAGGAACGGCGCTACTGCACTCACTTGCTGTCACCGAAAAACGCGGTGTATTTAAAGCATGGACAATCATGCTCGCAATCTTTGCTTTTGCGCTTAGCTTGCTTGGTACGTTCTTAGTACGTTCAGGTGTCATCACCTCAGTGCATTCATTTGCCGCTGATCCAACGCGTGGTCTAGTGATTTTAGTCATCCTCGGTATCATCGTCGGTGGTGGTCTGCTGATGTTTGCTGTACGTGGTTGGCGTTTGACGGTCGAGAGTCAGTATCGACTTATCTCACGTGAATCATTTTTGGTAATTAACAACGTTATTATTCTCATTTCAACCTTAGTGGTACTACTTGGGACGCTCTATCCTATTATTGCTGATGCTTTTAACTTAGGTCAGGTATCTGTTGGCCCTCCTTACTTCAACGCTCTATTTGTGCCGTTGACATGGCTGCTATTGGTGGCGATGGGTATGGGCTCTAATATCCGCTGGAAACAAGACAGCCGCCCATTATTGGGTGCTGGTATGGTTATCGCGGTAAGTAGTTTGGTATTGGCCGCCATTATTACCTATTTCACCAGTCCATCAGCGATGCTAAATATCGGTGTCACATTGGCTGTGAGCTTTTGGGTGTTGTTATGGATGGTTGTCGATTTTAAAGACAAAACCAAAAATGCACCAAGTCGCTTAAACGGTTTACGTCAGTTGCGTCTAAGCTACTGGGGTCAGCAGACTGCTCATATTGGCGTCATCATTGCTGTCATCGGCGTGGCATTTACCACTACGTTGAGCATTGAGCGCGATGTAGCATTAGGGCCTAATGACAGTGTCAATGTGCAAGGTTATGACTTTACGGTAAAAGGCTTTAGTGAGGTAAAAGGCAGTAACTTTGACGCCACCCAAGCAGAAGTAACAGTCAGTAAAGACGGTCAAGAAGTGACCACGTTATACCCTGAAAAGCGTAACTACATTATCAGTATGATGCCGATGACAGAAGCTGCGATTGATGCCAATTTGATGCGCGATGTCTACGTAGCACTTGGTGAGCCGATTGCTGAAGATAGCAATGAATGGGCTTTCCGTATCTATGTCAAACCGCTTATCCGCTGGATATGGTTGGGCGCGCTTATCATGGCGTTTGGCGCATTGCTCAGTATGCTAGACAATCGTTACCGTATCAAAAAAATCAAAACACCTGCGCAAATCGCGGCCAAAAAATCAGGCTTTGCGACGGTTGCAGATTTGGATACGTCAGCTACAAAGATAGGGGAGCGTTAATATGACTACCTCAAACAATGAACCTGATAAAAAAGCTCAGCAAGAGGCTGTCAACGAGATTAAAGCGCCAAGCAGCAATAAAGTAAAAACTAAGAAAAAACTTAAAATCGGGTTTTTGATTCCGCTGGTTATCTTTATTGGTTTGGTCGCTATGCTCTATATGCGTTTGGGCAAGCCGACTGATATCGTGACCAATACGGCGCTTGAGCGTCCAGTACCTGCCTTTGAGTTGCCATTGTTATCAGATACCAGTCGTATTATGACCAATGATAACTTGCCAGATAAGCCATTCCTCATGAATATTTGGGGCTCTTGGTGTCCAACTTGTATCATTGAGCATCCTTTTCTAATGAAACTAGAAGAGCGCGGTGTTAACTTAGTAGGCGTAAACTACAAGGATGATATTGGTGATGCGTTAGGGTATCTGAATCGCGGTGGCGACCCGTTCTCTATGTCTATTCAGGACTTGTCAGGGCAGTTCGCTCTTGACTTAGGTCTGACTGGTGCGCCTGAGACTTTTATCGTCGATGGTGATGGAGTTATTCGTCAGCATATCATCGGTGAGATCAATGAGAGCAATTGGCAAAGTCGTATCACGCCTTGCTTGATGGTACTCAATGACGCTAGTAATAATGGGGTCAGTCCAGATCCGAGCCAAGTTGCGGAGGCGTGCAAATGATAGCCTACCAAATAAGAAAGGCGACCATAAAGTTAGCAAGTTTGTTTATCGCTTGTCTATTGAGTATGGCAAGCTTTGCTGCCATTGATGTCTACGATTTTGATTCTGTGCAACAAGAAGCCCAGTACCGTGGTCTTATCGAAGAGCTACGCTGTCCAAAATGTCAAAACCAAAACTTGGCAGGGTCTGATGCACCCATTGCGCAAGACTTAAAGCAAAAAACCTACGACTTGATAAAAGATGGGCGTAGCGACGGCGAGATTCGAGCCTATATGCAAGAGCGTTATGGCGACTTTATCAGTTATAAGCCGCCAGTACGTCCTTCAACATGGATTTTATGGTTTTTCCCACCGTTATTATTGATTGTGTTATTGGTCGGTTGGTTTTGGCAAAGTAAACGCCGTCAGCTTGTCGCCAGCGGTGAGAGTGGTGTAGCAGTAGACAACCATGTCAAAGCGTTGTCTGCCGCTGAAAAAGCAGAACTTGATCGCTTATTGTCACGAGCCAATAACGATGACAAAGACGACACTACAAGCCTTGGGGGCAAAAAATGACCATATTTTCTACTGTTGGCTTATTTATTGCGCTAAGTTTACTTGTCGCTCTTTTATTGGGTGTTATCACCATTAAGCCGTGGTTAAGAGCACCGCGTTCGCATAGCATGCCTGTGGACAATCAACTGCTGGATATCAACGTTGCTGTGTTTCGTGAGCGACTAGCAGAGCTGAAAACAGACAAAGACAGTGGTATCATTGATGACCATCACTATCAAAACCAGAAGCTTGAGCTTGAACGTCAGCTTTTGGATGCTCAGCGTGAAGTGTCACCAATGGTCACGCCAGGTATCAAAAGCCGATTGATTATTATGGTTTGGGTGCCTGTATTAACGGCCATGGCATATCTGATGGTCGGTGATCGCACACCTGTATTTGAGCTATGGGCTGCTGAGGACAAAGTCGGTCAAGTGGCAGACGATCTATTAACAGGTAGAATCGATCAGCCACCGGCTTGGGCAATTGAAGATGGTAATCAGCTGATTAGTGCCATGCAGACTAACGTCTATCGTCATGCCAGTGACTACAATCGCTGGATGCGCCTGTCGGAGCTGTTCTTGTCATTAGAGGCGACTGATTCGGCATTAGAGGCTTTGTCGCGCGCTTATCGTCTATCACCTGATAACGAAGAGATTGCGACCACTTATGCGCAGATTAGTTTCTTTGCTAATAAGGGTCAGTTAGATGCCAATAGCCGCCGAGTGTTAGAAAACATACTGGCCAAAAACCCAGAGCATGAGGGCGCACAAATGCTTATGGCGATGGGTGAAGCCCGTGCTAGTAACTTCGATCAAGCGCAAGGCTGGATTAAACGTTTGCGTGACAGTATCGCGGCCAAACCAGGCGATCATACGCAAGCGCTATCAAGTCTAGACGAGCTTAGTGCTAATGTGGTTATGCAGCAGCAGCAAGCCTCTGAAGGCGTCGAAGTGACCGTTAAAATAAATGCTAGTCTGTTACCATTGGTAAAAGCTGACGATACGCTATTTGTAGCGATACGTGACGTGAAAGGTGGTCCACCATTTGCGGCTAAGCGTCTACCAATTAGCAATATCAAACAAGGCGAAGCAGTTATTAGCCTAAGTGATCTTGATGCTATGATGCCAGAACGTACCCTAGGATCGGCTCGTTCTGATAAAGTGCAGCTAGCGGTCATCGCTCGTATCAGTCATAGTGGCAATGCTACCGCAGAGTCAGGCGACCTTTCGGGCAATCCAGTGGTTATCAGCGCAGAACAAAATCAGGTCAACGTGGAAATCAATCAACAAGTGCCATAGTCATAGTAGTAATATAAATACCGGACGCTAATGGTATTTATTATACAGACGCTGTTGCTTAGTACGGACGCGAGCAGCAGTGTTATGATTGACTTGATTAAAAGAGATATAAAGGTAACCCAGATGTATAAATGGGCGTTTCAAACGCAGTCAATGCTGCTACTTTTTATCTTGAATTGACCATGTATGAACAGATAAGTCATGCCAACTTATCACATCAATAATGAAAATACTTGAGCTTTGCAGGGCCACAAGGTAAGGTAGCTTTGCAAACAACTAATCCCAGAGTTTTATTAATCCCAAAATCCTATCTATTAAGGAGAGTCGTGTAATGATGCGTATTATTTTACTAGGACCACCAGGCGCCGGTAAAGGTACCCAAGCCCAGTTTATTTCTAAAGAATATGATATTCCACAGATCTCAACTGGCGACATGCTACGTGCAGCAATTAAAGAAGGTAGCGAGCTTGGCAAAAAAGCCAAAGATATCATGAATGCTGGTGGTTTGGTTTCTGATGACCTCATTATCAACCTAGTGAAAGAGCGTATCGCTAAGCCTGATTGTGTGAATGGTTGTATCCTAGATGGTTTCCCGCGCACTATTCCTCAAGCGCAAGCACTTGCAGACGCTGATGTTGCTATCGACCATGTTATCGAAATCAGTGTACCTGATGACGAAATCGTGAGCCGTTTGTCTGGCCGTCGTCAGCATCCAGGTTCAGGTCGTGTTTATCATGTTGATCACAATCCACCAAAGGTTGAAGGCATCGATGACGTTACTGGTGAAGCGCTTATCCAGCGTGAAGATGACCAAGAAGCGACTATCCGTGACCGTCTATCGACTTATCATGAGCAAACATCAGCATTGGTTGGTTTCTACCAAGACAAAGCCAAAGAAGGCGATGATGCGCCTAACTATGACAAGTTTGATGGTACGCAAGGTATCGATGACGTTAAGCAGCAAATCCTATCTGCACTAAAAGGCTAATTATCGATGTTAGCTAAGTAATTTAGCCAGTCGATGTAGTCGTTGAAGACCCTGTTTAATAGCAGGGTTTTTTTATGACCAATGATTTTACGCCTCATAAAAAACACCCACAAAAAAACCGCTTACTCATTATAAGTAAACGGTCTTTCATCAAATATACGATTCGTAGAGCTCATATATTTTTGGTTAGCGCTTAAGCATTACCTTGAGCATCAACTTGTGCTTGCTGCTGGCTCTGTGCATACGCTTGATCAAAGTTCACAGGTGCTAGTAGCAATTGTGGGAAGCTACCACGCGTCACGATGTCACTGATGACTTCACGAGCATATGGGAACAAAACGTTAGGGCAGTATGCGCCTAGGATTTGACCGATTTGATCTTCTGGAATGTCTTTTAGTAAGAAGATACCTGCTTGATGCACTTCAGCGATAAATGCGGCTTCTTCCGCATTTTTGGCAGTAACGCTTACAGTTAAGATGATTTGATAATGATCGTCATCTAGTTTTTCAGCGTTGCTAGACAAATTGATATCAAGCTCTGGGTTCCACTCTTTGGTGAATACGCTAGCGCCTGGGACTTCAAGCGACATGTCTTTTACGTAGATGCGTTCTAGTGCCAATTGTGGTTGTGCTTGTTCTTCAGCCATGGTAAATCCTCTAAAATTAAATCAAATGATTGGGCAAATCGTCATTTTAATAAACGTTCATTGTAATATAAATCGAGACTATTTTTTGGTATTGTCTCGATATTTTTTATCATTACTTCTTACTGCTCTATTAAAACCTGCCACTGTCTGTCTTTACATAAGTAAAGACAGACAGTAAAGAAAGATAGCAGATTAACCTGCCAATAGCTCGTCAAGTTTGCCTTGCTGGTTCATTTGGTTGAGCTCATCAAAACCACCGACAAAGGTTTCACCAACGAAGATTTGCGGCACAGTGCGGTAATTATTGGTTTTTTTCATTAACGCTTGGCGCTCTTCGCTGCTCATATCATGCATGCCGATTTCTTCATAATCAACGCCTTTGGTTTTTAGTAGTTGTTTGGCGTTTGAGCAGTATGGGCAGATAGGGGTAGTGTAAACTTTTACAGATACAGTCATGATAAATCCTTATTTATAAATTTATGAGATAACAAACGTATTATAAAGAGCATGATAAATTATCATAGTCTAAGCGTTGGTATAGTCTGTTATCAACGAGTAAAGTACAAATGCATTCGGTGATGCTCATTACTAAAGTGGGGATGGGCATGACAAATTCAAGCCGTTTTGGCTCAAAACGTCCTTTAGTGCTATAAAACATGATAAATAGAATATAAAAAATAAACCACAAAAAAAGACACCTGATAAAAAGGTGTCTTTTTTATAGAGCTGATAATGTTAGTCAGGTCGCATAAACGTCAGCTAAGCGATGTGTATAAATGCTTTATTTAAGCGCCTATACAAGTCTATTACTTGCTTAGACTTGGTTTTGTTTTACCTTTAGCCTTTGCTTTGGCGTCTTTTACACCAACCAATGGCATGCCAGCGCCTTGCCAGCCGCCAATACCGCCCTCTAAGCGATAGACACTATCTTTACCAATCATCTGAATCGCAGCGCCTGCTTGGACGCCCATGTCGCAGATGATAATCACTGGCTGCTCAATCGCGCGAATCTCTTCTAAGCGGTCTTTAAGGTCAGTGAACGGTATGTTACGGCTGCCTTGAATATAGCCTGATTCAAACTTCTTCTTAGCGCGAATATCGATAAGTTGCGCGTTTTGAGAATTGACCATCATGCCAAGCGTGTTAGGCGATATTTTTCTACCGCTACGTTTGTTTTCAATCGTAAAAAACAGTATAGCAAGTACGGCTAATATACCAAATAAAAACGGGTGGTTGCCCACAAATTCCAGCGCACGATCCAAACCATACCTCCAAAAAAATAAGTGTTCTATTAAGCTGAGAAGACAGCCCAATGATAGTGAACAAGGCGCTATTATACCGATAAGGTCATCTATAGTAAACGGGCGATGACATGGGCAATAATTGGGCGGTTATTGTACTTATCTATGGAGCTTCTCAGCCTAATAAAAATATCCACTCACAATACCGCTTTTAATTAAAACGGACACTAACAAGCCAAATATTAATAAGGCTTAGTATCTGCCTCTTCTCGTAGCGTGACGAGGTTTTCAACACGGCGCTGCAATACCTCACCATCAGCTACTGCTTGCCATAGTGCGCAGCCTTTGCTGTTGTGAGTATGGCGACAGTCACGGAATTGGCAACCGCTGGCCAATGGTGCTAGCTCAACGAAGCCCGAAATAATATCATCAGGGGTAAGATGCCAAATGCCATATTCACGAATCCCTGGTGTATCGACGATACCGCCTTGAGTGAGATCTTCTGGATTGAATGGTAATAGTCGGCTAGTTGTCGTGGTGTGCTGACCGAGCTTAGAGTTTTGCGAAATGATATTGACGCTCTGTCCAGAGTCAGGCAGAAGGGCATTGATTAAGCTGCTTTTGCCGACACCAGATTGACCCGCGAAGATCACCAGCTTTTTATCTATATAGCGTTTTAGCTCATCCAGTCCTTCTTGCTCATCGCTCTCAGCGATATTTTCAGGGCAATCGACCGAAGTCAGAACGCTTTCATAACCGAGCGCGGCATATTGTGCCAATAACTCATTGGTATCCACGCCGTTCTCTTCTGCCAATAAATCGGCTTTGTTGAGTACCAATAGTGGTTTGACACCTGCATGATGGCATACCACAAGATAGCGATCGATCAACGTTGGCGCGGCGGCAGGTAATGGTGCAAAAACAATCGCCAAAATATCGACATTGGCGGCAACAGGTTTGAGCTTATGATAGCGGTCAGGACGAGAAACCAGCGATGTACGCGGTTTGACCGCTTCGATACGTCCAAAGCCAGTATTAGAATCGGCATTCCAGCGTACTTGATCGCCAGCAGCTAGCATCGGTAGATTGGTACGCACATGACAGCGCCAGATATCATTCAATTCAAGCGTTTGCCAAAACGGCTCAGGATCATCAGGTGCAATCTCTGGCTGCTCAGGTATGACAGCTGGCAGGCTAGTGACTTGTACTTCTAGTTGCTTACCGTAATGCGCCATGACCACGCCATCCATCAAACTGTCATCAATACTATCTTGGTTGGACAGTTGCTGCTTGTCGATGCGACGAATCTGTTGTTTAGTCAGTTTGCGTTGCCGGATTAATGCCATGGGTTTTTGACCTATTATAAAAATATTGCTAAGTGTAGCGTGAAAATTTGCTAACATACAGCCTAAAGCGTCTGCGGCAGACAGTGGTTTTGTAATATTTTGGCTGCTTGCTAGATTTTTTGAATCAATCAGTGCATGAAAAACCTGCTTGAATATGAGTATTCAACCGTAATACGCTTTTTAAATTATGTTTAAAACTGCCACAAAATTTAATGACCATAGGATATTGTATGACTACCGGTGACCATCCCAATAAGATTAAAATCAAAAATCAAGGCAAAAAAGGGCTGGTATGGATTGATTTAGAAATGACCGGACTTGATACCTTAAACGATGAGATTATCGAGATTGCTACTGTCGTTACTGACGAAGATTTGAATGTACTTGCTGAAGGACCTGTATTCGCTATCAAGGTATCGGATCAAGTCTTGAATAAGATGGATGACTGGAATACCAAGCAGCATGGTCAATCAGGATTGGTCGATCGTGTACGTCGTAGTACGGTGACATTGGCAGAAGCCGAAGCTGAGACCATCAAGTTCCTAAACAAATGGGTTGATAGTGGTAAGTCGCCAATGTGCGGTAACTCTATTTGCCAAGATCGTCGATTTATGGCGCGTCAAATGCCAGAGCTTGAGCGGTTTTTCCATTATCGCAATCTTGATGTGTCGTCTATCAAAGAGCTTTGTTTCCGCTGGCGTCCTGATATCTTAAAGAATTTTGAAAAAGGTGGCAGTCATTTAGCCTTAGATGATATTCGTGACTCTATCCGTGAGCTAAAGCACTATCGTCAGCATTTCTTTAAGCTAATACCTTAAAAAGCTAGCAAGCGGTAAGCTATTTAAAAGTGTAGTAAAAGAATTGTAGTAAAAAATAAAAAGGGTCTGTTGATATTTCAACAGACCCTTTTGTTTTTTAGATAGGTTCAACGATCAAGTCAAACAAGCATTGTAAACTCAAACAATCCAAACTCGGCATCATTACTGCTTAAATCGTTACTACTAAAACCGTCATTTGAATGCTGGTCATCTGTCACTGCGCCAATCACAGCACTGACTTTCGGCTGGCGAGTGTCTTTATCTAATAATCGCCAGTCGCCAAGCACGTAGCGCTTTTTATCAGCCGTCGCCTGATGAATGTCTGGACGATGAGTATGTCCGTGTAATAATGCATCGCTAGTAGTAATGGCTTGACGTACAGCTTTATCATTCACATCCATGATATGAGCAGCTTTATGAGCATTATTCTGCTGGCTTCGTTGACGCATATTATCTGCGATGGCTAAGCGTTTTTCTAATGACTTGTTAAGCAAATACCACTGAGTTAGGCGGTTACGCATAATTTTGCGAAAGAACTGATATTTTTTATCATCAGTACAGAGCGCATCACCGTGCTCTAAGCGATAATTCTGTTGGCCAATAGGCAAAGTATACGGCTCGCTGATTAGCTCACCGCCGAACAGATTGCAAAATGGCTGACCCAATAAAAAATCACGGTTACCGTGCATGACCAATATCTCACAGCCATTGATACGTAGCTGCTTGAGTTTGGTGATAAGCGGGGTTAGCCAATGTTTTTTTTGTTCATCCTCTGACTGCTCATCTTTTGAATCCTTCTCTTTCGATAGGGAAAAATAGGTATCATCACCTAGCCACACCTCAAACCAATCACCCAATATAAAGAGGCGTTTGAGCGCGGGCAGAGCAAGACAGTCATCGAGCAGCGCCAAAAAAGCCTGCACTAAGGCAGGCTCCTGAGGCGATAAATGCAAATCGCTAATTAATACTTGCCGCACTTGATGAGGGCGGGTCGTGATTAAGTGATTAAAAGGTTGCATTTATCTTGGTCCTCGTGACTTATCGTATGCGAGCATGATTTAATAGACTCTACTAGAAAATGCTCGCTCATTCACAGCTATCGCTAAGTAACTATTACTGAATAGCTGCTATTAAATAACTACTACTGAGTAATGATGGTTGCTGAGTTGATAACAACTGGCTCTTTTGGCACATCAGCATGCATACCGAAACGACCAGTTGGTACGCTGCGCATTTTTTCGATAACGTCCATACCGCTTGTTACTTTACCAAATACGGTGTAACCCCAACCTTGCATATTTTTGCCAGAGTGGTTTAGGAAGTCGTTGTCTTTTACGTTGATGAAGAACTGGCTAGTCGCTGAATGCGGATCTTGGGTACGCGCCATTGCGATAGTACCTTTGTCATTTTTCAGGCCGTTGTCAGCTTCGTTTTCGATAGGCGCGTTGGTTGGTTTTTCATTCATCTCAGCGTCCATTCCGCCGCCTTGAATCATGAAACCATCAATGATTCGATGGAAAATTGTACCGTCATACTGACCAGATTTTACGTAGTTTAAAAAGTTTTCTACGGTTTTTGGTGCTTTTTCTTCGTTGAGTTCGATAACGATCGCACCCATATTAGTTTCAAGTTCTACTACTGGTGGCATGTCTACCATGGGATATTCCTTTTTGATTGCAGTGCCTTAAATAGCACTATTGTGAGTGGTGGTTAAAAAGTTACGGGTAGTCTAACGGCTTTTTTATCCCGTGTCATGTATCAGGCTGTTAATGCGTTTGCGAAACCTGATAGAATAACGCAACTTTACCCATTTTTGACAAATTTTGATAATGCGGTCGCACTATCTAAGTTTTTATATTCTCGTTTTATTTTAGCACTTTAGTTTAAACGTTTCGTGATGCGTGATGGCACGCATCATGAACTGACAATTTGCGTTAGGAGCAATGCCCGATGAGTGATCACTCAAGCAACAATGCACAAAAAGACGAAGCAAAAAACGATTTTATTCGTAATATCATTCGTGACGATGTCAATGCGCAAAAATACCAGCAAATTGTAACGCGCTTTCCGCCTGAGCCAAATGGCTACCTGCATTTAGGTCACGTAAAATCTATCTGCTTAAACTTTGGTGTGGCCGAAGAGTTCGGCGGTGTGTGCAACCTGCGTTTTGATGACACCAACCCAACCGCTGAAAAGCAAGATTACATCGACAATATTAAGAACGATGTGCAGTGGTTAGGTTTTGAGTGGGCAGGCGAGGCGCATCATGCCTCAGGTTATTTCGATCAGTTGCATGCATGGGCAATTCAGTTGATTGAGCAAGGCGACGCTTATGTTGATTTGCAAACCCCTGAGCAAATCAAAGAAAACCGCGGCTCATTTAATGAAGCGGGAACGCCTTCACCATATCGTGATGCCAGTGTTGAAGAAAACCTAGCGCTTTTTAATGATATGAAAGACGGTAAGTACGCTGAAGGAAAGGCTATTTTGCGTGCCAAGATTGATATGGCTAGCCCAAATATGAACCTACGTGATCCTGTTATCTATCGCGTGATGCATCAAGCGCATCATCAGACTGGTGATAAATGGTGCATCTATCCGATGTATGATTTTGCTCATCCACTCTCGGATGCGTTAGAAGGGATTACCCATTCATTATGCACGCTTGAGTTTGAAGATCACCGTCCATTCTATGATTGGGTTATCGAAAAAATCGGCTTTGACGTGCCGCCGCATCAGTACGAGTTTAGCCGCTTAAATGTGGATCATACATTGACCAGTAAGCGTAAGCTCAAGCAGCTCGTCGATGAAGGTATCGTGAGCGGTTGGGATGATCCCCGTATGCCGACTGTCGCTGGTATGCGCCGCCGTGGTTATACGCCAGAGGGCTTGCGTGATTTTTGTGAGCGTGTGGGTGTGACCAAAGCCGATAGCGTGGTTGATTTTCGCTTATTAGAATTCAGCGTCCGTCAATCGTTAGAGACGACAACTGGTCGTGGTATGGCGGTGTTAAAGCCATTAAAAGTGACGATTACTAACTTTAGCGAGGCGGTCAGCAGTTGGGAGTCGCAAAAAGCCGATAGCGTTAATGCGCGTTTTGACGATGCGACGCAGACGCTTTGGTTGACTCAGCCAAAACATCCTAACGTCGATATGGGTGAGCGCGAGATCCCATTTACCGAGACGCTATACATTGATCAAGGTGATTACGAGATTGAACCACCAGCAGGTTATAAGCGTCTCTCTCCAGAAAAGCCAGAGATTCGTTTGCGTAACACCTACGTGTTAGCCGTCACTGAACATATCACTGATGAAAATGGCAATGTCATCGAGTTAAAAGCAACAATCGATCCTGCCACTCTTGGTAACAATCCTGAAGGCCGCAAGGTCAAAGGCGTGATTCACTGGGTATCTGCCAGTCAAGGCGTACCAGCAACCGTACGTATGTATGAGCAGCTATTTAGCGTCGAAGATCCAAGTAGCGTCGCTGACGTCCATCAAGCATTGAATTCTAACTCATTAACGGAGCTAAATGCAGTGGTTGAGCCATCTTTGGTCAATGCAGATGCTGGCACGCGCTTCCAGTTTGAGCGTGAAGGTTACTTCATCTCTGACAGCGAAGATCACAGCACTGATAAGCCAGTATTCAACCAAATCGTTAGCTTACGTGATAGTTATAAGCCAGCTTAATTTATGTTGGCTTAGTGTTTAAAAGTATCCTTATCCAAATAGATATTTTGAAATAATACTGAACAATAGTAGTTTGCAAGTTAGCCTATTTCTAGTACGCTAGGAATGGGCTTTTTTGTGTGCAGTTATAAAGTTAAGTATGATTATGGTGCGAATTTTGCTTATGGGATGCAGGTATGGTGGTTTAATTATTTATCAAAGCTACTTGTCCATAAAATTCATTAAAAGATTTGTCCATCAGCTTAGAGGTAAATGGAATAACCGCATTACAATCCGTCACAAGACATTCATAACCAGTTTGTTAAGATAAAGTCAGTTTTTACGGATGTGCTTTATGTTATATTTGATAGCTGAGCACGTCGATGACAATAATAGAACGCGAGGCCGACGTGTCGATACAAGCGTTCATTCACATAGCTAAGGAATAAAGCATGGCACATTTACGTTTAGGCGATACCGCACCAAACTTTGACGCTGCGACCACAGAAGGCGATATTAATTTCCACGAGTGGGCAGGCGATCATTGGGTGGTTTTTTTCTCACATCCATCAGACTTTACCCCAGTATGTACCACTGAGCTTGGTCGTGCAGCAGCACTCAATGGCGAGTTTCAAAAGCGCAATGTAAAACCGATTTGTATCTCTGTCGATAGCTTAGAGGACCATAAAGCGTGGGCGAGTGATATCGGTGAGACGCAAGGGACAGAGATGAACTTTCCAATCATCGCTGATCCTAACAAAGAAGTGGCTGAATTATATGACATGATGCATCCTAATGCAGATAGCACGCATACGGTACGCAGCGTTTTTATTATTGATCCAAATAAAAAGGTGCGTCTAACGCTGACGTATCCGGCCAGCTGTGGTCGTAACTTCGATGAAATTATCCGTGTTATTGATGCGCTACAGTTATCGGATGAGTATAACATCGCGACGCCTGTAGATTGGAAGGACGGTGATGACGTAATCATTCCACCAAGTGTCAAAAACGAAGATATTGCTGCAAAATATCCAAAAGGACACAAAGAGATTAAGCCGTATCTACGTACGACCCCAGCCCCTAATAAATAACTGGACTGGTTGCATAAATATGATTAAATAAAGCCCCGTGACTTAAAGTTATGGGGCTTTTATCATTTCTACTTTATGATTAATAACACTTTGCCATGATGGCCAGATTAGGCTATAACTGTGGTATAGCGTATCAATATTTTGCCTATTAGTACAACAACCATAATAAAGCGTATCAGCGTCAAATCGCTGTCCAATCATTCTTACAAGGAGTTTGCTATGAAAAAACTATATATTACCCGTACAGCGCCCAATCCACGTAAAGCGCTTATCTTATTGGCTTCAAAAGGTATCGATGTCGATGACATGGATGATGTGGATGTGATCGATATTGATTTTGCGGCAAATGAGCAAATGTCAGAAGCCTTTACGCAAATGAATCCGATGCAGACCGTACCTGTTTTAACACTAGATGATGGTACCGTGCTCAATGATTCGCAGGCAGTTTGTGAGTATCTGGATCGTGTTTACGGTGAGCGTTCGGTCATGGGTAACGATGTGGTACAGCGTGCGCAGGTTTGCTCTATGCGCCGTGTTGCAGAGTTTGAAGTGATGTACAACTTGATGCTCGCGTTTCAGCACAGTCATCCATCTAAAGCACAACGTGTTGAGCAAGTGCCCGAGTTCGTTGCACCATCAATTGCTCGTGCTGTCAAAGCCATGGCGTATTTTGAGACGATATTAGAAGGTCGTGAATACCTAGTAGGTGAACAATTAAGTTTTGCGGATATCGTGCTATATCTCAGCTTAGATTTTGGTAAAGTATTGAAAATTAATCCTAATGAGCAAGGCGAAAACCTAGCCCGTTTTTATCAAAAGATGAATGAACGCTTCAGTATTAAAAATATGGCTAAAGCCAAACCTGCAAGTGTGAATGACTAAAAGGTTCTAGGGCGTGTCCTCAATTCAATCGATAGTTATCTAAATGGGTTAAAAATGGCTAAATCTTGCCAAATGGCGTCAAATAGCTGACTAATATCTCGATATTATCTGCGCTATTTTCCTTGTTTGACTGCCATTTATCTCATTTTTATCACCATTTTTAAAATGAGGATACGCCCTAGAAAAATAGTTTAAATCATAAAATTTATCTATTAACCTATCCGATAAATTAATCGCTATAAAGCAAAACAGCTAACCTCAATCGTTAGCTGTTTTTTTATGAAATATAATAAAATTCAACATTTCGTTACATAGGTTAATAGAGCCAAGGTTATAGTGGTTAATCTAGCTTAGTTATATCAATTATGTTTTTAAATTGTTCACTAAAGAAGAATACTTTTAAATTATGACTTCTTTTGAATAGGTTTTTTAAAATATAGATGGTACGCGAGATAAGTTGTACAAGCTTACTAAGAGGTATGTAATATGGTAGGTAGCCGAAATAAGCCAACGTTAAAATTACTGCTATTACCCAGTATGATGGCAGTTAGTCTGATGCTAAGTGCGTGTCAAAAAGAAGCGGCGTCTAGCGAAAATGATACACCGCAGGGTGCTGAAGCTGGCGAGATGACAGACTCAGCAGTAAGTGAAGGTCTGGTATCTAGTATGAGCCCTACATCAGACGAATCTGAACCTGTTGAATTAACCGCTCAAGACAAGCTGACGACCACCTTATCTCATCATCGCTGGACGTTAGTAAATGCAGTCGACGCCAATGAACAACCTATGGCTGAATTTGCGAATATCAACAGTCAGGTAACGCTTGCATTCAACCAATATCAAGGGCAAGACACGCTAAGCTATAGCGTAGGCTGTAATACAATTAGTGCTGGCTATCAGTTAAAAGGACATACCTTAACTACTGAAGAGGGTATGAGTACGAAGATGTCTTGTGGCGAGCTAGATGTGGCAGAAAATGCTTTAAACACGTTGATGCAGGGCAGTAGTGAGTTCAAAATTGATCAAGGTGATAATCCTGTATTGACCCAGTTTACCGACGATGATGTAACTCTGGTTTGGAATGGTAGGCTTACTGCACAAGCGAAATATAACAGTAAGGGTGAAACGGTGTTTTGGGCAGTAAACTCCGAAACAGTACCTTGCGAAGCAGGTAACTCTGAGCAGTGTTTACAAGTTAAACCTATTACCTACAATGATCAGGGCATTAAAAATCACGAAGGACAGTGGCGAGTATTCGTTGGTGAAATCGATGGCTATCAGCATGATAGCAAACACGAAGAGGTGTTACGCTTACAACGCTATCCGCTAAACATCGATGAATTATTAGAGACTAATGAGCCAACTAAAGATGATACTGCTGATGAAAAGTATGCTTATATACTAGATGCTGTCATTGAAAGTGCAGTTGTAGAGTAGCTTACTGTATTTTGAGCTTTGAAATGCTCATAGTTATAAAAAACACGCGTCTAGTAGCGCGTGTTTTTAATGGGATGTCTACTTTGTTGTTTATCTATTTTGACGATTGTTTGCTCTAACGCCTAGCTATTTTGACGCTGATCTTTAACGCAAGTTACCTAAATCTTCTTCTGTTAAACGCCAACGGCCTTTCTTCTTAGAAGCACCGCGACCACGCATGGCGCTATTCAATATCAGTTTGTTCATTGAATGGCTTGAGTGAGCATGACAGATGGCGCAGGCAAGTCCATCGGCAGCATCTTGTTGCGGCACGACTTCTAACGCTAATATCCGGCACACCATCTCCTGTACTTGTTCTTTGGCTGCCGCTCCATAGCCACAGACGGCTTGTTTGATCTGCCGAGCCGTATATTCTGATACTTCTAAATCTAAAGCCACCATCGCGGCAATCGCTGCACCTCGTGCTTGCCCAAGCTTAAGCGCAGAGTCAGGGTTTTCTGCCATAAATACTTGCTCAATCGCCGTATAGATAGGCTCGTCTGCGTATTTTAAATGATGCTGTGTGATACGGGTTAGTCCATTAAAGATACGCTTGAGGCGTTCAGGCATCTCTTTGGTATCTGTGCGAATCGTCCCTGCATCGATATAGGTCAGCTTGTCACCTGTCTGCTGTACTATCCCATAACCGGTCATGCGTGACCCTGGATCAATCCCGATAATAATTGCCATAATATCCCGTCTTGCTTACATTTTATTTTATATTCAATCCTATATAAATCGGATAGGGCGTCAGACTTGCTCAGCCTACTCTCGTAGCACTTTTACTTACCGTCCTTGTATCCAAATTATATTGTACCGACTATATGGCTTAAAAATTAGCCTTAAGTTTGATAGTATAGCAACCAATCCCCATATACATCATATGTTAGCCATTTTAATTTTCATGGCGCTCAATTTATTGGTTTTTATTTTATAGGACGACACTTTATGGGTCAGATAGTTGGTATAGCCATCGTTTGGTTTATTATCGAGATGCTACTGTGGTATTTGCTTGCTCAGTTTATGAGCGGCTGGTGGGTGTTTATGTGGTTTATTATCGCCGCAGTTATCGGTATCTCTTTGATGCGCAAAGGCATGGCTGCTCTTAATCCAATGGCACAGCAAATGAAAGCTGGTGGCATGATGAACCCTGCGATGCGCCCGCCAGAGACCACGATGATTAAGAGTATCGCGATGGCAGCTGCTGGTATTTTACTACTTATTCCTGGGGTACTTAGTGATTTGATGGCGCTGTTGGTAGTATTGCCACCTGTGCAGAAAAAGCTAAAAGACTTGGCCAATAATTACGTCATGAATAACCAGCAGAAAATGATGGAAATGATGGCCAAGCAGATGGGTGGTCAAATGGGCGGCGGTCAAAATCCATTTGGCGGTGCTGGTGGCATGAATAGCCAGAATCCATTTGGTCAACAGCAGCAAAATCCATTTGGTGATGTGTTTAAACAGCATACTACGGTTGATGGTACTGCCAAAAACATCCCTAAAGATGTAAAAAAGATTACCAAGTCTGCTAATGACGAATAACTATATAGTTAAATCATAAGCAGAAAAAAAGCCCCTCTCGTCGATGACGAAAGGGGCTTTTTAGTGGTAGTAAATAAATTATAAGGAATATATTTACTAACTGAATGAAACAACCGAAGTGCCGCTGTAAGATGGTGACCCATGAACCGTGAAGTTCAGGGCGGATGCGTCATCATCTCTGCAGGTTTCCTGATACACCGCAAGCGGTGCAGGCATACACAATGAGACAATAGGTACCACATCCTGGTAAAGCATTATCGGCTCAGGGAATAAACATCTACTAGCCAACACTTCAGAATAGTTTTATCTTAACCAATGAAAAGAGTGATTGCAAGTCTGAATTACAGATTGATACGTAGCTTGGTTAATTGGCCGCATTTATATTGTCTTGTATAGAAAAGTCATCGCAAGATAACCCTATAAAATCATTCATAAACTCACGAAAAATGCTCAGTTTTTCAGCTATTTCAAGATGTGTGTTAATATAGAGGGCTTTATATTCCCTTACACAGCATTATAGGCGTTCATTCACTCGAGGAGCGGTAATATATGACCAGTACCCAACAAGCATCAGACTCTATTGATAATAATAAAACACAGCTTAGCAATAACCAAGACGGTGCACAGAATAAAAAAATACCGCATGTCTTGATGATATTGGACGGCTTTGGTCATCGTGAAGAAGATAAAGATAACGCCATCGCTGCTGCCAATATGCCAAATTTAGACAAGATTTATCAGCAATATCCTCATGGGCTGATTTCAGCTTCAGGGGAAGATGTTGGTTTGCCAGATGGTCAGTTTGGTAATTCAGAAGTCGGTCACATGAATTTAGGGGCGGGGCGTGTTCTTTATCAGGACTCAACTCGTATCTCAAGTGAGCTTGCCAATCGTGAATTTTATAAGAACGAAGCATTGGTCAATGCCGTAAAAGCGGCTAATGAGCGTGGCGGTAACGTCCATATTATGGGCTTGCTTTCTGATGGCGGCGTTCACTCACATCAAGACCATATCGAAGGCATGTGTCATTCAGCATTGGTCCATGGTGCCAAAAATGTCTTTATTCATTGTTTCTTAGATGGCCGTGATACCCCGCCTAAATCTGCTGATAAGTACATCAATCGTCTGCGCGACTATATTGATAAATTGAATGCTCATTACGAAGGTGGCCGCGTACAAATTGCGAGTATTATCGGACGCTACTATGCAATGGATCGCGACAATCGTTGGGATAGAGTGCAAAAAGCTTATGAGCTGATTACTGAAGGTAAAGCTGATCGCCTATCGACACGGGCAGATGGCGCTGTTCAAGCTGCTTATAAAGCGCGTGAGACTGATGAGTTTGTCAGTCCAACGACTGTGATTGGACGTGATGAAGTGCCATATACTGTCAATGATAACGACGCACTTATTTTTATGAATTTCCGTGCTGACCGTGCTCGTGAGCTTGCCCAAGCGTTTGTTCTGCCAGATCATGAGTTTTCTGGATTTGCGCGTCAAAAACAGCCAAAGCTGGCGGCATTTGTGATGTTAACTAAGTATTCAGATGTCCTAGCTGACAATCCAAAAACCAGCATTGCTTACTACCCAACCTCTTTGGCCAATACATTGGGAGAGTACTTGCAGGACCAAGGAAAAACTCAACTACGTATCGCTGAAACTGAAAAATATGCGCATGTGACGTTTTTCTTTAGTGGTGGCCGCGAAGAAGAATATCAGGGTGAGACCCGCATTTTAGTGCCATCTCCAGACGTTGCAACTTATGATTTACAGCCTGAGATGAGCGCGCCTGAAGTCACTGATAAATTAGTAGAAGCAATTGAGTCTGGTAAGTATGATGTATTGGTGGTCAATTATGCCAATGGTGATATGGTTGGGCACACGGGTATCTTTGATGCAGCGGTAAAAGCAGTGGAAGCTTTAGATGTATGCGTTGGCCGTATCGAGTCAGCAGTGCGAGCAGCTGGTGGTGACATGCTTATCACAGCCGATCATGGTAACTGTGAGCAGATGCAAGACTATGAAAGCGGACAAGTACATACACAGCATACGACAGAGCATGTACCATTAATTTACGTAGGCGAGCAAAAGCTACAAGTACGCCGTGGCGGCAAACTTAGTGATGTGGCACCGACTATTTTATCATTGATGAATGTTGACGCCCCTGCTGAGATGACAGGTGAGAGCTTATTGGTTCCAGCAGTCTAAGCCAGTCGAGTTAAACCACAGTACTTGAATGACTGCGGTTTATACTGATTTGACAGCTGTATTAGAAGATATTGAAAAGGAAAGGATAACCTATTATCCTTTCCTTTTTTTGTGATACATTTTACTTAATTTACTTGCAATACTATGCTAGTTCGAAATATGCGTTTGGTGCTATCTTATAAGCCGCTATATAACGATAAATTCGCATTCTCTATTATTCAAATGAGTTCTTTTATGCAGCCTATTTCTTTTGCACGTTCTTTTTTATCCAAAGGGTTAAGTAAATCAGTAGGGAAGGCATCAGTCGCGTCTGCGGTTTTGCAGCCTGCAATTTTAATAGGTGTGCTTGGTTGTGCGATTAGCGTAAATGCACAAGCAGCAGTGGGAGCTTCTACAAATAATGATAATCCTACGAATGGTCTACAGCTCATTAGTCTAAATGCAGATGAGATAGCGGATGAAAACGACGCTGATAATTTATCTAACATTGCTGATATGTTAGATGTCGCCGATGAGCCAGATGACTCGATAGATAGTGTGCCAGACGAAAGCGCGCTAACAGATGATGCCGATGATATTGATACTGAGATTCCAGCAGAAGTTGCACAGGTATCGCTAAATGCTATCTCTCCTGAAACGCTAAAGACATTTGTGGCTGTGGTGGATTTAGTACGTCGTCAGTACGTCGATGCGGTCAATGACGAAGAGTTATTTAGCAATGCGATGAGCGGTATGCTGACCAAACTTGACAGCCATGCTGAGTTTTTAGATGCAGAAGCTTATGAGAACCTGCGTGCTTTTACTGAAGGTGACGTTGGTGATATTGGTATTAAAGTTAATTACCAGCCAGAGGCAGGTTATTGGGTCGTGACAGAGGTTATCGATGATTCACCTGCAGACAAAAAAGGCATCGCAGTTGGTGATTATTTGCATCAAGTTGATGAGTTTAAGCTAGACGAAGGGCGACAGGTCAACGACGTTGAGCAGATTTTGACGGGTATTGCTGGTACGCAGGTAGATATTATCACTTCTAAAGCTGGTCGCCGTAAGCACACAACGACGTTGCAGCGTAATAATAGTCATCCGCAGATTGTCGAGACCAAACTGGTTGATGGTATTGCCATTGTCAAATTACCGGCGTTTCAAAACAACAGCCGTGAAAAATTACTAGAAGGCTTAATTAACCTAAATGCTCCGATATCAGGAATTTTACTAGATATGCGTGATAATCCAGGTGGCGTACTGACATCAGCAGTGAGCGTGGCCAGTTTATTTATGGATGATACCGATGTAGTGCAGGTGCAAGCACGTCAAAATAAATCACGGGTACTATCGACCCAAGGTGATGCGATACTTAAACCTTTGCCATTAGTGGTATTGCAAAACCGCTATTCAGCATCAGCAGCAGAGGTGCTTGCCAGTAGTTTACAAGCACAAAAACGCGCTACTATTATCGGTGAAGTTAGCTATGGTAAGGGCTCAGTACAATCGGTCATACCGTTAAACGATGAGCAAGCCGTCAAATTAACGGTGGCCAACTATATGACAGCAGCAGGCAAACAAATAGATGAGATCGGTGTAGAACCTGATGTGACCTTATCTGGCAGCGAGAACACGTGGGAGCAGAAAGCTTTAGAATTAGTAAAGGCGCGCGCACTTGATTCTGGCATTCGCTTTGTTAGAAAAAACGCTACGAAAGAATAGACTTTCGTAGCAGTTAATTAACAGTACATACCATTCAACGCTCAAAAATATTTGAAGATGACGTTTAAAGGAAATTAGTCGAACGCATCTTCAGAAATTTCGAGCTTTTTCATACGGTAGCGTAAAGAGCGAAAGGTGGTTCCTAATAATTCAGCTGCTTGGGTTTTGTTCCAGCCAGTTTGTTTGAGTGCTGTGATAATCAGCTGCTTTTCCTGTTCCTGCAAATAATGCTCTAACCCTTGAGGCGGTAGTTGACCGTCAAACAATTCTTGTAAACCCGATATGTCTTTAGATGTTTCTTGTTGGACGTTGGAGTCAAGGAGCGACTCTTCGTCATGAGTACTTGCTACGTTGGTTGACGAACTGTCATTACTAGCTGACGAATGCTGCACCATTGATGGGTAATGGTTGGTGTTAGTACGATAGAGATGTAAATTGATAGCTCTTTGCTCAACCGGCCTCGCCATATTGCTAGATTGAATGACTTGCTCATCGTCCTTTGTTGATTGGACTGTAGATTGAACGTCTATTTGATTTTCTACGTTACGAGCAGGTAGATCAGAGCTATCGACAGCTGAGCTATGATTTTGCTCTTGTATATCTACAAGCTCAGGTTCAATGTCAGGAAGACCTAAATGACTAACGTCAATGTATGAGGTTTCAGCTAACGTAACTGCACGCTCCAACAAGTTGCGTAGTTCACGGACATTACCCGCAAAATCGTGGCGTTGTAAGCGTTCGCAGGCTTCCATCGTCAATGACGGCGGCGACTCTAATTGCCAGTCATCGGCGATCATCGCCAAAAAGTGGTCTGCTAATACAGGAATATCATCACGGCGTGCATTAAGCGTTGGAAGCTTTAGCTCAATGACATTGATGCGATAATATAAGTCTTGTCGAAATGCACCATCTTGTACCAATTGGCTCAGGTCTTTGTGAGTGGCAGACAAAATACGGATGTCTACTGGCACTTCTTTTGTATCACCAATTGCCCTTACTGTTTTTTCTTGAATGGCACGTAACAATTTAACCTGCATGGCTAAAGGTAAATCTGCCACTTCATCTAAAAATAGCGTGCCACCATTGGCTTGTTGGAATAAGCCTTGTTTATCAGCGACAGCCCCTGTAAAGCTACCCTTTTTATGACCAAAAAACTCCGATTCCATTAACTCTGATGGTATTGCACCGCAGTTCACTGGTACAAAGCTGCCATCACGCCGTGGACTTAAATCGTGGATCAATCTGGCGACCACTTCTTTACCTGTGCCAGAAGCGCCCGATAAAAACACAGGTGCCTGTGAGCGTGCTAGCTTTAAAATGGTATTTTTGAGGGGATGCATGACAGCAGAATTACCAATCAATCTACTATCTAGCATTTTCTGTTCAGGAGAGCATTCCGGTGCGGCCTGTACTTCGTTATCTTGATGAATAACTTTTATGGCATTCTCTACCAGTTGGCGCAAACGTGGTAGTTCTAGCGGTTTATTGACAAAATCAAAGGCACCAAGCTTTAATGCCTCAATAGCTAAATCCATGCTGCCATGAGCTGTAATCACCGCTATTGGAATATTAGAGCTATTGCTAATTTCTTTTACCAGCTCAAGTCCCGAGCCATCTGGCAGTTTTAAATCCGTCAGACAGAAATCGTAGTCATTGTCTTGCCAAAATGTTCTTGCTTGCGACAATGTATAAGCCACATCACTTTTGATACCCATTTTAGTTAGGGTAATTTGCATCAATCGACATAAATCCACTTCATCATCGACGACTAGCGCGGTTGTTGTCATACATCATCTCATCGTATTCAATGGCTATCAAATCAATAGCTTGGTCTAAATGGGTGTAATAGTTTTATACAGAGTTGGAACTTAACTCACTGATACTATAATCTCATTTCAAATATTATATTTTGCAAAAATTAATGCGAAATCACATAGCTTTTGAAGGATAAATCTAGGTAAGATTTTCTTCGATAGTTTGAAATTTATTATCAGACTTAATAGAAGGTACAATTAATCGAAAGCATGTTTTCTCATGTTCAGGAATGTAGAGTAAACGCGCTTGATTGGCTTCACAAAATGCTTGTGATAAATAGAGCCCCAGTCCTGTACCAGCTTTATCTGTTGTAAAAAATGGATCAAACAAAAGTTCTAAATTTCCAGCACTAACACCATTACCATTATCTAATATATCGATTATAACATCGTTGTCTGCGCAGTAAATGTCGATTTCTACATAAGCATGAGGATGAGAATAGCTACTATAACGCAGGCCATTATTAATTAAGTTGATCAATATCTGCTCTAACTGATGAGTATCAAATGATATGATGGGTTTGGTTTTTATTCGTAGAAAAATGTCGTGTCCTTGAAAGTAATTCTCCAAAAACGATGGCATCCATTCAGCCAATTCGAGCACCTGCTGGGTAGCCGTCTGCTGACGAGACAGCTTTAAAATATCCTCAATGATACGGTTTACACGCTTTGTCTGTGAAAATATCATTTCATAAAGCTCATGGTTGCCGGTCATGGCAGCATTCAATTCACTTGTTAATGCACTGTCATCTTCCATTTGTTCTGCAACATCTTCCATTAATAGCTGGCTGGCTTGCGATATCGCTGCTAATGGGTTTCTGATTTCATGGGCAATACTGGCAGTTAACTGACCTAAAGAAGCCAGTTTCAACTGTTGAGCACTGGCTTGCTCACGGCGTAAATCTTCTAATATGACAAGCTTGCTATCGTCTTTTAGTGGAATAATTTGTACACGTAATTTGCCAAATATTGAGGCATTTGCCACAGCTGGCACGTCGTAGGTAAAAACGCGTGACTGCCCAGAAGCTACTGACAAGCAGGCATTAAACAACTGGGAATGCTGTTCATTGAGTTGCTGCTCAAAATTAGAGAGAAGCGCTTTGTTATGAGTCTCTTTTGTATCGTCAAGGGTATTCTGTGCTGTAGTAGGCGTGACAAGCGAAAGGCTCAGCAATTGATGTGCTGCAAGATTTGCTAAGACAATATGTTGCTTATCGATAACGATAACACCATTCACCATCTGCGTGATAACCTCTTGATTAATCACGTTAAGTCGCTCGACTTCCTTAGCATGGTTTGCCGCGACTTTCTCAAGCTGTACCAATCGCTGAGAGATAGACCAGCTCAAACCGCCCACTGCTAAAAAGCTCGCTGACATCAGTAGCGCATCACCTAGATTAGCTAGACTCATGCTATTAGCAATAGCGTAAAAAAATTGCTGATAAATAACGAGAATGATGGCAAGTAAAGTAATAACTAGCGCTTGTGAACCATGTAGTAGCATAAAGCTAGCTGCGACGACCACCATGTATAGCATGGTTAACTGCAAATCAGGGTTGCCTGTCGTGTAGAGCAGCAGACTTAATATAATAACGTCTAAGGCCAGTCCGAATGCCAGTTGGCGGCGCATATGTTTTCTAACGACATAAAATAACCCAAGTAATATCAAGCTTAACAGTACATAGAAGCTTAGAGTCGTTTGTTGTAAAAAACTCGGTAAAGAAGCGCTATCACCGGTGCGAGCAGAGATGTATAGCATGAGCATAGAGAACAGGCTAACGACAAAACGATAGCTGCTATAGATCAGCCCTAATTTACGCAACTGCGGCAGAGGAAGCGTATCGTCATGATGAACATAACGAGTAATGGCAGAGCTAAGATTGGTAGCAGGGTTCATAAACTGGCCGTAATAAAATAAACGCTAAAATGCTTTATGGTTGAATCAGACCATGGCGAATGGCCAAGTGTGTCAATTTAACATCACTATCAACCCCAACTTTCTCATAAATACGGTAGCGATACGTATTAATAGTCTTGACGCTAACAAATAATTGATCGGCTATTTGCTGAGGGCTCTGACAATTGACAACCATCATAGCCACCTGTTTTTCTCTGTCACTTAATAAGTCAAAAGGTGAGTTGGCATTATCAGATAACAAAACGTCTGCTAACTGTTCAGCGACATCTTGGCTGAAGTAGCGGCCTCCCTGATAAATCTTTTTGACCGCACGTATCATTTCATCAAGCGGCGTGCCTTTAGTAATGTAACCATTCACACCTGCTTTGATCAGCATTGAGGGATAAGGCTGTGCAGACATACTACTGACCGCCAAAATCTTAATACCCATGTCGAGTTGTATCAGACGTTTGGTTGCTTCGAGCCCGCCAATATTCGGCATGTTGACGTCTAGCAAAATTACATCAGGATGTAGTTGTTTGGCTTGTTTGATAGCCATGTCACCGCTGTCTGCTTCACCTACTACTTCAATATCGGGGCTGTCTGACAACATACGGCTAATACCCATCCGTACCAAATCATGATCGTCTACCACTAATACTTTAATCATAACCATACTCTTTATTGATTGTCAGAATGAACGCTTTATTAGGTTCAAATAGTATAAAAAACGAACATACTTCAACTGTTATTTTTATCTTTGTATATTCAAAATACCGCTGATTAATATAACAAAATACGAGTAATCATAACATTCGAAGTTAAATTATATTGCTGCAGTGTGAATTGATGTTTCTAGAATATAAATTGGTTGTAGTAAAGTTTGAATGAAGCCAAAAAAAACTACTAAATCAGTTTGATAGATTAAACTTAAATGTAAACCATGATACACTAAAAATACAAAAGCTCTATGTGAGTACTTACAAACATATCTATAAACGCTACGTACGTTTTTGGCGTCAGACAATATGTAACTGGCGTAATAGCGACAGCAGGAGGCATAATGAAGCAACTACCATTAACCAAACAGCAATTGATCGCTGCTATGATTTCATTGAGTTTGGGCAGTGTTGCACAAGCCGCACTTACAATTAATGGTAGCACTGACACTACCTCTAGTGCACGCCTGAGTTGGGGCGGCGCTGATAGTTTGTCTGAAGCTCGTAACATAATGTACAAGTCTAATGGCTCTGCTATTAAGAAAGTCGATAATGGCTATGGTACTACCAATATTACGAATACTAATAGTTTTGCTAGCAGCAATAACACCAATACTACTCGCTACAATACAACCTATCGTGGGGCTTTCGGTAGTAGCGATATGATTCCGATTAGCACTGATTCACGTAGTGTTGCGGTGATCGATGCTGAAACTGGCGAATCTATCTACGAAAAAGATGCTGATATCGCGCGTCCTATGGCTAGTATCACCAAGGTTATGACGGCTATGGTCGTATTGGATGCAGGCCTTGATATGCGTGAAGAAATCACGCTTGATCCAGAAGATTTCGTTGGTCCAAAGCGTGCAAGCTCGCGTTTGAAATCAGGTGATCGTTTAAACCGTGCTGAGATGCTATTGATGGCGTTGATGAAGTCTGAAAATCCAGCGGCGAAGAGTCTGGCACGTAACTACCCAGGTGGATATGATGCCTTTATGCGTGCGATGAATCGTAAAGCGCAAGATTTGGGCATGAATACGGCATTTTTTGGTGATCCAACTGGACTTGATAAGCGTAATGTAGCTTCTTCAAAAGATTTGGTCAAAATGGTACGTGCTGCTGGCAACTATGATGTGATTCGTCGTTTTTCTACCACTAAGAGCTACGACTTTTTTGTCTCAAACTACTCAAGTGGTAACCGAACATATAAAGCCAGTAATACCAGTACGTTGGTTCGTGACGGTAGCTATCCAATCGGTATCTCTAAGACAGGCTTTATCAATGAAGCTGGGCGTTGTGTTGTGATGGAAACTCGTGTCAACAATCGCCCTGCGATTATTGTCATCTTAGGAGCAAACAGCTCAGCAACACGTTGGGGCGATGCTAAAAATATCTTAAATAGTTTGGCTACACGCCGTACAGTATAAGCTATCGGTTCTAAATGTATAAAAAAGCTGTTATATCATATAACAGCTTTTTTATTGTGTTGAATTTAAGAATTAAGGATGCACGCTATGAGTTATTCACCATTCTCCTCAGTTATGCCTAAGCTATATTTGTTGACCAACGACGATGAGTTCGAGCTGTTGTATCAAAAGCTAGAGGCAGCCTTATCGACAGGGTTAATTGCGCTATTACAAATTCGCCGTAAGCAAGTTCTTAGCCTACCTGATGGAGCTTTAAAGCTTTTTGATGAGGCACAAGAACTCGTTGAGTTAGCTAAAACGTATAGCGTGCCAGTTGTAATTAATGATGACGTGAAGTTGGCCGAAAAGCTTGGCGTTGGGGTACACCTTGGTCAAACAGACGGCAGTATCGGTGATGCTCTACAGTCTCTATCACCGCATCAAATCATCGGTCGTACCTGCCATGGTGATGTAGCGCTGATTAAAGAAGCAAAAAATGACGGTGCAAGTTATGCTGCGATGGGTGCAGTATTTACTTCTACAACTAAGCCAAATGCTAATATTATTTCACGTCAGCAGCTTGAGGAAGGGTGTCAGCAAGGCATACCAATCTGTGTAATAGGCGGGCTAACCGCAGAAAATGTCTCAGAGCTGGTAAATTTGCCCATTGCGCTTGTGGCAGTAGTCGGGGATATCATGGACTTGCCAGTAGCAGACATAGCTCAGCGCTGTTGTGAGTGGCAGCAGGCATTTTCTAAATGGAAAACACCTACTTGAAGCACGCTTCTTAGAGAGGTTTTGGAGTAGCAATAGTCTTACAATAGAATATTAATATGACAGCGCTACTCAGCGTGTTCCATACATAAGGTGGCATAGGGTAGCGCTTCTAAGCGTTGCTCTTCGATCTGTTCACCGCAGACTTCGCACTCGCCATAAGTACCACTTTCAATTCGACTCAATGCATTTTCGACATAGATTAAGCTTTGACGCGCCTCGCTCATCAAATTTTTGCGCATGTCATTTTGACGATAGGATATGGCCTGATCTTCCCAGTGCTCATTAAGATCATCTTGTGGGTTTTGAATGTGATCTTCAATTTTATTAATGCGAGACTCATACTCATCTTTTAATTTTAATAGGTTTTGTTTCGCAGTGTCTAAGTTGATGTTCATTATTTTCTCCTAATGGATTATTTTTATTGTCAATGTTTCTATCATAAAGAGCTTGACTGCTGAGTACCACCACGAAATGTTACGGTTTATTGACTATGCTTAAAGCTAGCAACTGCAATTGTTGCCATTGAATAACGCTCTGAGAATTTAGACTAAATATTTTAAACGTGCTGAAATTTGTGTCAGGTTGCTTGTGAGACTGCGCTAGAAAACTGGTAGAATACACCGCCGCTGAGTTCTGCTTACTTGATCGAATCACCAGAGTGGCTTAATAAGTGTCAGAGCTAAGCGTTAAAAAACATTAAAAATTAATAAAGCTGATAGTGACTATATAGCTTGGATATAAAATAGCGTATTTATAAAGCCGGTTAGTGAGAGTGCTACGAAATAGTAGATCGATCGAGCTTAGCAATGGGTCTGATTTATATAGAGCTGATTATAATAGTCATATCAGTAACGATAGTAATCGCAAATTAACAGATATATTGATGCATAGGAGCAGGTGATGAATTTTTTGCGTATGAGTGAGTTGAACTTAACGGATAAAGTGGTCTTAATCCGAGAAGATTTAAATGTGCCTATTAAGGACGGTAAGGTCACGAGCGATGCGCGCTTGCAAGCCAGTCTTCCTACCATCAAGATGGCGCTCGAAAAGGGCGATGCGGTAATTGTTTGCTCACATTTAGGCCGCCCAACAGAAGGCAATCCTGAAGCTGTATATTCATTGGCACCGGTTGCTGATTATCTGACGGAAAAATTAAGCTCGCAACTATCGACACCTGTACGTCTTAATACTGATTACCTCACCCAAGGTGCCAATGTAAAATCTGGCGAAGTGGTTCTATTAGAAAATGTACGCTTCAATGACGGTGAAAAGAAAAATGATGCCACGCTAGCGAAAAAGTACGCTGATTTGTGCGATGTGTTTGTGATGGATGCTTTTGGTACAGCGCACCGTGCACAGGCATCAACAGAAGGTGTTACGCAAGCAATGCGTCAAGCAGACAAAACTGTGTGTGCAGGGCCATTGTTAGCTGCTGAGCTTGATGCTTTGAGCCTAGCACTTGAAACACCAGCACAGCCAATGCTTGCTATCGTTGGTGGATCAAAAGTATCAACCAAATTAGAAGTGCTACATAGCTTGGCTGAAGTTTGCACACAGATTATCGTTGGTGGCGGTATTGCCAATACTTTCTTAGCAGCACAAGGACACAGTGTTGGCGCCTCATTGTACGAAGCAGATTTGCTCGATACTGCACGTGACATTATGACCAAGACTGAAATTTTGCTGCCTGAGTACGTCGTAGTCGCTGATAAAAATGACATCGATTTCGCTGACTTTACTGGCTCATTGCAAAAAGCCACTGCAACGATCAAATCAGTTGATGCGATCGGTGACAATGACATGATACTGGACATCGCACCAGAAAGCGCAAAGCAGCTTGCCAATGCCATTATTAATGCAAAAACTATCTTGTGGAATGGTCCAGTGGGTGTCTTTGAAGTTGATGCTTTCGGGCAAGGCACACAAATATTAGCTACTGCTGTAAAAGACAGTGATGGTTTCTCTATTGCGGGCGGCGGTGATACGTTAGCAGCTATTGATAAATATCAAGTTGCTGATGGTGTGAGCTATATGTCAACTGGTGGTGGGGCGTTTTTGGAGTTTGTAGAAGGCAAAGTGCTTCCGGCAGTCGCTGCGCTGCAAATAGATGCCTAATTAGTTAACGATACTCTGTAGCTTAGTAACATTAGACGTACAACTAACTTTAAATAACTAAGGTAGTCTGTAAAAATAATATTTTGGCTGTTGATTTGCTTGTTTTTATTGACATAAGTAAGCGCAATAGCCATCGATTATTATTAAGCAGTAATTATTTATTTATATACTGAAAATTATTATTGCATGTCTGATTCGCACTCTATAAAATAGCGCGACCATGTATTTTGACATGCATTATTTACGAGAGGTTTATTATGTTAAAACGTCATTTATTACTTGCTAGCGTACTTGCTGGTACCTTTGCAATCACTGCATGTAGCCAACAAACAGAAGAAAACACTGAAGCTGCTGTTGAATCTGCTGGCGATGATGCTGCTGCGAATGTTGATGCTGCTGCCGCTGAAACAGACGCTGCTGCTGCTGAAGCCGAAGCTGCTGCTCAAGACGCTGGTACAGAAGTCGCTGAAGGCGCTGAAACTGCTGGTGCAGCTGCGACAGACGCTCTAGAAAACACTGGCGATGCTATCGCTGAAGGCACTAACACAGCGGTTGAAAATACTGCTGAAGCTGTTGCTGATGGCGCAAATGATGTTGCAGTTGATGCAGAGCAACAGTACTAAGCTACGCGATAACTAAGCACTATTAACTAAGCACTATAATGACTGATTTACTGGGACGCTATCGATTGATAGATGCTCATTGGTAAATAACTTTTAAAAAGGGTCATTGCTTTATAAGCCTCAAAATACTAGAAAAGCCTTGGTGATTGCCAAGGCTTTTTGCGTTGTATGCCATTGTTACATTTTATAAAGTAACAGTTTATAAAATTAAACTGATATCAAGAGACGGTATAGACTGACAAATAGTCGGTCAACCGCTACGAAGACAGAACAATTTTTGCTATAATCACCGCGTGGTAATCATATCCAAATATCATTCAGACTTTCACTAGCCTATATACGGTCAGTATGGTCAAATATACAGTGAAATGATTGCTATCAAGCTGTTTTTTAAAATACTATTCAAAATCTAATCAGAGAGCGTCTTATGGCCCTAATATCCTTACGTCAACTTCTAGATCATGCCGCTGAACACAGCTATGGTGTTCCTGCCTTTAACGTCAATAACTTAGAGCAAATGCGTGCAATCATGATGGCTGCGGATGCTTGTGATTCACCTGTCATTGTCCAAGCCAGTGCAGGCGCACGTAACTATGCAGGGTCAGCATTTTTGCGTCATTTGATTATCGCTGCGATCGAAGAATGGCCACATATTCCAGTAGTAATGCATCAAGATCACGGTATGTCGCCAGCTATCTGCCAACGCTCAATCCAGTTAGGTTTTTCATCAGTGATGATGGACGGCTCACTTGGTGAAGATGGCAAAACGCCAATGGACTATGACTACAACGCTAGCGTCACGCGCGAAGTTGTCAAGATGGCTCACGCTTGCGGTGTCTCTGTAGAGGGCGAAATCGGTTGTTTAGGTAGTCTGGAAACTGGTATGGCTGGCGAAGAAGATGGCTCTGGCGCTGAAGGTGTGCTAGATCATGAGCAACTATTGACCAGTGCTGATGAAGCTGAGCAGTTTGTAAAAGATACCAATGTCGATGCGTTAGCGATTGCTATCGGTACTAGCCATGGTGCCTATAAGTTCACGCGTCCACCGACAGGCGATATTTTGTCGATTGAGCGTGTAAAAGAGATTCATGCCCGTATTCCTAACACGCATCTTGTGATGCATGGCTCTTCATCAGTGCCGCAAGAATGGCTAAAAGTCATCAATGAAAACGGCGGTGATATCGGCGAAACTTATGGTGTGCCAGTTGAGCAAATCGTTGAAGCGATCAAACATGGCGTACGCAAAGTAAACATCGATACGGATTTACGTCTGGCATCCACTGGCGCTATCCGTGAATTCCTTGCAAAAAATCCAAGTGAATTTGATCCACGCAAATACTTCAAAGCGTCTATGGTAGCGATGTCAGATATCTGTACCAATCGTTTTGAAGCGTTCGGCTCTGCAGGTCAAGCACACAAAATTCGCCCAACCAGTCTTGAAGGTATGGTGAGTTTTTATCAATAAGGTTGTGCTGTAGAAAATAGTTGTTAATCATAAGATAGCAGCAGATTTTATAATATCTTACATAAGAGGTCGTAATAATGATTGGATTGATTACCGGACAGGTGCAGTATTTGATGGCACCGACGGCTTGTATCATGACGACCTCTGGTGTGGGTTATGATATCGAACTGCCATTGCCTTCATTTTGTCAGTTACAGCTTAATGAACAAGCCAGCATTTGGACACATTTCCATGTTCGTGAAGATGCACAGTTGCTCTATGGCTTTATCGATCGAAAAGAACGTGATGTCTTTCGCCAGTTAATTAAAATTAACGGGGTGGGGGCAAAAATGGCCTTGGCAATGCTGTCTGCAATGTCAGCAGCTGAGCTAAAGATGCATGTCGAGCAAGAGTCGGAAACGGCATTAACTCGTATCCCTGGCATCGGTAAAAAGACGGCGCAACGTTTATTGATTGAGCTAAAAGATAAGCTGAAGAATATCGACGTTGATAATGGTACGTTTGAATTGACACCACAGGAAACTACGATTTCTCACGAAGGTAGTATCATAGCTGAAGTGGAAGGCGCATTGATTAGCTTGGGTTACAAAGAAAAAGAAGCTCAGCTAGCGATTAAAGCTGCTAAGAGTAAAGGAGATACTTTTGCTGATACTCAAGGCTTATTAAAAGCTACTTTGCAGCAGCTATCTGGCTTTTAATTCATATTAATTAGCTGTCTATCGATGACAACCACATAATGTATTAAATTAATAAGCGACATTGAATGTCGCTTATTTTCGTTTTAGTGCTCGCTTAATGAGGTTTTGGATGACTTATGCGCAGCGTTTGGTTATGCTATTTGTTAACTAATTTTTTAATATAATGATAAATTCTATGACGCAAGATCGTTTAATTAATCCGCTAGAAGGTGCAAGTGACGCTCCTGATGCCAATATCCGACCAGCATTATTGGCTGAGTATATTGGTCAGCCGGTGGTACGTGAGCAGATGGAAGTGTTCATCGGTGCTGCTCGTGGCCGTGACGAAGCGCTAGATCACACACTTATATTTGGTCCACCGGGTCTGGGCAAGACGACCCTCGCCAATATTATCGCTCGTGAAATGGGTGGTAATTTGCGTTCTACTTCAGGGCCTGTGCTTGAGCGCCCAGGAGATTTGGCGGCCATGCTGACCAATCTAGAAGCGGGTGACGTACTGTTTATTGATGAAATTCACCGTCTAAGCTCGGTTATTGAAGAGATACTTTATCCAGCGATGGAAGATTTCCAATTAGATATTATGATTGGTGAAGGGCCTGCTGCGCGTTCTATCAAGCTTGATTTGCCGCCGTTTACCTTGGTAGCAGCAACAACTAGAGCAGGGCTATTGACGTCACCGCTACGTGACCGTTTTGGGATTGTACAGCGACTCGAATTTTATAATATCGCTGATCTAACGACGATTGTCAGTCGCGCAGCACGTCTAATGCGTGTACCAATGAGTGAAGATGGCGCTGTAGAGATTGCGCGCCGTGCACGCGGTACACCAAGGATTGCTAACCGCCTATTACGCCGTGTGCGTGACTATGCCGAGGTAAGAGGCGACGGTAGTATTAATGGCGCGATTGCAGGTAGCGCGCTAGATATGTTGGCAGTGGATAGACGCGGTCTTGATCATCTAGACAGACGCTATATCGAAATATTGCACGAGCGCTTTGACGGTGGTCCTGCTGGTGTTGAAGCAGTGGCAGCAGCGATGGCTGAAGACCGTGGTACGCTCGAAGATGTGATTGAGCCGTATTTGATTCAACAAGGTTATGTGCTGCGTACTGCTCGTGGCCGCGTACTGACGCAGATGGCAATCGATCAGATGTTATAGTAATCAGTATTCAATAAAAAAATGCGTCTACTTTTAATGAGAAGTAGGCGCATTTTTTTGTTTAAATCTGAAATTATGAAAATTTTCTGAACTGATTGAATAAAAATAAATCTGATTTCTAAGCTAAAATTCGCCAAACAACCACTAGAACAGCCAGTATATAAAATATAGGTGATAGCCAGCCGATGACTTGCGTAGCGATAGCGATAAAAATAGCAAACCCTGCGAGTGCCAACCAATCACGACGACGGTCGTTTAGCATGTCAGCGCGAATCTGCTGTATCTCGCGTAGTTGACTGTCCTGTCGAGAGCCCTGTGAGGCAAGGCTTTGTAGTCCTTGATCTAATAGTTTAGGAATATCAGTAGTAGACAGGAGCATTTCAGGAAGTTGTTGGCGCAGCTGTTGTAGATTACGCATAGGATCTAATTGCTCTTTAATCCAACTGCTTAGAATTGGCTTGGCAAGTGACCAAATGTCTAGATCAGGATATAAATCACGACCGAGTCCTTCCACATGGACCAAGGTTTTTAGCAAAAGCATCAGCTGCGGCGGGATACTCATATGATGTCTACGCGCAATGTCCAAAATCTGCATCAGTACGCCAGCGAAGTCGATATCATCGATTGATTTTTGTAGCATAGGGCCGACGGTACGTTTCATATCACGCATCAGGGCATGCTTATCAGCGTTTGGTGGTATCCAACCTGCACGGCTAACAATATCAACTACGGCGGTGAAGTTATTGTTCATTACGGCAAGTAACATCCGCGCCACGATGAGCTGATCATCTTTTGATAAAGTGCCCATGATGGCGCAATCAAGCCCGATATAACGTGGTTCATGACCTAAATCAACTGCTGCCATACCTGCATGTAAGGTTTGCACAGGTGGTGTCTCTACGAACACATTGCCTGGATGCATATCAGCATGAAAGAAGTTATCACGGAAGACTTGGGTGAAAAATATGGTTAGGCCTTTTTCTGCAAGCGCTGCACGGTCGTAACCTAACTGATCAAACATCTCAACTTGTGAGATAGGGACACCTTGGATACGCTCCATGACCATCACGTTTTTGGCAGCGTCATAAACTTCAGGCACATACATCAGTGCTGAACCCAAGAAGTTATTACGCATTTGAGTAGTATTATCAGCCTCAAGTGTCAAATCAAGCTCGTTGAGCATGACTTGCCGATAGTCTTCGACAATATCGATGATATGAACGGCACGTGCTGCTTCAATACGCGCAGATGCCCAACTTGCCAATTCCCGCAGTAGCTCAAAGTCAGAAACAATCACAGTGCGAATATCGGGGCGAACCACTTTTACCACGACTTCACGCCCATCATGTAGGGCAGCCGTATGAACTTGGGCGATAGAAGCGGCCGCTAACGGTTTGATATCGAACCGAGCAAACAAGGTTTCAATAGACTGGCCAAGACCATGTTTAGGGTGCTGAATTTGAGCGACAGCAATATCAGCGTCAAAAGGCTTAACTTTGTCCTGCAACTGAATCAATTGAGCGATAATCTCAGGCGGTACCAAGTCGCGACGTGTTGAGAGTAACTGGCCAAGTTTCAAAAACAGCGTACCCATGTCCTCAAGCGCATACTTAATCGCATTTGGTTGGTGCTTCTTGCCCCATGCTGCTGGATGCATGCGAATCAATCGCGCCAAAGGCTGCAGCTGCGGTGCTTCTTCGATAGAAAAATGGGTATCAAGGCGATACATTGCGGCGATACGCCAAAGCTCAAGTAGACGAGCGCGGTGCGATAATAGCATGGGATTAAGTACTCTAAACAAAGACGAAAATGGGGTAAGCGCTGTGCATAATCATAAATAGTGCCATCGGTAATAGCGTTCATTTATGATTGAGGCAATCGGCTATTGATGAAACGAGTTATTAAGAAACTGCGCTTGCTCTTCTTTGATAGCAGCAAGTTTGGCTTCTTCACGTTCGACGTCAGCACGTAATTTTAACAATTGCTGTTTAAGATCGTTTGCTTCAGCGACCTCAATAGGGTCAGGTGTGCTATTGCCAGCCACTTCATTAGCCCAATCACTAACGTCATCAAAAGCACGTTTGGCACTATGACGCCAGCTACCTTTAAGCTGAGAGATAAGGAGATGTAACTGGCTAGCCATTGGTTTACCGATAAATGGTTCAAGCTGTCCAGCTAGGTCAGGATCAAACCCTGCAACCAGTTGTTTGAGCTGCATTAGCACCTTGTAATCGCCAGCGATTGGCAAGTTGCCTTCCGCGCCGCGCATCAGATTGAGCAATTGAGCAGCATTATCTACAGTAATGGTACAATCTGGACGACTATGACCAAAACGTGCGCGCTCCATGCTAGCTTTTTGGCGCTCATTCATCTGGCCACTTGGCTCAAATACGCTCTCCGTCGTGACTGGCTCAAAGCGTAAACGCTCATGAGTGAACAGGATGTCTAAATGAATCTCAGGCAGTCCCATATTAAGACGTAACACCTTACCTGCAAGCGGCGCTAAACCTGCTTTGGTAATCTCATCACTAGCAATGGCAATGTTAATTAGCTTTTCGGCACTAGCTAATAGAAGGACAGTCAGCATAAGGCTCTCGCATCGTTAAGTGAGCGCCTTTGCATTAGCTGCATCAGCGCATAGTATGTTCGTGTTAGGTTCAATAGGGTCTATTAAACGTAATAGTCTTGCCAATCTTACTCTATCGTTACGCTTTAAAGCCGCGATGGACAGCCACGATACCAGCAGTCAAGTTGTGATAATCACAGTTTTCAAAACCAGCCTGTTGCATCATCTGCTTGAGTGTCTGCTGATCAGGATGCATACGAATTGACTCAGCTAAGTATTGATAACTTTCAGCATCATTAGCAATCAGCTTACCCATCACTGGCAGTGCGGTAAATGAATACAAATCATAGGCTTTAGATAGTGGCTCAAAGACTGGCTTGGAGAATTCCAGAATCAATAGACGACCACCTGGCTTTAGGACGCGATACATAGACTTTAGCGCGGCATCTTTGTCAGTAACGTTACGCAAACCAAAGCTAATAGTGACCAAATCAAAGCTTTCGTCATCAAATGGTGCTAATGTCTCAGCGTTTGCTAATACAAAGTCAACGTTATTACAACCAGCATTGATTAGGCGCTCACGGCCCACTTCTAGCATCGCAGCATTAATATCAGATAGTACCACGTGGCCATTTCTACCGACTTCACGGCTAAATACTTTGGCTAAATCGCCTGTACCACCCGCGATATCAAGGACATGCTGACCAGCACGCACGCCTGATAGACTAATCGCATAGCGTTTCCACAGACGATGAATACCGAATGACATCAAATCATTCATGATGTCGTATTTTTTGGCAACAGAAGTGAATACGTCAGCCACACGTGCTTGTTTTTCTGCCTTATTGACGGTCTTATAGCCAAAATGCGTCTGCTCATTACCATCTGTTTCAGGCGTGTGCGGATTATTGATGTCATCACGCTGATTGAATAGCGTTTGTTTTATGGTTTGCTCTGAAGGGTTTGTGCGAGTCGTTTTGTCGTTGTTTGGCATAGTGGTTTGTTGGCCTTGCGGCGTTCCAGTTGGTAGGTCTTGAACTTTAGTAAAGTCGCTATTGTCGTCATTAGCAACGCTATTATTCTTGCTCGGCACGACATTGGTTGTTTGATTACGTAATATCTGCGCGCTAATCTGTTGATTATGAGCAATACTGTCTTTTACCAGTTTGTCTTGCAAATGACCATTAGTCGTTATAGCTTGATTAGAAGGAGCGCTGCTATCTTTTGAAATATCAGTCATCATGTTGTCCTAGAATTTATTTTTATGATTGTCTTTATCGGAGGAAGTCGTTAAATAGTAAGCGTCAACTGGCCATTTAGCATATTGAGCTTATGATACACCAAACGCTACTGGCTTACTGCCATTATCCGAATCATGCACCTGATCAACGATTGACAGTTCGCGCTTGCAGAATGGCTCGATAAAATCGCTGACGCTTTTCAGGGGCTTCATGGCCTTAAAGCCTGCATCAATAAAGTCATAAAGTGGTTGAAAGTTATGACGATAGGCTGTGCTCTTTGCTAGTGCGAAGGCTTTTTTGAGCATAAACGAATTTAGATGCTTGTCCGTGCGATAACAGACGTCTTTTAGATTAGCAATCTGAACTCGGCGCTCGGCTTCTTCATCAACAGCGCGGTAGGCGGCTAGCATATTCTCTTCGTTTACTGGCAAATCCTGAGCAAGTAGCCACTGAGCCAAATGCAAATCTAACTCAATAGCTAAAATTGCTGCTTGGATGCCCATACTACCAGCTTCTAGAGCTGATTCTTTGGCAAGACGTTCTAACTTTTTCGCTTTTGGAAGAATACGTGCCAATTGTTTGGCTAGCATCTCGAACTCATCGCCACCATATAGTTTTGTTAAAAAGTAATCTGCCATTAACTGGTTTTTTGGCTGTTCAAATAGCTCGCGATGAGTGTGACGAATACGTACTTGTTGCCATGTTTGTACTTCATTAAGCTTGGCTTTCAATATATCATTTTGGTGATGAGGCATCGCCCAAAAACGTGTCAAATGCTGTTGTAAATCAGCTAAAGCGGTCATGGCTGTAAATCCTGTAGAAGTAAATAGGGTGATCAAATTTAAGTATGGTTGTTTTAAATATAGTGGTTTAGGGTTATAAGGTTTTCAACAACTGTTCTATCCTATACCCAAAATTGTGTTCACCTTAAAAGAAAATAATTAAGAATACAAATACCAATCTGTTACACAGCAATATTATTTACTCAATTGGTGCAGTGCTATGATTAAATGAGATAAAAATGAGTGATGAGGTCGAAATATGGAAAGTTGTCCTATTAATAGCTATCCCATAAGTCATTCATTAGTAAAGCAGCCCAACAACAATAATAGCGAGTGTAATCATGTCTAAAAAAAATGATACTACTGAACCAAAAGCACTACAAGCGGTAAGTACACAATTTAGTGAGCAAGTTGTGGAGCAGCGTCTAAAGCCCAATCCTTTAAGTCAGTTTTCACTGGATGAGGATTCGCTTAGATTGGCATTGGTAACAGCTCAGTATGCTTTAAAAGCCACTCGCCAGCAAACGCCGCCGACCCTCAATAAACCAACAGGTCTGTTAGTACTAGTTAATGGGATGGAGCAGGCAGGTAAAGGTACAGCCGTTAAGCAGTTACGGCAATGGGTAGATCCAAGACTGCTTAAAGTTGAGGCCACTATTGGTCATTCGCCATTGAACTATCAACCTATTTGGCAAGCACATACTAGCGCCATGCCGCGTCATGGTGACGTCATGGTATATTTCGGCAATTGGTATGCTGATTTATTATACAACGTCATGCGACTGGCGACATCAGATAGTGAGAACCTTGAAGCATTATCAAATGATAAAGGTCAAACAGATAAAAATTCGCTTCCTATTGCTCAGTGGCAAGACTATCTACAGCAGCAGTTAGACACGCTAAAAGCATTTGAAAAAGATCTCATTGCCAATCAAACCAAATTATTAAAATGTTGGTTTCATGTTGATATCGAAACGTTGCACAGTCGCTTAAAGGATGATGAAGCAGATCCGCAGTTTTTGTATCAAATTGACTGGAACAACAAGCAAGTCATCGAGAAGTTTAATGAGGTGGCTGCGACCTTGCTGCGTCAACAGGATGATTGGGTCATCATTGATGGTGATGATAAGTTAGAGGCCGCTGATAACTTTTGTCACTTGGTGCTACACGCTATGCAAACCGCGCTGGCGAGTAGTCAGACAGATACCAATGATAATGGCAACGACAATGACAAGGAAACGTCAGAAAACGATTCCCAGTCCAAGACACTGAAACTTAACTCAGATACTAAACAAAAACAGTTTGAACCTGCACCGATACCTAAGCAACTGACGTCTATTAAAGATAAAAAAATCAGTAAGTCCGACTATCGTGAGGCATTGGCAGAGAAGCAGGCAAGGCTCGCTGAATTGTTACGTGCACGCCAAGGCCGGCATGTTGTGTTTGCCTTTGAAGGAATGGACGCTGCTGGCAAGGGCGGTGCAATCAAGAGGTTGGTCGCACCGCTAGATCCCCGCGAGTATCAAATTTATAATATTGGCGCGCCGATGTTGTATGAGACTCAGCATCCTTACTTGTGGCGTTTCTGGACAAGATTGCCTGACGAGCAAACCAATCGTATTAGCCGTATCGCCATTTTTGATCGTACTTGGTATGGGCGTGTGTTGGTTGAGCGCATCGAAGGATTTGCGTCTCCTAATGAATGGCAACGAGCATATGATGAAATTAATCGTTTCGAGGCAGATTTGGCAGCAGCAGGAACGTTGGTTATCAAATATTGGCTAGCGATTGATAAAAAAGAGCAGCTTAAACGGTTTGAAGATCGTCAAGAAACACCGCATAAGCAATTTAAACTGACAGATGATGACTGGCGTAACCGTGATAAATGGTCAGACTATGTGCAGTCTGCAGCAGATATGCTGGTGCGCACGGATACAACGACAGCGCCATGGTGTGTTATTGCGACCAATGAAAAACGTCAAGCGCGTTTAGACGTGTTAGATCATGCTATTGAGCAGTTGTCTGCATTTTCTGAAAGCAAATAGTTCTCAAAAATGAATGAGTTTTAAGGGCTCTTATAGGTTTATATAGCTGTATTTTTCAAGTATTTCCTAAGTAGGATGGCTCGAAACATATTCGAGTTATCCTGTCTTTTACAGAGTGTGGTCTTGTCCGTATACACTAGCAGTTACAAATCTCGCAATATCATCATGCATTATGTGCTCATATTTAATATAATAGAGCGCAAAACAGCTTCTGCTAAATAATAGTTTTAATTTAGCAATCAACGTGTTTTAGTTATTTAGCATAGATAACTTAATAATTACGACAAAAATTGTTACAATAGCTGTTAGTAGTACCACAAATATCGCTAAGAAATATATAAGCCGCAAGATGCTGTAATCAGACGATTTGGCAATATCACTTGCGGCTTTGTGACATGTTGAAGGATATATTATTTACTTTCGCTCTAGTCAGTTTAAGACCTTCTAATCGCATGTTGTATATTTTATATATGCTACTTCATTAGATGCTGCAATAAGCACTGTGAGTAGCAGCGCAATATTATCAACCTCATATAATTTTAATCAGCTTACGCAGGACGTACTAACGTATGGGTATTAGCAGCAGTTCTACAGAGTCAGTCAAGCCAGTTGGCTCTATGAGAATCAATCTATTTTTTGCCATTTTACTGATTGCGATGACTTCCTACTTTTTGTGGTGGGGTTTAGATTACACCATGCGTCAGCAAACGACGCTATTCATCGTGGCGACCGCTTTTGGTGTCTTTATGGCATTCAATATTGGTGGTAACGATGTCGCCAACTCCTTTGGTACTTCGGTGGGTGCAGGGACGTTGACTATCCCGCAAGCATTGGGTATTGCTGCGATATTTGAAGTATCGGGGGCAGTCCTTGCAGGCGGGGAGGTGACTGATACGATTCGAAGCGGCATTGTCGATCTAGATGGTCTATCAGTGACGCCCAATCAGTTCATTTATGTCATGCTCTCCGCATTGGTTGCAGCAGCATTTTGGCTGTTATTTGCAACCAAAAAAGGTTTGCCTGTTTCGACCACTCACTCCATTATTGGCGGTGTGATTGGTAGCTCCATTGTTTTAGGTATCACGTTAGGTGGTACGGACATGGCGCTATCAACGGTAGACTGGGGAACGGTTGGAACCATCGCTATTTCTTGGGTATTGTCGCCGCTACTAGGTGGCGTGTTGTCTTATCTTTTATATGGACAAATCAAGAAAAACATCATTGAATATAATGATAAAACCGAAGCTTATATTGCGACGCTAAAAGGCAATAAAAAGGTCTTAAAGCAAAACCATAAAGAGTTTTTGGATGGTTTGACAGAGTCTGAGCAATTGGCCTATACGTCAGCGATGTTACGTGATCAGGAAATCTATAAAGATGACGATTGTGTCGTTGAAGACCTAGAAACTGATTACTACAAAAAGCTTTATGATATTGAGAATGAGCGCAGTAGCCTTGATACTCTAAAAGCACTTAAGCAATGGGTACCTATCATTGCTGCCGCAGGTGGTGCGGTGATGACTTCTCTAGTCGTCTTTAAAGGTCTAAAAAATGTTAATAGCGGCCTGACCACACTGCAGGGCTTCTTGATTATGGGTATGATAGCGGCGCTAGTATGGTTAGCGACCTATATCTATACCAAGAGTATTCGCGGTAAGCACAAAGAAGATTTGACCAAAGCGACGTTCATTATGTTTAGCTGGATGCAGGTCTTTACCGCGTCAGCTTTTGCCTTTAGTCATGGTTCAAACGATATCGCCAATGCGGTTGGTCCTTTTGCCGCCATTATGGATGTGATTCGTACTAATAGTATCGCTACTGAAGCTGCCGTGCCACCTGCTGTCATGCTGACTTTTGGTGTAGCATTAATCGTTGGTCTTTGGTTCATTGGTAAAGAAGTAATTCAAACCGTTGGTACCAATCTAGCGAAAATGCATCCAGCTTCAGGCTTCTCAGCTGAGTTAGCTGCTGCTGCTGTTGTAATGGGCGCATCGACTATGGGTCTGCCTGTATCAAGTACTCACACGCTAGTAGGTGCGGTACTGGGTATCGGTATCGTCAACAGAGATACGAACTGGAAGCTTATGAAGCCGATTGGTTTGGCTTGGATTGTGACGCTGCCTGCAGCGGCTACTATGTCAGCCATCAGTTATCTCGTATTGAGCAACATATTTTAATGCGCTGTTTTTATCAGTGAATTATCATAATTGAGTTTTAATAACTAGGTTCAACGCAATAAAAAACGCTTATCAGCATCATGCCGATAAGCGTTTTTTTAATGATGTATGAAGATTTACTCGGTACCAAATTGCTTACGTTTCTTCGCAAAAAATCTGTCCAATCTATCCATCGCATTTTCTAGGTCAAGTAAGTTAGGTAAGAACACCAGACGGAAATGGTCAGGTCTGTCCCAGTTAAACCCACTACCTTGAACCATCAATACGTTTTCTTCAACGAGCAAGTCCATCATAAAATCCATATCATCGGTGATAGGATAGACCTCTGGATCCATTTTTGGGAAACAGTAAAACGCGCCTTGAGGCATGGTACAAGAAATACCTTTGATAGCATTAAGACGTGAGACTGCCATTTCACGTTGCTTATATAGGCGACCCTTTTCAGAAGTCAGGTCTTGCATGCTCTGATGCCCACCCATCGCTGTTTGAATGGCATACTGTCCCTGCACGTTAGAACAAAGGCGCATGGATGCTAGCATATCTAAGCCTTCAATAAAGTCAGCTGCGTGCTGTTTGCGGCCTGATACCATCATCCAACCTGAGCGAAAACCTGCAATACGATGTGACTTCGACAAGCCATTGTAAGAGAGTACTAGCACGTCGTCAGTTAAGGTGCTCATTGGCGTATGTACATTATCGTCATAGAGAATACGGTCGTAAATTTCATCAGCCATGATGACTAAATCATGCTCTTTAGCGACTTCGATGATTTGCTTTAATAGCTCATCACTATAAAGTGAACCTGTTGGGTTATTCGGGTTAATAACCACGATACCTTTCGTTTTGCTCGTAATTTTAGACTTAATATCTTCAATATCAGGGTGCCAGTTGTCTTCTTCATTACAGCGATAGTGCACAGCAGTACCGCCAGCGAGGTTGGCCGCGGCAGTCCAAAGCGGGTAGTCTGGCATTGGAATCAGGACTTCATCGCCATCATTCATCAACGCCTGCATGGTCATGACAATAAGCTCAGAAACCCCATTGCCCAAATATACATCACGTACGTCAACGGCCGATAACAACCCTTTAGACTGGTAATATTGCAAAATGGCTTTGCGCGCTGAGAAAATCCCCTGTGAGTCTGAATAGCCAGTCGCTTCAGATAAGTTCATAGCGACATCGCGTAAAATCTCATGCGGGGCTTCTAAACCAAAAGGCGCTGGATTCCCCACGTTTAGTTTTAATATACGTTTGCCTTCTGCTTCCATCTTATTAGCAGTTTGCAATAGAGGACCACGAATGTCATAGCAAACGTTTTGTAATTTATCAGATTTTTTTATAGTGTTCATAGCATGACCGTTTTTCGGATTGGTTATCGAATTGGTTTTTGAGTCTTTACCAGCAGTAGAAGTTGTCGTCGATTGATCATCAGTTGTCTTAATATCTGGCTGAGGATGTGAAGTCGAGCCTATTTCTTGATGTTCATTGCGCTCTATAGATGATGTCGACTCGTCTGCATAAATAGCCTCATTATTGAGTTCGCCGCGCAACAGATATCCTTCACTACAGCCCAAAATACGCGCAAGTGTAGGCAGCTTGGATGAGACAATGCCATTGGTACCGCGCTCCCAGTTTGAGATAGCACCACGGCTCACTTTTGCACCAGCGGCTGTCATGGCTTGCGCTAGCTGCTCAGCAGTAAATCCTTTGTCACGGCGCAACTGTACCAGTCGTTCCGCTTGCGTACCTTTGCCATTGTCGTCAGACATTGTTATATGAGCCTTTGTTAATCAGTAATTATTCAGAGTAGAGATATATTAAACATTTTAGTTAAACACTAATGCAAGATATTATTGCATTGATAGTTAATTTGCAAATGGTTTTACAATCATCTTTATTAGTATTTGCAAGTATATCTTGCAATTAACATTCGGTTTATATTTGTATGGCTCTAAATCTCTTATATAGACTATAAAATGTATAGATATCGAAATTACATCTTTATCCATCATTATCTAAAATTAATTTGCTATATTTAGCTCAGTCAATCTCTTCAATCATGCTTTCTATCTCACAATATAGAGAGTACTTTTCTTATATATGCCTTGAATAGTGCGTCGACAACCAACAGATAGAGCACGTCGTTCTCATAATCATATGGCGATAAAATAGTTACCGAGATTAGATAATAAATACTCGAATAAGGATAAATTATGCAAGACAATCAACTAAGCAAAGAAGAGATCAGCCAGTTGACTGAAGCTGACTGGAAAGAGCGTTTAACCGCTGATGAGTATCATATTATGCGTGAGAAGGGCACTGAACGCCCATTTACAGGTGTATATAATGATGCGACAGATGATGGCGTTTACCGTTGTAAAGGCTGCGGTGCAAGCTTATTTGACTCAAGCAATAAATTTGATGCGAGCTGTGGTTGGCCAAGTTTTGATCAAGGTATTGATAACAGCGCGATTGAAGAGCACGTCGATAACTCGCTAGGCATGACTCGCACCGAAGTCACTTGCAGCAACTGCGGCGCCCATTTAGGTCATGTATTCCCTGATGGTCCTACCGAGACAACAGGTATGCGCTATTGCATCAACTCAGTATCTATCGATTTAGATAAGTCTGAGAAGTAAGTAGGCTAAGTAGTATTAGAAACGTGAAAGGGAAGTACAAGGTACTTCCTTTTCAATAGTTTTATTATGTGTATGATAGAAACAGAAACACTGCATAAACACCCAAAACAATAAAACTCTCAATTTAAGGATAAATGATGAGTACAATTTATGATTTTACGGCTGAGCGAATGGATGGTAGCTCGCAAGCTTTTTCAGATTATCAAGATAAAGTATTATTAATCGTCAATACCGCAAGCAAATGTGGATTTACGCCGCAGTTCGAAGGCTTAGAGTCGCTATATCAACAATATAAGGATCAAGGACTGGTGGTCGTCGGTTTTCCTTGTAATCAATTTGGTGGCCAAGACCCAGGTAGCAACGATGAGATTGGCGCGTTTTGCCAAAAGAATTATGGTGTTAGCTTTCCGATGATGGCAAAGACTGATGTCAATGGCGCAGATGCTCATCCTATCTATGAATGGCTTAAGGAACAAAAAGGTGGTGTGCTGACAGATGGTATCAAGTGGAATTTCACCAAGTTCCTAGTCGATAGCAAAGGTCAGGTGATTGACCGCTATGCACCAACGACCAAGCCAGAAGCCATCAAAAATGACATCGAGCAAGCATTAGCCAATAAATAAGCATTAAATCTAAAAAACATTGATTTTATATGAAAATATAAAATCAATAAAAACAAATGCTTGCTAGATATTCTAATAAAAATCGAAAAAATATCTAAAAAAGTGGTAAATACTGTTTGACACCCAACAGTAAATCTATATAATACACT
>NZ_PJAT01000041.1 GCF_002836715.1 Psychrobacter sp. 4Dc
TTAGTCGTTGATCATAAGCGCAAAGTAGCAGAAGTGGCAGAGTCTTTAGGAATTGGTGCATCAACCCTAGATAACTGGGTACGCAAGTATAAAAAAGAGCAGCAAGGGGTTGCACCAGCTGCAGGTTTAGCCCTCACCGATGAGCAAAGAGAACTACAAGAGCTACGTAAACAAGTTAAACGACTCACTATGGAGCGCGACATTCTAAAAAAGGCTTCGGCTCTGCTAGCCTTGGACAGCCTGAACGTCTATCGCTGATCAGCAAGCTTGCAGAGCAAGACAAACGACTGAGCAAGCGTAAGCTATGCCACCTGTTTGGTGTCGTTAGAAGCAGCTACTACTATGGTATTAAGACTAAGCCTATTGATATAGAACGCGTCAAACTCAAAGCATTAATACGTCAGATATTCAATGACTCCAAGCAATCGGCTGGTGCTCGCACTATTGTCGCTATCTTATGGAATGAGCATAACATCAGGCTGACACGTTACCTAGCAGGTAGTCTTATGAAGAGTATGCACCTTAAAAGCTCTCAGGAAAAGACACACAAGTATAAGCATGCTGATCAGATGCATAAAACCCACGACAATATCCTAAAGCGCAATTTTAGTCCAAGCATGCCTAACCAAGTCTGGACGGGAGATGTG
>NZ_PJAT01000042.1 GCF_002836715.1 Psychrobacter sp. 4Dc
AAAGATGTTAGTGCCACTCAGCTAAACAATCAAGATACCGCCTCACACGCAGTAAAGGGTACTTGTCCCAATATCAATACTAATACCTCACGGTTCTCTGCTTTATCATACTAAAAGGTGGAAGCGAATATTGTGATGTCATTTATCGCTTATAAACTCTACTGGCTAGGTATAAATCTAATACATTTGGTTAGATTCAACGGCATAGTCTTGCCTAATGATAGATATTTCTTTCGTCTTAGGGCACGGATTTAGCTTGAAAATAGTACATATGCAATGAAAACATCTGTGGTTCTGTAAGTAGTAAAGTTCAAATATATGTTGTAGCATTGGCAAAACAATTCTTAATGTTAGACAAAGAAAAACCCCCATCGCGTGAGCATTGGGGGCTTTATCTAGAATAGAGAGCTGACGAACGAGAAAAGCGCCATTAAGGCAAAGCAAGAGCTATCTACAGGCATAGCCTTCCGTCTTGCGCTACGGACGACTTTCTCCCAGACAGTCGTTACTCCTTGCTCACCCTTAAATAGGAATTGTTACGTAAGTCACTAAGAATAAAATACAGACACAAAGAAAAGCCCCCTCCGCATTAGCGAAGGGGGCTTTTACTTTT
>NZ_PJAT01000043.1 GCF_002836715.1 Psychrobacter sp. 4Dc
ATTAGGGTGTGTATAGAATTCAAATCAAGGGCAACCAGATAAAGACACAAGCGAGCATTACCGCCGCTGCAAAGCTATCTTTGAGCTTATCATATCGCGTGGCAATGCCCCTAAAATGTTTCAATCTAGCAAAAGCGTTTTCTACCAAATGACGGCAACGATACAAATACCAATCTAGTGTGTCGTTACTGCTTTTAGAGTTCGACTTAACAGGTATGACTGACTGAGCACAGTGCTTGAAGATACACTCTCTAATATCGCTACTATCGTAGCCCCTGTCTGCAATCACCGCTTTAGTCTGGTTGTTAATGGTGCTACATATCAACGCCTTTGCCATCTTAGAGTCATGTACTTGCCCACCTGACAGCTCAACATGTATAGGGTTGCCACAAGCATCGACCACTAAGTGCAGTTTGCTGCTATTACCTGCAACGCTTTTACCAATGGCCTCATCAAGATGACTGGCTGCGCCTGTACTATGCTGATGAGCTTTAACCACGCTACCGTCTATAAATAACCATTCACTATCATAGTTTGCTGTGACTATCTTCATGAGCTTTTGCCATTTACCGGTTTTACGCCAGTAACGGTATTGATGATATATGCT
>NZ_PJAT01000044.1 GCF_002836715.1 Psychrobacter sp. 4Dc
TGAATGATCAATAAAAAGCTGTTTAATGGCTCATAATAGAATTAAATCATCATAAACCTAGCTATCAACCGCACGAACCACTGCTTAAACAATGCTCCGAACTAATTCTTGTATCCGTTATTATACGCTGACTTGTCTTAAATAGTCATACATCTCTCAATCGAAATCAACTTCTCTCTAACTAGTAGATACAAAGCTCGATTGATTATAACCTTTCTTATAACCGTATAATTATCTTGATATGCAAGGTCGCGATATTAGCTGACCGACATCATCAAACAATCCGTAAAATCCGTTAACATATGGAACAGCAATCCAATTCCAATGATATTAAAAGGCTTACGAAGAAAGAGTAAAACAAAATACACTAGCATCGCATAATAAGTATGTAACGGATGAAAATTAATGCTACATCTATTTGCCTGAAATATTGGGTTTGCTACCAGATGATCTATATCAACCAACATGGTTGCAAGCAAAATCAGATATGCTTTTTTCCACTCTTTTCTAAAAAACGCAATCGCGATAAAAAGAGGAAAACCAAAGTGCAAAAAATAATGTATTAATGTCTGCATACTGACCTATTAGTTTTAGTCTTCTCTA
>NZ_PJAT01000045.1 GCF_002836715.1 Psychrobacter sp. 4Dc
GGTGGTGTTCTAAAAAGTATGCTGGCATCAGACATAGCCATAATTGACATAGAAGAATACCAAATCAAACACCTTAAAGTGGTTATTAAATTTCTTTGAGAAGCAACAGGTCTTTCGAACGGCTCGTCGCAATCGGTGTCTAAGGCGACAGTTATTACCTTCTATGCCTACCGTATGCTGCTTGCCGATTTGTTTCTTGTCAGGCTTGAATGCGGTTATAAAGCTATCCCAGTTATCCATGCTAATAGAGCCATAGCTGACTTTCAGTTGTTTAAGACGGGCTCTTAGCTTCTTAGCTGTTTTCAGGTCACGTTTGCCCCAGACATAAGCGACAATCTCATTGGTAGCGCGGTCATAAGCATAAATAAGCCAAACTTTACGCTTCTTGCGATACACGTAAGTCCAAAACTCATCAACCTCTAAGCGTTCATAATAGCGCTTCTTAGGCGCAATCTTATAAACAGATGAGCCTATGGTGCTAAGCACTTTACCAATGCTAACTGAGGCTATAATAGCAATGTCTCTGACGCC
>NZ_PJAT01000046.1 GCF_002836715.1 Psychrobacter sp. 4Dc
CAGATTATATCCACATGCTTATCCAGTACCCGCCAACGGTGCAATTAAGCAAATTGGTTAATAACTTAAAGTCAGTCACAAGTAGACGAATGAGGGGTGATTTTATTGATTTAAGAGCAGCTTATTCCAAGCCTGTGCTTTGGTCACGCTCCTACTTTGCAAGCTCTTGTGGCGGTGCGCCATTAGATATTATTAAGCAATATATTCAGAACCAGCGAGGCTAACCAGTGATGCGAAATTTACCTCCACCTTAATGTCGAGTGGAGTCCTCTTTCGTTTTTTTGATAGATGCGCTTGAGCGTTTGCAAAGCTTTATCACCAAAGCCACTTACGTTAATAAAACCAGAAGGCCGACCAAACCTAGCAGAAATGCCAAACGTAAACGGGTGGATAAAAAAACCCAGCGCGGTAAGACGAAGGCTTTACGCGGTAAAGTAGATTTTTAGAGAGTTTGTGATAGTAGGTTTTATCGTTGAGAAGTTGTGCGGCAGAAAATTTATAGAGCAAAAGCTGTAG
>NZ_PJAT01000047.1 GCF_002836715.1 Psychrobacter sp. 4Dc
GCAAACGGTATTTTTTATCTATTAGGGGGACTACTTGCCGGTAGCATCGTGATGGTATTTAGCTTGCTGCCCAAAGAGCTAGTTGCAGCATTAGCCGGTCTTGCACTTATCGGTGCTATTTCTACCAACATTACTATAGCAATGAAAGATGACTCTCAAAGAGATGCAGCGCTAATCACTTTTTTAGCAACAGCATCTGGTATGAGCTTTCTAGGACTAAGCTCTGTTTTTTGGGGCATTCTTATCGGCATGGTTGCTTACTATATTTTAAGTAAAAAACGCTTATTACCTTTATTTTCATAAGCAAAAAGAAGATGCATAGAACTTAAGTCTCGCAATACCTAATATTACTTTTGTATAGGACATAAACATGATTAATAAAGCTGAAAAAAATATCACGGATGTACTTAGCCAAATTAAAGATGGCGCCACTATTATGATTGGTGGTTTTGGAACTGCAGGGCA
>NZ_PJAT01000048.1 GCF_002836715.1 Psychrobacter sp. 4Dc
TTTTTGTTAAAATAGCGTCTCTCTGTTTCTAATGGTGTTAAGTAATTGTTGAAAGTATGGGGTCTCACAGTTTGATAATAGCCCCAGATATAGTCAGTGATAGCACTCTTAGCCTCAAAGATATCTTCATAACCACCCTTTGGCATCCATTCCGTTTTAAAGCTTCTAAAGAAGCGTTCAGTTGGCGCGTTGTCCCAGCAATTACCCTTTCTGCTCATGCTTTGAATCATGCCGTCACAACTAGCCACGGATTCAGCAAATGCCTTGCTAGTGTAATGCGTGCCTTGATCCGAGTGAAACAGCACCCTACTGGGTCTAAGTCTCGTCTGATATGCCATCTGTAGTGCTTTAGCAGTCAGCATACTGTCAGGAGAGTCTGATACGGCAAAGCCCACGACACGACGGGCAAACAGATCTAACACCACAGCTAGATAACACCAGCCGCTCTTGATACGGAT
>NZ_PJAT01000049.1 GCF_002836715.1 Psychrobacter sp. 4Dc
CAGCAGTTTGGTGACGGTGCTAGGTGCTGGATGCTTCGATCAACAGCCAATAATCTCATACAGTAAAATAATTATAAAAAAAGCTCAATTAACCTTGACCCAGCCTCAAACAAGCGTATAATGCCACCCAGTCGAAAGGGAAGTGGTTTACTGATTTGGACGATGTAAATTGTTTAAATTAAATAGAAAATACTTCTTGACTAAATAAATATAGCGTCTATAATACGCACCTCATCAAGACGAGCTGGAGGTAGATAGTGTGTAGATTACACATTAATAACCCAGTTAACTTGTTGAAACAAATTAAAAAAAGAAGTTGACAGACTATTAAATCATGATATGATGGTCAGCTCGCTAAATAGGATAAGCCACATTGGCTGACTTGTTTAGTTTGAAATACTAGCACTGGAT
>NZ_PJAT01000050.1 GCF_002836715.1 Psychrobacter sp. 4Dc
AATAATGAAAACTCTTACAGCATCCAATCCACGTAAAATCATTCATATAGATATGGATGCGTTTTATGCCAGTGTAGAACAACGTGACTTCCCAGAATTACGGGGCAAGCCACTAGTGGTTGGTGGAAATCCAAATGGACGCGGTGTTGTAGCAGCGGCTAGCTATGAAGTACGTCAGTTTGGGGTGCGCTCAGCCATGTCTTGTTATGAGGCTCGCAAACGTTGTCCAGAAGTCATATTTGTCAGACCACGTTTTGAAGTATATCGAGCTGTTAGCAGCGATATTCGAAATATCATGTACAGCTTAACGCCTCATGTTGAGCCGTTATCGCTAGATGAGGCTTATCTCGATGTCACTGGTCTCACCGTACATAAAGGCTCAGCGACATTGATGGCCAATTGGTTAAGAGCACAAATATTGCAACATACAGGATTGACTGCTTCTGCTGGCGTGTCCTTCAACAAGATGTTGGCCAAGATTGCTTCTGATATCAATAAGCCTAACGGCACCGCTATTATCACGCCAGAAGACGCCGATGCTTTTATCAGTACACTGCCTATTGAACGATTTCATGGGATAGGTAAAGCAACGGCAAGACGATTACATGCGATGGGCGTGACTAATGGTGCTGATTTACGCCGTATGTCAGCCGATGTATTGATTAATGAGTTTGGTAAGCGAGGACAGTTTTATCATGATATCGCTCATGGTCGGGATGAACGCGCTGTCAAATCTGAGCGCCTGCATAAGTCTGTTGGTTCGGAGACTACTTTTAGAGAAAACCTAAACGATGACACGGCATTACGTGTACAAATCTATGAACAAAACGCGGATGCCTTCGCGCAACTGCACAAAAAAAATCTCGTCGCTCATACTATAACGCTCAAGGTTAAGTATGCTGACTTTACTCAGATTACCCGTACGCACACGCTAACCACCGCTTTTAGTAGTGCTGAATCTGCTCATTACTGGTTAGACAAGTTATTCTTAGATATTCCGCGCCAGCTCCCTATCCGATTAGTCGGGGTCACTTTTTCGTCATTGACACCTGCAGCCCAACTATTGCCTCAATTAAATTTATTTGAGTAAAATAAGTGAAAGCTAACGTGATTAACATTAGAACAGTTAAATATTTTTGCTTAGGCTATTTAAGCAATTCAAATATATTTTGTGCACGGTGACTACTTAGTAAAGCAACCTTTTATAGCAGTATTTCTGCTACAATTATGCCAAAATTTCTATCCACTTAAAGACTGATTATGACCAACGCTCACACTGCATCTTCCGATTCTAATGCCCCACTTACTACCAATAATAACAGTGACGTCTTAGATTATCTAAGCGTGGAAGATTACGACTACGACCTACCAGATCGTTTGATTGCGCGATATCCATTAGCGCAGCGTTCTGCTTCAAAACTTTTGTACTTGCCTGCTCACATTGATACAAATGCTACGCCTGTAGAAGACTGTTTGTTTTCTGAATTGCCTGAATTGTTAGACGCTGGAGACCTGATTGTCTTTAATGATACAAAGGTAATGAAGGCACGCCTATTTGGTCAAAAAGACACTGGCGGTAAACTTGAGGTTTTGATTGAGCGATTGGTTACTGTCTCAGACTTAGATATAGCAACACTGCATTTAGAAAATTCAGATAATGAGTTAGTCAATCAAGAATATATTGCCCTTTGCCATGTTAAAGCCAGTAAAGCACTGAAACTTGGTCAACGTTTTCAACTGGCTGATGGTCATATGAGTGGCGCGATGATTGGTCGTCAGGACAACTTGTTTATTTTAGCCTTTGATGCGCCAATATTACCTGATTTAGAACTCTACGGTGAGTTACCTATCCCGCCTTACTTTGAACGTCATGCCGATGACACTGATAATACTCGTTATCAAACGGTGTTTCATGATCCCGCTAAGCTTGCAAGCGTCGCTGCACCGACAGCAAGTTTGCACTTCGATGACTTGGTGCTCAATAAGCTGGCAGAAAAAGGTATCAATACTGCTTTTGTAACATTGCATGTTGGCGCTGGTACCTTTGCACCAGTTAAAACAGACAATCTACTCAATCATACTATGCACAGTGAGTATGCACATCTGCCACAAGTAACTGCTGAGCTGATTAATCAAACGCATGCAAATGGCAATAAGGTTATTGCTATTGGTACCACGGTGACTCGCGTCCTTGAAACGGCGTATCAAAAAACGGCTATCAATGGGCAAGCACTCTCTAGCTGGTCAGGCGACACGGACATCTTTATTTATCCAGGATTTAAATTTGGTGTCATTGATCGACTGTTAACAAACTTTCATTTACCCAAATCGACGTTGCTAATGTTGGTATCAGCTTTTTCTGGCAAAGCATCGATTGAACATGCCTATCAACATGCTATTAAAAAAGAATATCGATTCTTTAGTTATGGTGATGCTATGTTACTTGACAAGAAAATAAGCTGAACATTAAATAAACATTTATGCATTGGACGCAACAGTTGTGAAATAAACTGGTAAACTAAACCGTACTTTGTTATAACAGCAAAGATAACTTATTTTGTAAAGGACTGCTCATGTCTTGTCATTTATCTCGTCGCTTGACTCCTGTACATCGCGCGGTATCGATGGCATTACTTTATTCTGTAGGTTTGGCCGCTATTATTCCAAGCGCGCAAGCGGCAACTATAGGTAAGACAGTGGTTAGCTCAGCTCAGCATGAACCGTTGAGCGCAAGTATCGTGGTCACCGACATACGAGCGGCTGATTTTTCAGCGAGCTTGGCCAATCCAGTTATCTATCAGCAGATGGGATTAACGCCGACCGATTCAATGCAAGTGCGCTTTCAAGCAACTTCAGCGACCAGTGGTCAGGTATTAATCAGCACATCGCAGCCTGTGTCCAAGCCCTTTGCTGATTTGGTGTTATCGATCAATGATAATGGGCAGCAAAATGTAGTACCAAAAACATTATTAATGCCGTTAAACGATAGTCTACCGATTAATAATGCTTCCAAGAACAGTATAAAAGGCACTCAGAAACTCAATTTACCAAGTGTTTCTGCAAGCACTGCAAAACCGTTAACCGTAAGAAAAGGTGCGCCGCCGCCCCTAATATCAGTATCTAACGCTGCTGCAAATAAACCAGCTCTAGCAAACATAGCATCAGTTGATTCTTTCATTTCCAGATCAGTGTCTAAGATACAAGCTCCAACAGTGACAGCTACTTCGCAGGCTAGCAACCTTACTTACTCGCCTAGTCGACTTGATAATGGGCGTTTAAATAGCGACTCTAATATAAAAAATACTAGCAGTAATGCAAAGAAGACTTATAACGGCCTTAGTTCAGCGAACCGTTTAGATAGCAGTTTCTTAAATGTAAATAACAATACTGAAACTACGAAAGTTAGTGCCAATAATAGCGCTAAGGCAAGTATTAAAAACACTCCAATTTTAGATAAAGTATTGATTGATAAACCACTCGACACTCTAAATATTCAAGTCACACGGCAGATACAGCCGAGTCGTAAACATACAGACGCTGACGCATCACCGGTACCTACTCCAACTACTAGCATCTTAGCAAGCAATACTGAGAAAAATGCTACTAGCGTCTTAGCAGCTTCTATTGACAATACAACTTCGAAAACCGCTAATAGCGCTATTAATAATACGTCTTCAAATGACATAGCAATAGATAGCTCGACAATCAATCAATACCAAGTACAACGTAACGATAGCCTATGGATTATTGCTCAACAGATTGCGCAAGAAAATAATCTAGATACTTCCATTGTGATGAAGCAAATTCAGTCACAAAACCCTGATGCCTTTATCAATAAAGACGCAGATCAATTAAAAGCAGATGCTAAGCTTATTTTGCCTAGTTACGATGTTATACCATCACAGAAAAACTTAGAAGCGGCTATCGATACACAAAGACAATATATTCGTAGAGCAAATACAGCGGCGATGCAAAAAGCAGCTCAGAGACCTTTTAAAAAACCTTCTATAAGTACGCAAGCGGTCAAACGCCCTGAGAAAGCCACGACAACTAAAACACAGACCTTATCAAAAGCACAATTTTCTGTGCTTGCGCCTGGGCGAGATGGCAATGCAGATGGCACTCAAGCAAAAGCGGCATCAAACACAGGGAATGGTTTGAGTACAGATATATTAGAGACACTCAAAGCATCGCGGCAGCAGGCAGCATCACAGGCTCAACGATTATCAAGTACAAGTAGCACTCTTAGTAGCTATACTAAAAAAATTCAATTACAAAACCAAAAATTGGCTGAGCTGCAGGCTCGTCTCGAAAAATTACGCAATCAATAATTGCCTAACTGATTCATACATTAGATTGTGATCACAGGCGTAGGAATAACTATGGACAATATGCTATATATCATCGCCGGATTGGCGCTTATTCTGTTAGTGGCTGCTTTATTCTTGCGCAAAAATAAGGCGCAGAAATCGTCATCACCTTCGCCTATTAATGCAAGAAAAGATACGCCTACTCCATCACCAAAAGTAGACTATGATACTCCTACCCACACTAATGTCAGCAATAGCCATAAATTTGACCATATCACTATTGCTCAGCGTTTTATGGATCAGCAGCGCTATGACAAGGCGATCGAAACCATTAAACGTGGTCTAAGTGAAAAACCTCATAACAGTGCATTGTCTCTTAAACTACTCAGCATATACGCGACGATAAATCAGCCAGAAGATTTTAATAATATTTATGAGTCTATAAGAAATCATAACGACAGTCAGACTATCGCTCAAGCAGACGAGATAAGAAATCTATCGTTTGATGAATTAGAACCTGCCGCTGCGCAAACACTGGCAACGGACAATGCCAAAGATGATTTTGACGCTATCGACTTCGATTTGCCTATTAGTCAGAATGATAGTACTAATACAGTAGATCACCAGTCAATTGAAGAAAGTAATAACGATACTGCAATAAATGAACCTATCGACAGCTTAGAGTTATCAGACAAAGTCGATAATGTTAGTTCTATTACCGAAAATCCGAATGATAGCTTTGATCTGACTCTCAGCGATTTAGAGAACGATTTCGCTGCGCCTAATATGACAAGTGAAACGCCTGTCATACCGTTAGACAATGTAGATAACGACGTTTTAGAGAGCTCTGCTAACGATAATGTTAGTAATAACGAAGATAACGATCTTAGTGACTTTGAGTTTGACTTTGATTCATTTGATGATACTTCGAATGAATCATCTATAGACACTAACCTCTCACATGATGACAATGAGAAAGCAGTACTAGAAGAAGACTTTATATTAGACTTCGATGATTTAGCAGCCGATGCAGACAAAGACGACGTCGTCACTAATGACATATCTACGAATTCAGAACCACACTCTATTGATACTATCCAAAACGGTGAAGATGACTTTGCTTTATCTTTGGGCAGTCTAGATACATTAGATGATATCAATACTGTCTCCAATGACGACCTATCTACGACTGAAAACGACAGTAGTTTCGACAATTTCATTCTGGAAAATACTGATTTTGGAAACAGTACTTCTGAGAGCACGACCTTTGAAGAAGACAACTTTGCAAATATTAATCTCGAGGAACCATTACTCAATGATGATATCGAGGTTAATGATTTTAGCGATGTTGAAGAATCGAATATCGCACCTGCTGCACCATTGAGATTTGATGACAATACACTGATAGACGATGATTTTAATATTGACGATGCTGATTCTCTATTTGACGCTCCATCGGCCACTACCCCAGTCTCTACAGCTGCGCCAGTTGAGAGTGACACTTCTATCACGCCTCAAGAGGCTGAATCAGCAGAAGATTTTTCATCACGTTTCGCAGCAGATTTTGATTTCGTAAAGTCATTAGACAGTAATCAAGTGACGTTAGACTTGGCAGATCAATATTTACAGTTGGGTGAATATGACAGTGCAAAGCGTCTACTCAATGAGGTGATAGCTCAAGGTAATAGTGAACAGAAACAGCAAGCACAGCTATTACTCGAACGTACTGCGTAGTTAATAGTCTAGTCTCTTATCAGCAAGTACTTCCTAATCACGGGATGCTTGCTGATTTTTTTTGCATTTAACTCTAATACTATCTATTATTGAACCCTTTAGCCATCGTTGCTCAATTCTCCAGCACCTCTTTTCTTCCATACTTGTTTACTGTGTTGATACTATGCCATCTTCTGTTATGCTCAAAAATCTATCCGATCCTATTCAACTGATTTATGCTGGTGGTACCTTTGGTAGCTATGGCAGACCTTTAGCGCCATTATCAGCAGAAGTGTTTTTGCCTACTCTACAAAAGCTTTTGTCTGCACAAGACAGTACGAACAATTTACCGACAGTCTCATGGTTAGAAAACACCCTGATCAAAGACAGCAGCCAGCTTACTCCTAGCGATTTTACGCATTTCTATCAACTACTACTGAATGCTTATGCCAAAGGTGATAGACGGTTTGTACTCATCACTGGCACGGATACGTTGAGTTACTTAGGCGCATTTTTAGCAGAAGCGTTTGCAGGTAGTGATATCTGTATTATTTTGACCGCAAGTATGCGTCCATTATTAGACAGTGAGATATTGCATTCCTATAACATCGATGAACATAGCGATGCTTGGGGCAATCTCAACGACTCATTAAAACTAGCAGCTGCTGGTGAATCAGGCGTGAAGGTCAGTTTTGGCGGGGAAGCATGGCCTGCTCAAACGGTACAAAAAATTCACAGTCATGATCTGATGGCATTTACTGGTCATTCCCGCGCCGCTTACCCAGCCAATAGCTATATAAAAAATCTACCTGATACTCGTAGACAACATTGGCTTGATGACCAACAAGACTTGCTGTCCAGTATTAAAACACGTGCTGAAAACGCAAGTGTTCATGCGCTATATTGCCTACCTAACGATGTTTCGATAATAAACAACCAGCTACAAGCTTTATTGTCGCAGCCACCATGTGGCATTATTCTATTGGGATTTGGCGCCGGTAACATCCCTTATTCAGCTGCACTAGCAGAGACACTGTCCCTTGCTCATGAGCGTGGACATCTGGTGATATCAGCCAGTCAATGTCCGTTTGGCGGCGTCAGCGATAGCTATGCGGCGGGCAGTTGGCAGTACGAGCATCATGTCATTGCTGGTGGACGTTTGACTATACCTGCTATTTATGCTCGATTACTATGGTTGCTACTTCGCTATGATAGTCCTGTAAGGCGCAGGCAGCGTTGGTTGAATAATATCAATCAAACTGGCACTAGCATCAAAAAGCGCTAAGCGACTTTTAATTAATTCCCATTTTATAAGTTTAGAAACCATAATGTCTGAGACTGAAATTATTGAAACTGAACCAACCTACACTTTAGCGATTGCCATTGAGTTCTTAGGAACTCGTTATCATGGCTGGCAACGGCAACGAGAGGTTTTGGGCGTGCAAGAAGCCTTAGAGACAGCTATCGGCAAAGTTGCCAATGAGCCTGTAGAAGTCATCGCAGCTGGGCGTACTGATGCCAGCGTCCATGCTAGCAATATGATTGCCCATTTTACAACTCATGCGTATCGCCCAACTCATAACTGGTTACGCGGTGTAAATAGCCTGCTTCCCGATGATATTGCTCTACGCTGGATACAACCCATGCCAGCTGATTTTCATGCGCGTTTTGGTGCTATTGCTCGTCGCTATCGTTATATTACGCTCAACCAAACACAGCGCCCCGCCATACTAAATCATCAAGTAACTCATATCTATGAGCCGCTTGATTTGAAAGCCATGCAGCAAGCAGCAGCTGATATCGTCGGTACACACGATTTTAGCAGTTACCGTGCTGCAGCCTGTCAATCCAATCAACCAGTGCGTACGATTAGCCATGCCAACCTTTTTGCTCATGGTCAATTTATCGTTTTCGATATACAAGCAGATGGGTTTTTACATCATATGGTTCGCAATTTGATGGGCACATTGTATGCCATTGGTAGACATGAGCTAGAGCCAGCAGATTTTTTGAAGATTTTGCATAAGAAAGATAGAACGATTGCACCGCCAACCGCTTCAGGTGATGGATTGTATTTTATCAATGCTTATTATCCTGAACGTTTTCAAAGCTTATTGCCAAATGCACCGTTAACGCCTGTCTGGTTAAATTTGCCTGATTAAGCGTTATAGTTTGGCATACATATCACTTACATGCTGTCAAGTCAAAAGCAGGTTCGTATTGCTTTAATCCACTAACTTACGTATAATATGGGCTTATTTTTTAATTGATTGATACAAATTATGGCAAAAGACGATATTATTGAATTTGAAGGCGAAGTCATTGATACCCTTCCTAATACTTTGTTCAAAGTTCGTTTAGAAAACGGGCACGAAATCATCGCGCATATCTCTGGTAAGATGCGTAAGCATTATATTCGTATCTTGACAGGTGATAAGGTTAAAGTTGAAATGACACCTTATGACCTATCTAAAGGCCGTATTACCTACCGTGGTAAAAACTAAATACTGACTGACCAATATGGTTATGAAAGTATTAGCATTGGTAAGATACAGTCAATAGCCGAATAGCTACGTTATCGCTGATAGCTGATATGACGCTTGGGTAGTGTAACTGATAATAATAATGAAAATGCTAATCTGCTCATTATTGCCTATCAATATTTTAGTTATTTAGTAATTGACTGTTTCTACTTACCATAAAAAATACCGCTAGATTTTAGCGGTATTTTTTCGTCTATTTTTTATGACTTAGTACTATCGCATTTAACTAAATTCAACAGTTGCGCCGTTAACTAAATTCAACAGTTGCGCCGTTTTTTATGACTCCGAGCAAACTAAGCGCGTCCCAATTGGTCAAACGCACACAACCTGCTGATGCTTGACGACTGATACGAGCAGGATCTGGTGATCCATGGATACCATAAGTTGGTTTACTAAGCCCAATCCATACTGAGCCTACTGGATTGTTAGGACCTGGTGGAATGATAGACTTGCTACCGTCATTGGCCGTATAAGTATAGTTGGGCTCGTGCACCTTTACTTTGACAGTATGCGTACCTGTTGGTGATGGTGTCGCAGTACTACCAACTGTCGTCGGATAGCTAGCGATCAAATTGTTGTTCTCATCATATGCGTAGAGTGTTTCACTGGCCTTATCAGCGATAACGCGGTGCACTGGCTTGGTATTAGGATTACCAGGGTTATATACCGTGATGATTTCACCCGCAGTAAAACTGGCATCAGGATTAAGCGATTTTAAATATTTTTCACTAATATGAAACTTCTCTGCCAACGCCTCAGTAAGACTTTCGTAGTACATTCCCTCAAGCTTGGATTTGGCAACAGAATCAGCAGGTATGGTTGTGGTTTTGACATTCACATCTGCTTCAGTAAGCTGATAACTGACTAGTACTGGTTGAGTCGTGAGCTTCTCATTCTTGGTCAGTGCTTGCCACGTCTCAGCGTTCAACGTATCAGTTACGTCTAAACCATTCGCTTTTTGAAACGCCTGCATGGCTTTACGAGTATTTTTGCCCCAGTAGCCATCGACAGGCCCTATTCCGTTGTGATGCCAGTTTAGTAGAGCCTGCAGCTTTGTTCCTACGTTACGATCAATATCTGCATCTGCCGTCCAAGTGACATTGTTTACTTTTTTTGCATTGTCAGATAGGTTCTCAGTTGTGTACTTAATCGTAGGCAGTAGCTTATTCAATGAAGTCGCAGCTTTACTATCTCCTGTTAACTTTTGACTTACGCCATTAGTCACTGGACTGACTTCTGCCGAAGCCTTGACGCTATTACTTGCGTTCACACTATCCGTTGTCTCTGCTGCGATGCTTTGCCCCATGAATAGTAAGCTAGAGAGACTAACCACTGTCAATGCTTTACTAATTCTTGTTAATTGATACATGTAATACTCCTCATTTAAGAAATTCTATTTTTATTTTCAGTTTTCAAATACTACAGTTTTTTGGATTTTTAGAACTTACCTTTGGTATCTAGATTTTGGATATTTTACTTTTGCTAAAAGCGAAATATTTTAGCTCCTTTATAAGCTACTAATATTGTCATATTACCTTGTGAGCATATAACAGCTTTATGTTAAAAGGAGCTTTGTTATACAGCGTCTCTGTTAAGACAATGCTTATAAATAAGCTTGGCTAACAGATAAACAATAAAAAACCCATACGCCACTTGGTAGCCTATGGGTATACAACACGCAAACTAAGACTGTGGAAAATGCTATATAGGAATAGCCTTTAAACGCAAGTTAAATTATATCAGTTTGGCTAAGACCGCTTGCCCCATTTCTTTACAGCCTACCTGCTTAAGTCCAGCTTCACTGCTATCTAAAATATCTAACGTACGTAAACCATCATCAAGCACATCACTAACTGCCTGTTCAATTGCTTGTGCCGCATCTTCCTGTTTAAAGGTATAACGCAGCATCATAGCAACAGATAAGATAGTCGCTAATGGGTTGGCTTTATCTTGTCCTGCGATGTCAGGCGCAGAACCATGACACGGCTCATACATGCCCTTACCTGACTCATCTAAGCTCGCTGATGGCAACATACCGATAGAGCCTGTCAACATTGCAGCTTCATCAGATAGGATATCGCCAAACATGTTTCCCGTCACCATGACATCGAACTGCTTAGGATCTTTAATCAACTGCATGCAAGCATTGTCAGCATACATATGTGATAACGCCACATCACTATAGTCAGCTTGCTGCATCTCGATCATCGTCTGTTTCCACAGCTCGGTGACTTCCAATACATTGGCTTTATCAACTGAACATACCTTAGCTGCTGTGCCTGCTGCTTGCGCACGCGTTTTTGCTAACTCAAAGGCAACTTTACCAATGCGCTGAATCTCACTTGTGCTATACACCATCGTGTTATAGCCTTGTTGCTCGCCGTTTTCTAGTGTGCGAATACCACGAGGCTCACCGAAATAGATACCGCCTGTCAGTTCACGAACGATCAATAGATCTAGACCTGAGATAATTTCAGGTTTGATACTTGAGGCATTAGCCAACTGTGGATATAGCTTGGCTACACGTAGGTTGGCAAATAAACCAAGCTCACCGCGGATTTTGAGCAGACCGCGCTCAGGGCGTTTACTACGCTCGATTGCATCCCATTTAGGACCACCGACCGCACCTAGCAATACGGCATCTGCGGCGCGAGCACGGGCCAATGTCTCATCTGGTAAAGGCTCACCAGTTGCATCAATAGCCACACCGCCAATCAATCCAGACTCAAGCGTTAAATCAAGTGAAAACTTATCATTGACAGCTTTGAGCACGTCAATGGCTTGGGTCATAATTTCAGGGCCAATACCATCACCCGCTAATGTTAAAATCGTTGCCATACTGATCCTTTTGGAATGTTTTTATTGGTTGGTTATATTTTTGAGCTTTTTATACTCATATTTTATGCTGCCATTTTTTTGGCTTTGGGTGCTGATGTTACTGCTTTGGCCATCCCCGTCTCTACAAACTCGCCTTGATGCTCAGCGTCTAGTTGCTTACAGAATCGGCGCTGTACTTTAGTACCTTGCAATAGCTCAATACATAAAGGCTCAGGTGATGCTGTGTCTAATAGACTGCCTGATTTTTCGCTGTTCTTCTTTTGATAAGCGCGTAGCTGATAAGTACCCGCTTCAGTAAAGTCATGAATCATCGCAAAACGTTCAACATAGCCCATGTTATTTTCTGGATAAAAATTAACATGGACCTCGTGTTTGGCAGGCATGACCCGTGCATAGTAGTTGGTCAATCCTGGCATACTGGAAGGCGCTAACGGCACAACTTTTATGGCATTTTTATTGACGAGTGGTGTCATATCCACATTCATCGATGTTTTTGCTATACCTTCTTGACGTGGTAAAGCTGTCATAATCTGAGGATTGATTGGCTCGTGACTGTTGGGCGCGATAATGAGTGTTTTATCTATCTGCACAATTTCGCAATGATATGTACCCACACATGCAATATTTACTTCACCAGCAATAGGTTTAATTTTACCCACCCATGCTTCAGCACTCTCTGCTTCATCTATTTTTTGATAGCCCGTCAATAGCTGACAGCCTGACAATAATAAGCTTGCAGCAACGATTGTACTTGTCCATAGAGCATAACGTTTTGTATTCATAATGGCGGCTACTATTCAAGAGAGATAATAAAATGTAGTGAAAAACTATTCTTCATTTTAGACAGTTCACCGCCATAACTCAACGCTGCGTTGCGACTACTCATATTTTATTAGCAGTAGATTATAGAATGACTCTCTATGCTCTTACGTCGTTAAATATCCACGGTGTTTTTTGCATCATTTGTTGCTCATAATCTTTGATAGCATCACTTTGTTGCAAGGTTAGACCAATATCATCCAATCCGTTTAACAAGCAATGTTTGCGAAAAGCATCTACGTCAAAGGCATATTCTTCACCAGTTGGTGTAATAACGACTTGACGCTCAAGATCTGCGGTCAACTCATAACCTTCATTATCAAAAGTCGCCTTCATTAACGTATCGACAATCGCTTCATCCAACACAATCGGCAACATGCCATTTTTGAAACAGTTATTGTAAAAGATATCAGCAAAACTAGGCGCAATTACCGTACGGAAACCATACTCTGAAAGTGCCCAAGGTGCATGCTCACGACTAGAGCCACAACCAAAGTTTCTGCGTGCTAATAAGATAGTAGCACCTTGATAACGTGGTTTATTCAATACAAAATCTGGATTGATAACTCGTGTACTGTTGTCTTGGCCAGGATAGCCTTCGTCGAGATAGCGCCAATCGTCAAATAGATTTACGCCAAAACCTGTACGTTTAATAGACTTCAAAAACTGTTTTGCGATAATTTGATCGGTATCGACGTTTGCGCGATCTAAAGGGCAAACGATACCTGTTTGGGTGTTATAAGCTTGCATAAAATTTCCTATCAATTATATTTTTGCTGGCTGATGATCTTGATAAGCATGTTAAATAGTAAATAAGTTTTTACCATCTTTGACAGCATGCTCATATATTTATCGTTAATACGAGCATGATGTCAGCTACTTATTATCAGACTTAAAACGTACGAACGTCTACAAAATGACCAGCCAATGCTGCGGCAGCTGCCATCGCTGGGCTTACCAAATGCGTACGACCACCATTACCCTGACGACCTTCAAAATTACGATTAGACGTTGAGGCACAGTGCTCTTGCGGCTCAAGTTTATCTGCATTCATCGCAAGACACATTGAGCAGCCCGGCTCACGCCATTCAAAACCAGCTTCAGTAAATAACGTATCCAAGCCTTCAGCCTCTGCTTGCAGTTTCACCTGTCCAGAACCTGCAACAACGATCGCTTCTTTTACGTTATCAGCAACTTTGCGACCTTTGATTACCGCTGCCGCATCACGTAAATCTTCGATACGTGAGTTGGTACATGAACCGATAAATATACGATCAAGTTGAATATCCGTAATTTTCTGACCTGCCTCTAGTCCCATATAAGTATAAGCGCGTAACCAGCCCTCTTCTTGAGCTTCATCAATGGCTTGATCTGGTGTCGGTACAGATTGCGTAATATCTACCACCATCTCAGGCGATGTACCCCAAGATACTTGCGGTGCGATCTGACTACCATCGATTTCTACCACAGTATCAAATACCGCGTCATCGTCTGAATATAGTGTGCGCCAGTAGGCTTCCGCTTGTTCCCATTGTGCTTCGCTTGGCGCATATGGACGACCTTTGACATAGTCAATTGTCGTGTCATCGACTGCAACCATACCGACACGCGCGCCTGCCTCAATCGCCATATTACAGACGGTCATACGACCTTCCATACTCATGTCTTCGAACACTTGACCTGCAAATTCAATCGCGTGTCCTGTTCCACCTGCTGTACCGATTTTTGCAATAATAGCTAACACCACATCTTTTGAAGTGACGCCAGCACCAAGTTGACCAGTGACGCGGATTTGCATATTTTTTGATTTCTTTTGAATCAAACACTGTGTTGCCAATACATGCTCAACTTCAGAGGTTCCGATACCATGAGCCAAGCAGCCAAGTGCTCCGTGAGTCGCTGTATGCGAGTCACCGCAAACAACCGTCATACCCGGCAAGACCAAACCTTGCTCTGGACCGACCACATGCAAAATACCTTGACGGGCATCATTGATAGTAAATTCAGCAATATCAAACTTGGTGCAGTTATCATCCAAAGTGACAACCTGCAAGCGTGATACCTTGTCTTTAATCCCAGGCACCCCTTCTAGGCGCTCTTTGGTGACAGTCGGCACATTGTGATCTGGACTGGCAATGTTAGCCGATAAACGCCATGGCGCTCTGTTTGCTAATTCCAACCCTTCAAATGCTTGTGGACTCGTCACTTCATGCAACAGGTGGCGGTCGATATAAATCAGGCTCGAACCATCGTCGCGCTTAGTGACTTCGTGAGCGTTCCAAAGTTTGTCATATAACGTTTGACCAGCCATGTTGCTATCCTTTATAGGTTACTAATTACTTAATTTTTTACTTACTTGCAAATTGCCAAGCTAAGATTCTATGTAAATGCTATGTCTATCTATAATGTTTAATAATTACGGTCGTATCTAAGATTTGAATATTATTTCTTTACGAGACCCAACATATGACTAAAATTAACGCTTAAAATACGTTTTAAGTGGCAAATAGCCAGTTTTTCAGAATAAATATGTCACAATACGCCTCGATGTCTTGTGATTATAGCAGGCAAATCCTATAATAATAATTGATGATTTTTAACCAGACGCAAACTTTTATTTCTAATACGTTGTGATTGGGTCAGCCAACTTTTATTTATAGCTCGTAAAGTAGCTAAGGACATTCGTTTGAACACCACAAACTTGACGACATTCGTTACCGTTATGCACACTGGCAGTATCTCAGGCGCCGCAGAAAAGCTGTTTATCACGCAGCCTGCTGTCAGTAAACGTATCAAAAATTTAGAAGACGAGTTTAACATTACCTTGTTTGATACGGTAGGACGTGGAATTGTACCTACTCAAGCGGCTAGTGAAATGCTACCTCATGCCAAACGTTGGCTAGAAGATTATGAGAACTTTAAAATCAACTTGCAGCATTCTCAGCATATCGTTTCTGGCAAGTTAGTTATTGGTACTAGCCATCATATTGGCCTACATCATTTAGCACCTGTCCTTAAACACTTTATTCAAGCTTATCCAGCTGTTCAGTTAGAAGTACACTTCGTAGATTCTGAAAAAGCTCATAAAGCAGTACTAGATGGTGATTTGTCTTTAGCCTTTGTTACGCTTCCACCTGTCTACGATAAGCGGCTAACCTATCACACGCTCTGGTCAGACCCTCTTTATTTTATGACGGGTACGCTATCACCTTTGGCAACCAAATCAAATGTCACTTTAGAGCAGTTAGCGCGCTATCCTGCCATTTTGCCTTCTGCCAATACCTTTACCAGTCAGATTACCTTGGCTGAGTTTGCCAAGCACAATCTGAAGCCTTATGCCACGATGAGCACCAACCCTCTTGAGTCTATCCGTATGCTGGTATCTGTTGGTCTTGGTTGGTCAGTACTACCACAAACGATGGTTAGTCAAGATTTGGAACGTATCGATATGGCTGACAATATTGAATTACAACGCTATTTAGGTGTGGTCATCAATCCAAAATTAACTCAATCTAGCAGCGTGACCGCCCTACTAGACTTACTTGCGCCTATTGAATAAAAAGAGCTCGCTATAACAGTCTAACCATTAAGCTATTCGCATTTGTGACTCTCATGCGTTATAATACGCTTGACGTTGTTTTTATAACAAAAATTTACCACAAGGACACTGATAGTCATATATTGAATACTTCTAGTAAGATATGATGGTTAACAGTAGGTTTAATGGTTTAGATTGATGATGTAGGTTGCTAATACTCATATATAAATAGCAGATGCGAGCAATAACAATAGATAAGTGGAATGCGATGTTCCCGTTGTTCTCTATCTCTATATGAGTGCTAGCCATAGAACAACATCAATCATATAAAACTACAGAAGATACTGAAAAAAGCCATTATGTCTCAATTAATGGCTTTTTTTGTCTTTAAATATTGTTTTGAACATCGCCTTGCAGGACAGAACTTTTATAGTTAAAAAATAATTACAGCCAACCATGTTGGTTAAGGACAATTTATATGAACGGAGTTTCTAGTGGCGTGCTGATATCACTCGGCGCCTATTTCTTAGTGATGATTGGGATTGGTGTTTACGCTTATTTTAAGCAAGCCAATGATACTGAAGGCTATATGTTAGGGGGTCGTAACTTAGGCCCAGCAGTAACCGCACTTTCTGCAGGTGCATCAGATATGTCAGGTTGGTTACTACTTGGCTTACCTGGTTATATGTTTGCCGATGGTGTGGTCAGTATTTGGATCGCGCTTGGTTTGACATTAGGTGCATTACTAAACTATCTCATCGTAGCACCTCGCCTTCGTGTTTATACCGAAGTGGCTGACAACGCTATCACCCTACCAGATTATTTCGCCAACCGCTTTGAAGACAAGTCGCACATGCTACGCGTCATCTCAGCAGTGGTCATCATTCTATTCTTTACCGTCTATACCGCTGCAAGTCTTGTAGGTGGTGGTAAACTCTTCGAAAGCTCACTTAACCTATCGTATAGTACTGGCCTATGGGTTACCGCTGGTGTGGTTGTGGCTTATACGCTATTCGGTGGTTTCTTAGCAGTATCTATGACCGATTTCGTACAGGGCGTCATCATGCTGTTTGCCATGGTAATCGTACCTGTCGTTGCCTTTACTGATCTTGGTGGTATTTCAGCCACTACAGAAGCGGTTAGAAACATCGATCCTACCCTTTTAGACGTTACTAGCGGTATGAGTGTTATCGGTATTATCTCACTCATGGCATGGGGCTTAGGTTACTTTGGCCAACCGCATATTATCGTACGTTTTATGGCGATTCGTTCAGTGAGAGATGTGCCAACCGCACGTAATATCGGTATGAGCTGGATGGTTGTGAGTCTGGTTGGTTCACTAATGACTGGTTTTGCTGGTCGTGCCTACGTACAAAAAACTGCGATGACGCTAGACGATCCTGAGACTATCTTCTTAGTATTCACTCAGTTCTTGTTCCATCCATTGGTTTCAGGTTTCCTATTAGCAGCTATTTTAGCAGCAATTATGAGTACTATCTCATCGCAGCTATTGGTTGTATCAAGCTCTCTAACCAAAGATGTATACAAACTATTCTTTGATAAAGACGCACCAGAAGCTCGCCAGGTATTGGTTGGTCGTATCTCAGTTATTATCGTTGCTATCGTTGCCATTATGCTAGCGTCTAACCCAGATAGCTCAGTATTGAACCTAGTTTCTAATGCATGGGCAGGATTTGGTGCAGCGTTTGGTCCATTGGTTATCTTCAGCCTTACATGGCGTGGTATGAACCGTAATGGTGCTGTTGCCGGTATGGTTGTTGGTGCGTTGACTGTTATCCTATGGATTTATGGTCCTTTCCAAGTAGATGGTATGGCACTAAATAGCTGGTTATATGCTATCGTTCCAGGCTTTATCTTAAGTACTATCGCTATCTTTGCCGTTAGTATCATGACTGGTGGCCCAAGACCTTCAGTTTCTGCTAAGTACAAAGAGATGGAGCTAAACTTAAACAAATAAGTTTACGTAAAATCTTAAGATTATTGTTATAAAAAAATCTCGTCACTATTGGCGAGGTTTTTTTATGAGTAACGATTTAGTATATTTAACCTACTACAGTGTCAAACCAAGAGAACTTATGGTAAGTGAGACTGGAGTATGGACAGAGATATTATTATCTAGCAGCTCTGTGCTGGACATACTAAGCCAGATTATCCTAGCCTATTTGGCAGTCCAACTGCTAACCACCCTTGAACGGTAGGCCTTTATCAACAATACTATCTTTTATTAATATCAAATTTGATTACTTTTTTAGTTCTTCTCGTTGTGTATCTTAAGTGTGCTACGTTATTGACAGCTCATTCGATAAAGTACTAGTAAGTATTGGCCCTTAAATTGTAGAATATTTTCTATACATAGATACGAGGCTAAATTAAATAAGTAGGATGCAGTGATATCGTATAAATCAGTACTATGCAAATAATCTTTGCTGTTCTACCTGCAGCTAAATATTAACAATCAAATACTTATTAATAATCCCATAAAAAAGCGACCTATCATAGGTCGCTTTTTATTCTTTGACAGTTATACCAAGAGATTATCTTGCTTGATAAGAAATCTTTACACCAGCAATAAAACCATCATTGTCTTCAAAATCAGCAACGATTTTGTCAGTCGGTAGGGCGCCTTGAGCGTCACCAAACCACAAGTATTTACCGCCAGCTGACACTGCCCAGTTTTCAGTCACGTTATACTTAGCCCCAAGACCAACACTATAGTAACCGTCAACAGGACCTAAAGATGTTGTCGGATCACCGGCACCACTATCCCAACCAACAGTACCGCTGATCGCCAGTGCTGGTGCGACACGCTTGGCCAGACCAAGCTCTACTTGCCATTGGTCATCATCGTACTCAACCAAGTTCAAACCATCAGGACGTGCTGCGTTAGTGCTTACTTCATTATACAGTGGTGGTGTGATGGCAAAATCGCTCCATGGTACCCAACGGACTTTTGCCGTTGCTAAAGTAGTCGGATTGATACCTGTTTGGAAATCAAAGTTGACTGATTTAGGGGTGGTAATCTTGTAGTTGTTAACTTGAGTTGATGCCGCTAATATCTGTGGTACAGGAACAGTACTAGGGTCTCCGCCTTGTCCTGCAATAGCTGAAATAGCTGCTATCGGATAAGTTTCAGATATTTCTATATCATGATCGATCTCAGAGCGATAAGTCAACGCCGCTTTCAAAGCGATTTCAGGCTTACTAAAAGAGAAACCTGCAATATAACCATAATCCATATCAGGGTTACTGGTTGAGGTATAACCACTAGCAGGGCCATAAGCTAAACCACGCAGTTTGGTTTCAGATTGAATGCGCTGTGCAACTGGACCACCATAAATTTGGAAGTTTTTATTCGCACCGAATTTCATTCCAAGAATACCGGTCAAGCTTTGGCTACGGACTTCCACATTGGTATTTTCGCCTGCAGCTGTTGATTCAGCTAACGCTATGGCACCTGCGGTCTGCGGAGCTACACCATCAGCTACCAATGCGCCTCCTGAAGCTTGAGGATTATTGCTTGCCACAAAATTGCTTTGCGTATATTCAGCAGCAGCACCAAAAGGCTCATCATATAGCACACCCACACTGAATGTGTCGTTGATATCAGTCTTCACGCCATAGCGGAAAAAATCATAAGATTCAGCAATGTCGCCTGTTTTATTGCCACGCTCATAGTCATTTTGGCCAGGGTTAACATTCGCACTATCGTAGCCGCTTACATCAGCGTCAATATAAGTATAGACCGCTTCAGCGTAAGTACCGTCTTGGAAAAAGGCGGTAACATCCTGACCTGAACGATCAAGACCAGCAGCATTAGCCATGCTAGCGACAGACAGAGTAGCGATCGCTACTGCAAGAGTTTTCAAGTGAAAGGTAGTGCGCATTGTGTATCTCCAACGGTCCTTGTTGTATTACTACTCTAATAATCAATATATGGCATTGATGTACTTAATATTGATATTACTAAAGTCGTGTCCTAAGTTGAATACTAATGCCTTTTTGACACTAAAACAACAATTAAAGTGCTTTATTTCTCAATTATGACTGAACAGTACAAATAAGATATAAATCTAACAATGTTGTTTACTTCTACTTTTTAATGTGAACTCTCTAAAAAAATATTTGTTCACGAGACGATTTTTTTTCAAGATAAAACTGGTTCACTATGATACCAACTATAAAATTGCTTATAAAAAAAGCGACCCTTTTAAGGATCGCTTTTTTATCAATAATATTTTAAAAATTTTGCTATATAGCTAAGCTATGAATTACTGAGCTTGGTAAGAAATTTTTACACCAAGTACAAAACCATCATTGCTCTCAAAATCACTCACAACTGTTTTACTTGGAATCTGTCCTTCAGCATCACCAAGCCATAAGTATTTACCACCAGCTGAGATTGCCCAGTTTTCAGTAACGTTATATTTAGCGCCTAAGCCTGCACTGTAGTAACCTTCTGTAGGCCCAAGTGAGGTAACAGGGTTACCAGCACCACTATCCCAACCAACAGTTCCACTTACTGCTAGTGCTGGCGCTAGGCGCTTAGCAAGACCTAGCTCTACTTGCCACTGATCATCGTCATAGCTGACTAAATCCAAACCTTCAGCAGGAATGCCAGCACCAAAAGGTGAAGCTGCTAGTGCTTGGCTAACACCATTATATGACGATGGAGTAATAGCAAAATCGCTCCATGGTACCCAGCGTACTTTAGCAGTCGCTAAAGTTGTAGCATTAATACCAGTTTGGAAGTCAAAGTTTACTGACTTAGGTGTAGTAATCTCAATACTATCAACACTATTTGTTGGAAGACTAAAAATAGCAGCATTTGGATAACTTTCAGAAGCTTGAGCATTATGTTCAATCTCAGAACGATACGTTAACGCCGCTTTTAATGCAATTTCAGGCTTACTATAAGCAACACCAGCTAACCAGCCATAATCTTGGTCAGCATTGATATGTGTACTATAACCATCTGCTATAGAATAAGCTTGTCCACGTAGTTTTACATCAGCTTGGACGCGTTGAGCAACGGGGCCACCATATACTTGGAAGTTCTTATTTTCACCGAATTTTGCACCTATGATACCCGTAATACTTTCAGTTCTTACTTCTACGTTAGTACCTTCACCGTTTGCATCTACAAAGTTATTGTCACCACTATAATCAGCTGCTGCACCGAAAGGCTCATCATATAAGACGCCAACGCTAAAGGTTTCGTTGATATCTGCTTTTACACCATAGCGGAAAAAATCATAAGACTCTGCGATATCGCCAATCTTCTTTTCAGTATTTACTTTTTCTGTACCAGTTACATCAGCATCGATATAAGTGTAGACAGCTTCTGCATAAGTGCCGTCTTGTAGGAATGCGGTTATATCTTGGCCTGAGCGATCAAGGCCAGCAGCACTAGCGACGCTAGCAACAGAAAGAGTAGCAACAGCTACTGCAAGAGTTTTTAAATGAAAGGTGTGGCGCATTTTATATCTCCAAACATCCGCATTGTTTTACTGTTTTACCAAGTATTAATTAATAGGTAATCAGCATCCGAGGTGGGAGATAGTAAAGAATTTTTAACACTAAAACAACTACAAAAACACATTATTCCCATGTTATGACCACATAGTCATTAAACAGTATCTATATATAAAAATACGTATATATTTTCCGTTATTAAAAGATTTTCTTTCCAAATCTTACTTATCAATAATGTGGCGGTCTGTCTGCCATTACATCGAATGGTGCAATGCCACTTTCCGTATCTTGACCCTCAATCTGTTTATAAATCAGCTGTAGTTGACGTTGCAGCGTATGAATATCTCTGTCTTGTCGCGTGATTACGTCATCCAGTCGTTCGACGGTAACTTCAAGGTGCGCGAGGCTCATTTGCAAATCGATTACTTGGGCTTGCAAATCATTTTGAATATCAGAAGTATCATCTGTAATTTTAGGTTGGTTCATATTTTTCTCTAGATCATAGTAAGTATTAAATTGAAAGGATGGATCACTGAGGAGTTTGAAGAGTGCTGTAGATTAGAGATAAATCTATAATAATAGTCGTTAAATAGCATCCATTAGTAAAAGCAATAAATAGTACTGATAAAACTATTTACTCGCACTACAGTGATGCGGTGGCATGTTATACTGCAGGCAATTTTGCAACAACCCCTACCTCACTATTATATAAGCTTAAGATACTCTATGGCACTGATTCATTTAAAAGACATTCACTTAGCCTTTGGCGTCGCGCCTGTTCTTGATGGTATTGATTTTTCTATCAATACAGGCGAGCGTGTGTGCTTGATTGGCCGCAACGGCGAAGGTAAATCTACTTTGTTTAAACTGATCAATGGCTCATTGCAGCCTGACAGTGGCGAGATTATTACCAACAGTAGCATGCGTGTAGCGATGCTAGAGCAAGATGTTCCTGAGACTAGCGGTCGCATATTAGACATCGTTATGGGCGGCAGTCGTCGCACGGCTGATTTGCTCATTAACTATAATAAACAAGTCGATATGTGCGCGAATGGCGATATGGATGCCTGTGAGCATATGGCGACCCTACAGCATGATATCGATGCGGTACATGGTTGGGACTTAGAACGCGATGCCATGCGTCTAATTACGACCATGGGCCTTAATCCAGAAGACGACTTATCATCTCTATCTGGTGGTCGTAAGCGCCGCGTGTTACTTGCTCGTGCGCTAGTTACCAAGCCTGATGTACTACTACTAGATGAGCCAACCAACCATTTAGATGTTGAAAGTATCGAATGGTTAGAGCGCTTTTTACTTGATTGGCAAGGCCTGACGTTGTTGTTCGTGACTCATGATAGAGCATTTGTGAATAAACTCTCGACTCGCATTATTGAGCTTGACCGAGGCCAATTGACCAGCTATGACGTGACACAAGGCGAAGGTGGCTACGCGCGCTATCAAGAGCTAAAAGAGCTACAGTTACAGGCTGAAGAAAAGAACAATGCCAACTTTGATAAAAAACTGGCACAAGAAGAAGTTTGGATTCGCCAAGGTATTAAAGCCCGTCGTACCCGTAACGAAGGCCGTGTCCGTGAACTAAAAGCCTTACGTGAAGAGCGTAGCGATCGCCGCGAGCAAGTGGGCAATGTAAACATCACCATGGGTCAAGGCGAGAAAAGCGGTAAGCTTGTCTGTAAAGTCAAAAACTTACATCTTGAATATGACGGCAACGTACTAGTAGATGATTTTACGACCACTATTATGCGTGGAGATAAGATTGGTATTGTCGGCCCTAACGGTGCGGGTAAAACTACGCTTATTAAAGCCCTACTCGATATGTCTGATGACGAAGTTACCAAGTCTGGTAGCGTCGAATTAGGTACTAATCTGAAAATCGCATTTTTCGATCAGCTGCGTGATCAATTGGACCTTGAAGCGAGCGTTGCACAAAACGTTTCGGAAGGCTCTGACTTTGTCGAAGTTGGTGGTCGTAAGACGCACATCATGAGCTACTTGCAAGATTTCTTATTTGCCCCAGAGCGTGCACGTACACCTGTCAAAGCACTGTCTGGTGGTGAGCGTAACCGAGTACTACTGGCCAAACAGTTATTAAAACCTGCCAATATTTTGGTACTCGATGAGCCTACCAACGATTTGGATATGGCAACACTTGAGCTATTAGAGGAATCAGTCGCCAGCTTTGGTGGTACGATTTTGCTAATCAGTCATGATCGTTCATTCATGGACAACGTCGTTACCTCTACGTGGGTGTTTGGCGAAGATGAAGATGGCAAAGGAGTGGTCAGTGAGTATGTAGGTGGTTATCAAGAGTACCTTGTACAAAAGAACCGCGAAGAAGCATCCCGTGCTGCCAAAGCGCCTGCCAATAATGCAGCAAGCAATAAAGCGACAAACAAGTCTGGCGCAGATACCAAGCCTAAAAAAGTAGCCAAAAAGCTGAACTATAATGATCAACGTGAACTAGATAACTTACCAAAAGAAATCGCTGCACTCGAAGCCGAACAGGCTCAACTGCAAGAAAAGCTGGCCGATGGCTCTTGGTTCAATACTGACTTTGATGCGGCGACAGCTGCTAGTGAGCGTCTCTTAACCATCGAAGATGAGATGATGCACAAGCTTGAACGCTGGAGCGAGCTTGAAGGCTAGTATTGGCAACTCTCTAGCCACATTTATTAGAATATCGCATATGTACTTTGCATTGCGTATTTCGATAAGTAAGTTTCTGATAGTCTGACAAAACATTATTAATTATTATAAAGACATCACCACTTTATTATATAGAGTGGTGATATTTGTTTTACAGCAACTTACAAAGTAGTTAGATGGTGAAAGTTAGTGAACATTACCTTAATTTCAAGTATCATTCGCTATTGCTGAAAATCCTTATTATTTATAAGGTCATCACATCATAATCCTTGTTAAAGCAAAGTTAGCGTTAAACGTTGATAATCCAACTGTTTTAGTTTGATTGTCATATTCAACCTTCTAATATGTCCTATTGAGGTTGCTTTATTTTTAACGCAATAATTTATTTTATCACCGAAATAGCTTAGAATAGCAACAATTAGCAAAATTAGGCACAGCTAAAGTGGCTTGATATTGTATATTTTCTAAGCCACAAACCCAGTGTGGGATAATCCCATTTCATTCACCTGGAGGAAGTATTAATGAGCCAAGCCGAAGGCGTTAATGTACAACGCCGTAGAGTTCTTATTGCCTCAACTGCCGCGATTGGTGCAGCTGGGGTAGCTGCCGTGGCGACACCTTTTGTCCGTTCTTGGTACCCAAGCGCTAAAGCTGAGGCTGCAGGGGCTGCAGTGACCCAAGATATTGGTTCTATCGAAGATGGACAAATGATCGTCGTCAAATACCGTGGTAAACCTATTTATGTGGTTAAGCGCACCGAAGACATGGTTGCAGGACTAGAGTCAGTTAGACCTCTATTATCTGATCCTGAGTCTGATGCGTCTCTACAACCTGAATATTGCAAAAATCCTACTCGCTCTTTAGATCCAACCGTATTGGTTGTCGAAGGCGTTTGCACACATTTGGGCTGTGCACCAAACTACCGTCCTGATGTGGGCGCGGTGGATTTAGGTGGTAATGATTGGTACGGCGGATTTTTCTGTCCGTGTCACGGGTCAAAATATGACTTAGCAGGTCGCGTGTATAGCGGCGTCCCTGCACCACTTAATTTACCCGTTCCAGAATATGGTATGGATGGTACCATCTTGACGGTTGGGGAGGCTTAATATGAGTATGGGTAAAAAGTTAATGCATTGGGTGGACGCGCGTTTTCCAGCGACCGAAACCTATGAATACCATATGTCAAAGTACTACGCACCAAAGAACTTTAACTTTTGGTACTTCTTTGGCGTGCTATCAATGATTGTACTGGTCAACCAATTGGTGACTGGTATATGGCTTACGATGATGTACAACCCAAGTGCCGAAGGGGCATTTGCGTCTGTTGAATACATCATGCGTGACGTAAAAGGTGGTTGGCTCATTCGCTATATGCACTCAACCGGCGCATCTGCGTTTTTCGTCGTTGTATACCTGCATATGTTTAGAGCTTTGCTATACGGTTCATACCAAAAACCTCGTGAGCTTATCTGGCTCATCGGTATGGGTATCTACCTAGCACTTATGGCAGAGGGTTTCTTTGGATACCTACTACCTTGGGGCAACATGTCATTCTGGGGTGCACAGGTTATCTTGAACTTACCTGCAGCACTACCTGTTATTGGTGATGGCCTTGCTGAATGGGTACGTGGTGACTATATCATCTCTGGTATTACCCTAAACCGTTTCTTTGCTCTACACGTTGTTGCTATTCCATTAGTACTGGTAGGCTTAGTATTCATGCATATTGTAGCATTGCATCATGTGGGCTCGAACAACCCTGATGGCATCGACATCAAAAAGCTAAAAGATAAAAATGGTGTGCCATTAGACGGTATCGAATTCCATCCGTACTACACTGTGCATGACATGGTTGGTATTGTTGTGTTCTTTATCTGCTTCTTTGCAGTGGTATTCTTCTTCCCAGAAGGCGGCGGTTTCTTCCTTGAACCACCAAACTTTGAGACAGCGAACTCACTGAAAACACCAGCACATATTGCACCAGTATGGTACTACACGCCGTTCTACGCTATTTTACGTGCGGTTCCTGACAAGCTTGGTGGCGTGATTGCGATGGGTGGTGCGATTGCCGTACTGTTCTTGATCCCATGGCTTGATAGGTCTCCTGTGCGCTCTATACGTTACAAAGGTATCTTGTCTAAAATCGCGCTTACTGTATTTGCTATTAGCTTTGTTGTATTGGGCTACTTAGGTGCGACGCCTGCTACCCCAACGGCAACTATCATGGCTCGTGTATTCACGATTCTATATTTCTTGTTCTTCTTACTGATGCCGTTCTACACTGCCATTGAGAAGTGTAAACAGCCACCAGAACGCGTTACCGGAGGTCACTAATGAGCACGCTAATTAAATCCCTAGCTGGTCTAGGCTTAGGCGCGGCATTGACGTTGACTGCTGGTACGGCAATGGCTTCAGGCAGTGGCTGCGGTACATTTACCAATGCAGATGGCGTTGATGAACACCTGGCTTGTAGTACAGCTCCTATTGATTTTACCAATAAGGGCTCACTACAAAACGGCGCGAAGATCTTTATGAACTACTGTGCTGGGTGTCACTCAGCCAAGTACGTTCGTCACTCACGCATTGCCAAAGATTTAGAGATACCGCCTGAGTTGGTTGAAAAGTATTTGATGGTTACTACCGATCAAATCGGTGACCACATTACTGCTGAGATAGATCCTGAGATTCAAGCGTCTTGGTTTGGCGCAGCGCCTCCTGATCTATCACTTGAGACACGTCTGCGTGGCGACGACTGGGTATATACTTACCTACTGTCGTTCTATGAAGATCCAAGCCGCCCTTGGGGTGCAAACAACTTAGTACTGGCCAATGCAGCGATGCCTCACGTATTGCATAATATGCAAGAAGAGTTGAGCCAAGAAGAATTTGAATCTGAAGTTGGTGACTTGGTTAACTTTATGGCGTGGATGGGCGAACCTGCTCGCCACGACCGTCAAGTAATTGGTTTCTTTGTAATTCTATTCTTATTAGTACTGCTCATCCCAGTTTACTTATTGAATAAAGAATTCTGGAAAGATGTTAAATAAGTCATAGTTAACAGACCGTTCTTAGAATTAGAAAAGGCACTACTTCGGTAGTGCTTTTTTGTGCCTTGATATAAAGTGTAAATACCAGATAAGCCGGAAAATAAGTCGCTCAGCGCTAATGTTTACGTACACTACCTTGATAAACGTTGCGAGTTTGTTTACGATGACAACCTTCACTATTAACATTAGGCTTTCATGATTGATGCGAATGACATTCCAAGTAGTCAGCTAATTTTGTATGCTGATGACGGCTACGACAGTCATGTGGTACGCCTATTACTTGAAGAAAAAAAGCTCGCTTACTATTTGTCTCGCTTACATTCTGAGCGCCCTGAAGATTTGACTGAGCTAAACCCCTATCATACCTTGCCTGTATTACAGCAGCGTGAGATTGCGCTTTATGAGATTAACGTTATTTTTGAATATCTTGAGGAACGCTATCATACGAACAAACTGCTCCCTGAGACACCGCAAGAGCGTGCACAGTTTCGCCAACTGGCTTGGCGCATTCAGCGTGATTGGTTAGTACTTGGTAAACGCTTGTTGACGCATCCAGATAGCTTTAATAAAGCACAAGCTACCATTGCCAAAAAACAGCTCAGTGATTCGTTGATTACTCTGTCACCGCTGTTCGCTCACAAACCTTATTTTATGGCTGATGAGTTTGGTTGGTGTGACGTGTTGTTAGCACCACTATTATGGCGATTAGACGAGATGGGTATCGAGTTGCCACGTGCTATTAGCCGTCCATTGTTTGAATACCAAACGAGAGTGTTTGAGCGCAGTAGCTTCCAAAAAAGTGTGCGTTGATTAGACAAGTATCAAAAGCTGTCCTAAAATAAAGTATAAATAAGACAGACGTTAATTAGCATTTGTTATCTGATAAATTGCTGAACGAGATATTTTTCAATTATTAAAAATTACTAGTATAGGAAATCATTAGATGAGCGAAACTACCTCTATTACCCCAACTCGTCCTTACATGGTGCGGGCGCTATATGAATGGATAGAAGATAACGCCTTGACACCTTATCTGATGGTCGATGCTACTGCCGATAACGTACAGATACCGACAGAGCATGTGCAAGACGGTCGTATTGTACTTAATATTGCTAGTCGTGCTACTGGTAATATGAGCATGGAAAATGAGTACATACATTTCAGCGCGCGTTTTGGTGGCGTCTCACAAGAGATTTGGGTACCGCTTACTGCTGTAATGGGTATCTATGCTAAAGAGAACTCACAAGGAATGTTCTTTGATCCAAAAGAGTATGACAACTATCAGCCAGAAGACGACTCAGCACCAATGTCTAACAATAGCCCTGCTAAAGCGCCTAAACCAAAGCGCGATAATAAAGCGGGTTTAAAGGTCTTAAAATAAAAATTCTGGAAGTAAATAGAACCGTAGACCTGTTCTATTTAACACAATAAAAAAGCTAGCCATATTAAATATGGCTAGCTTTTTTTGTTTTCTGTCTAAGGGCTTATCAGCTTTAGATAACTTATAAGCTCTTTCCCAGCACTTACTGATTAGGTTCTTGGCAGTGTCACACCGCGTTGACCTTGGTATTTGCCACCACGATCTTTATAACTGGTCTCACAGACATCATCAGCATCACTTTGGAAAAACAGCATTTGCGCAACACCTTCGCCAGCATAGATACGGGCTGGCAAATTGGTCGTATTACTAAACTCTAAAGTGACGTGCCCTTCCCACTCAGGCTCAAGCGGCGTTACGTTGACGATAATACCGCAGCGCGCGTAAGTCGACTTACCTAGGCAAATAGTCAATACATCACGCGGAATACGGAAATACTCCATAGTACGGGCTAAAGCAAACGAGTTCGGTGGAATGATACACTCATCACCAACGATATCGATAAAGCTTTTATCATCGAAGTTTTTAGGATCAACGACTACTGAATGTACGTTGGTAAAAACTTTAAATTCAGGAGCACAGCGCACATCATAACCATAGCTTGAGGTGCCGTAGCTAACCAAACGCTCACCTGCATCATTAAAACGCACTTGACCTGGCTCGTACGGTTCAATCATGCCGTGCTCTTCAGCCATTTTACGAATCCAGCGGTCAGACTTAATAGACATTGTTGTTCCTTAGCAAATATTTAATAGCGACGATTATACGGAATTGGTGGCTGAATTTATAGAGGAGCGGCTACTTAAAACTGAATACAGCCATTAATCTCATTTATTCCCATGTTATGTCTTAGAAGCTACCATTTGGCAAAATGATCTTCTGCGAGCCCCATGACATTATCAAGCCTAATAACTTCATCTCTTATTCGAATTTCACCACTATAAAAACCTATCCATTGCTCAAAGATACTGGCTATCACACCAAAATTATCAGTCTTTTTATAGACGGTAATCGGTGTAAAGCTCAAATCAATATCGACATTGCTCCAACCAAGATTTTGATGATAGATACGCCATGGCTTTGATATGCTAGCGTCAGTTTCTACACTTTCTATGCTTGGCTCAAGACTGTCTGGCTGATTTGATCGAATACTTGAACCCTCACGAGCAAACATAACGGGTGGTAAATAGAATATCTGCCCGTCAAGCCAGCAAGCATTTTCACTAGCTCCGGTCTCGTTGACACCCATAGACAGATTGAGCAAAAAGTGACGACCATCTGACAAATAGCTAGTGATACAGCTCCAAAACCAATTGGTCTCATAACGCATATAGCCGAGCGTCCAATCTAGATTGGCAATAGTAGCATCGGTGAAAGTTATTTTTTGAGGTTGAGCATCAGGAGCATCAGTATGAAACTTTGACTTGGCTTTAATAAGTAAATGCCCAGATAGTGCGGTCAACGGCTCTTTTTGCGTAAACGTCCAGCCACGCCTACCAGTCGGCGTACATATGGCTAACGGCTGTGCGCTGCGTCCTAACGCTGCCGTGATTGCAACATACTGACTGTCGAGCGCAATAGTCATCTGAGCAGGACTGAAATCCAAGGTGACACTGAGCTTTTTATGTGTAAATGCCATCTGCCCTTGATAACCATCACCATCTAAGTGCGTATGATGCGTCAAAGGCTGTAGCGCCTCACAGACTTCCAGCTGCTGAGTATCCTCATTATAAATGTAAACGAAAGCACTAGTCGCAAGCTTAATCGTTGCGAGCGCGAGGCACACTCTATACGGGGGCTGGAGTATCTGAATGAAGCAGAATTGGTTGGCTTTTAATTCTTTACGCCAGTTAGGTAGGGATTTTTTTGAAATGAGATGACTATAATAGTCTAAGTAGTTGATACTTTTGACTTGGGAGAAAACACCAAAAACAGGCTGACCATTTTGGATAAGATATTCGAGATTTGCTAGTTTTAAGTTGGCGGCAGTATACGGTTTGTCGTGGCTTTTATTCATGATATCGGCATCCTAGCCAAATTTTCCTAAAGGTACTATCTTTCCTTGATAGCTTACGGTGCTAAGTGAAATTCTTCTTTTTGCCTGTACAGCACCCACAAAAAATGCTTCAGTTATCACCTTAACTTCAATATTGGTTAATCCATCTGCTAGTGTTTCTGTAACATTGATTGATGCAAGCGCACTCACCCATAAAAAGTGTCTTGGAAACTTTTTTAACAGCTCAGCGAGAGCTTTTGTGAATTTGTTAAAATCGGCAATTACCATTCGGCGATTGCTAAAGTCAGCATTAATCTGATAGCGTTTGCTACTACCATCTTTATAGTAGCAAACGGCAATCAACTGATTGTTTGAGAGTTCAATGATGTATATCGGCGGGCGAAATAATCGTAAGACTCTATACTGCTTGGGAGTATTGTCTAAATGGCTTTGATAAATAGATAAGTTCAAAATATCCTCTTTTTAGACAATACATTCACTTTAAAAGTCGCTAGCTTAGGCTACTTCTCCATTATCAAAAAATCCGCTTATCATCGACAGGCTTTGCAAATTTATTGATGTTGGTTTCGATATTTTTGGCAATGCTCAAATAATAGGTCGCAAACTCATCATCAGCTAAGACGCTTGGTACGCCTTTATCAACTTGTGCACGAATGCCACTGGCAAGTGGTAGCTGACCCAATAGCGGTACCTGATACTGCTCAGCGATAAATTCACCGCCACCCGTACCAAAGATCGCTTCGGTGTGGTTACAGTTGCTACAAGTGTGTAGCGCCATGTTTTCAACCACGCCAAGCACAGGAATATTAGTCTTGTTAAACATCTCAACGCCTTTTTGCGCATCGAGCAATGCAACATGCTGCGGTGTCGTGACAATGACAGCACCCGTGACAGGGATACGCTGCGCCAATGTCAGCTGTATATCACCCGTACCTGGCGGCATATCAATTACTAGATAGTCTAGCTGCGGCCAGTTGGTTTGGTTATATAGCTGCATTAATGCACCCGTGGCTTTTGGTCCACGCCATGCAACCGGCGTATTATCTCCATCAAGTAAGCTACCGATAGAGAGCATTGCCATACCATGTGCATCAACTGGCACGAATTGCTCGTTTTCTAGTTGCGGCTTCACATCAGCAACGCCTAGCATCGTTGGCATACTAGGACCATAGATATCTGCATCTAGCACCCCAACGCGATTACCAAGCTTCTGTAGTGCTAGTGCGATGTTGACCGTCGTCGTTGACTTACCCACACCGCCCTTACCCGATGCCACCACAATAATATGACGAATACGAGGATGGGCGGCCAATGAAGCTTGAGTAGGTGCCGCTTTCGTAATCGGTGGCTCAGCGTTAGTGCTATTAGCATTGTTATTAGCGCCAGATGAAGGCTGAGATTCCATCGCATTGGTTGTCTTTGGCATCTGCTTTGGTAAGCTTGAACCTGAACCCTTTTCTGGCGCAGGCAGACGCACATTCATATGAATCGTGGTAATACCATGCGGGTGTAGCAACTGCCCGAGCTCCTGCTGGATAACTTCAGGATTGCTATCTTTTGGCAAACGCAGGTCTAACGTAAGTGCTTCGCCATCACGCTCAAGTCCTGTGACCATCGTGGCAATACTGACGGCACCTATCTCATATCCAAGTAGGACTTTGTCGACGGCACTATCACGCTCTGCCTGCTGCTGAGGCGTTTCGGTTTTTGTGGTTTTTTTCTTCATAAAGTTAAACATAGCTACTATTATGGCCTATACAAGTGGGTAGATCTGACAAATCGCTCAAGTCGTCTCGTTGCGCATATTACAACCGATAACGTTAATGAGTATATTAGCCAAACCTTCTATCGTGACAGTGTAGCTGAATTGGACGCATAAAAAAACCACAACGCCAGTAGGTCTGACGCTGTGGTATATGCAAATGGCATATATATTAATTCATAAACCAACCATGACTGGCAACGATAGATTGTCCAGTGAATACATTGGTTGGGAAAGCCGCTAAAAATAGCGCCAATTGGGCAATGTCTTCTACTGTCGTAAACTCTTTATCTACGGTATTGACCAGCATAATATCGTTAATAACCGACTCTTCACTGATGCCCTTTTCAGCTGCTTGCTCTGGGATTTGTTTTTCTACCAATGGCGTTTTGACAAATCCTGGGCAAATCACATGCGAACGTACCTTATGCGCTGCACCTTCTTTGGCTAACACACGGCACAGTCCTAGTAGTCCATGCTTAGCAGTCACGTAAGGGGCTTTGTATAATGAGGCCTCATGCGAGTGCGCAGAGCCCATATAAATAACTGTGCCGCCCTTATCGCCTTTATACATGTGCTTAATCGCTGCTTTAGTGGTCAAAAAAGCGCCATCTAAGTGGATATTAAGCATTTTCTTCCAATCGCTAAACGCCATTTTATCAATAGGGTCGATGATCTGAATACCAGCATTAGAAACCAGAATATCAATACTGCCAAAAGTATCAACTAGCTGTTGTACACCATCGTTTACCGCATCTTCTGAGGTAACATCCATAGCAATCGCGAGAGCACGTCCGCCAACCGCTTCAATAGCATCAACGGTTTTTTGTGCCGCTTCAAGGTTGATATCAGCAATACCAACCGCTGCGCCTGCTTTTGCATAAGTTTCAGCGATGTCACGTCCGATACCACTTGCAGAGCCAGTGACCAATGCTACTTTGCCTGTCAAATCTTGTTCTAGTTGGGTCGCCATACATATTCCTTGTCATGGTCTAAAATATTATTAGTTTTTATAAAATTGAACTGAACAAATACGCCACTATAATCATAGTGGCGTATTTATTTGCGGGAGAAAACATATTAATCTTAGGATAGTCACTTTACTGTACAAAGTTTACTGAATAATACTTACTGGTGTTTTTTCTTGTAGCTCGTCAAAGCTCACACCATCTGCTAATTCAACCAGTTTTAGGCCATTATCAGTAACATCTAATACGGCAAGTTCAGTAATGATACGATCAACCACGCCTTTACCCGTTAATGGTAGCTCACAGTTTGCCAAAATTTTTGGTTCGCCATGCTTATTGACTTGCTCCATCAATACAATCACCCGCTGTACACCTGCGACCAAATCCATCGCGCCGCCCATGCCTTTAACCATCTTTTTGGGAATCATCCAGTTGGCAAGATCGCCTTTTTCTGAGACTTCCATTGCACCCAATATGGCCAAGTTGACATGACCACCACGAATCATTGAGAAAGACTCTGAGCTACTAAAATAGCTAGCACCAGCTTCTGCTGTTACTGTTTGCTTGCCCGCATTAATTAAGTCTGCATCTACGTTTTCTGCCGTAGGGAACTCACCAATACCTAGCAAGCCATTCTCTGATTGTAGCCATACGTCTACGCCTTCAGGAATATAGTTGGCGACCAACGTTGGGAGACCGATGCCTAGGTTCACATAGTAGCCATCTTGTAGCTCTTTTGCAGCGCGTTGCGCCATTTGCTCTCTTGTCCATGCCATGCTGATTTCCTTATTTTTTGCGATATTCTATTTTTATTCGTTGAGACAGCCAGTTATCTAATCAATTGGCTCTCTAAACTATTATCAATCTAAAATTGACTATTAATGTCACGTACGATTAAGCTCCGACCACGTTTTTATTTACGCGCCTTCTACAGCTTTAGTCGTGGTCTTTTCGATACGTTTTTCAGGGCTAGCATTCAATACAATACGTTGCACAAAAATACCCGGTAGATGCACTTTATCTGGATCAAACGTACCTGTCTCAACGATTTCTTCTACTTCAACAATTGTGATTTTACCCGCCATCGCACAATCTGGGTTAAAGTTACGAGCGGTTTTATTAAAGATTAGGTTGCCCGCTTTGTCTGCCTTTTGCGCTTTGATTAAGGTGACATCAGCACGTAAGGAATGCTCCAACACATAAGTACGGCCATCAAAATCACGAGTTTCTTTACCTTCAGCAACTAATGTACCTACGCCTGTTGCAGTATAAAATGCAGGAATACCAGCGCCGGCTGAGCGCAGTTTTTCAGCCAATGTACCTTGCGGCGTCAACTCAACTTCTAACTCGCCTGCCAAGTACTGGCGCTCAAACTCTTTGTTTTCGCCTACATAAGATGAAATCATTTTTTTTATTTGGCGTGTCTGTAGCAATAGCCCTAGACCGAAGTCATCGACACCAGCGTTATTACTGATACAAGTCAGCTCTTTAACTTTGCTATCACGCAGCGCTTCGATTAATGCTTCTGGAATACCGCATAGTCCGAAGCCACCGATCGCGAGCGTTTGCCCGTCACTGACGACACCTTTTAGCGCTTCTTCGGCACTGTTATATACTTTTGATTGACTCATACTTGTCTCCTATGACTGTTATGTATATTTTTAATCCGTGCATAAACTAATGCTGAATTAAGTGTCTCAATTATCCGTTTGATTGTTGCTTTTAATAAAACTCAACAGCAAAAACTCATTATGCTTGTTTTTCTTTTGCGCGTTATAACCTTGTATAGTCAATTCAATTTAAAAATAGTACAAGGCAACCGAGTGTAGATGTATATTAAATACTTCAAGCGAGGTTAACGCAGTAATATTTTTATAGTGGAATGACTATACCAATAGCCAAAACACGCTCATGATAATAGCACCCGATACTGCCAGTACTATCAGGCAGTAGCCCATGATAGCGCGCGCATCCAAACCTGCGATACCCAATAATGGCAAAGCCCAGAACGGCTGAATCATATTAGTCCATGCGTCACCCCATGCAATTGCCATCGCAGTAATAGCTGGACTAACACCTAGCTCAATACCAGCAGGAATCATAACAGGACCCTGTACAGCAAACTGCCCACCACCTGACGGTACAAAGACATTGACCAGACCTGCACTTAAAAATGCAAAAATCGGGAAACTGTCTGCGGAAGCGGAATTGACAAAAAATTCGGTCACTTGCGTACTGATAGAGATACCATCCGCATTTGATCCCGTCATAATGCCCATGATGCCGCCATAGAACGGGAACAATAGCACAATACCTGTAATGCCACCTATTCCTGAGTGTACGGCACGATAATAACGCTCTAGCGTGCCATGCGATAGCAAGCCTATGAACAAGAATAGACCAATGACGATGTTTAGCCCGAGGTTAAAACCGTTACTACCAAACTCGCTGATATAGTACATCAGTGCTAAGCCCAATAGGATGACAGCGATAATACGGCTATCATCTAGCTTTTGTGCAGGCGTGTCTCTCTGAGGTGCGACGTAGACCTCTTCTTTGATCAGCTTAGGATCAATAACCGTAGGGTTTTTTGGATGCATAAAGCGATTTAGCAGAGGCAAAATAATGATAAGTAAACCTACTAGCAGCATGTTGTAGCCTGCAAATACCGTCTGCGATAAAGGTACTGCTTCGGTCATGGTATTGCCTGACAGCGTCAGTAGCGTATCACCGCCCGAGCTAAGTGTCAGCGGTATCGAACCTGAAAAACCACCATGCCAAATTACAAATCCTGAATAGGCAGCCGCGACCAATAGCGGATAATCGACGTTAGCCACTTTTCTGGCCAGTGCCTTTGCAAAGATTGCCCCGATGATTAAACCAAAGCCCCAGTTTATCCATGAGCCGACCAACCCAACTAGGGTCGATACGATAATGGCGGTCGTAGGAGAATGAACTCTGCTGGCAAGATTGTCCAATAACCGTTGAATAAAGGGTGCACTGGCAAACGCGTAACCTGTGACCAAAATCAGCGCCATTTGCATCGCAAAGCTATGTAACGACCACAGTCCATTACCCCAGTGCCCTGCCATCGCAATCATATCTTGACCAGTAATAGCTAAGCCAACCGCGAACGCAATGAGGGTTAAAACAATTGAAAAGACAAACGGAGATGGTAGATAGCGATTGACCAGCTGTACGCTCACGTTAGTGATGGCACTAAACATATTCACATTCCTTGTAAATTTGCTGTTTGTGATGAGATTGATGACCAGTTTTTATGGTTAGCGCTTATTGTCAATAGCCTTCCATTTGATAAGCGCGGCTCATATCAAACATTATACTTTATATTTTTATTTATAATAATACATATTATATCGATATATCATGTATAAAATACTTATGCTAACTTAACATATTATTTTCATAGCGACTAGAAAATAACCATCAGCGCATGTGAGTCAACGCTGTGCGGGAGTTAAATTGTCGAGATATTAATGGTTAGCAGTCTATGAGTCTAGATTTATGTTTGATAAAACAGACGACATAGGCTTATTTTGATTAATTTTATTGACCTACATCGATAAGCGCGACATACACGCTGTCTTAATTTTGCCAAGGAGGGCTATCATGTTTAGTACATTTGCGATTGTCATTACCCTATTATTACTCATGTTTTTTGCTTATCGCGGTTATTCTGTGCTGATATTAGCACCGATTATGGCGACTTTAGCAGTATTCTTATCAGGAGATTTTTTAAGCAGTATCCCAGCGTATACCGATGTTTTTATGGGCGCGTTAAGTGGGTTTTTACTTAAGTTCTTCCCTATTTTCTTATTGGGCGCATTGTTTGGGCGTTTAATGGCGGACTCTGGTGCGGCAACCGCGATTGCCAGTACCGTCGTCGAAAAGCTCGGTGCCAGCAAAGCCATTCTCGCGGTGATCTTGGTCTGTGGAATTTTGACTTACGGCGGGGTATCACTGTTTGTGGTGGCTTTTGCCATTTATCCTATTGCCAAGGACTTGTTCAGAGCTGCCGATATCCCAAAACGTTTGATTCCAGCAGCGATTGCTCTAGGATCATTTACGTTTACGATGACTGCACTGCCAGGCACGCCAGCCATTCAGAATGCTATTCCAATTCCTTACTACAACACCAACGTATTTGCCGCCCCTATTTTGGGTATTATCGGTGGTACGATTATGTTTATTTGTGGTTGGATGTGGTTACAATCACGCGCCAGAAAAGCCAATGCAGCGGGCGAAGGCTATGGTCAGCATGATGAAGAGGATGTGGGCGGGCTTGGTGCAGACACACAGGAAGCTGAAGCATTAAATACGCATCACACCTCGTTTACCATTGCAATGATTCCACTCGTATTGGTTATTGGCTTAAACGCTATATTGACCTATATGGTTTTCCCATCGATAGATTTCAGTAGTCTACAAACTCAATTCCCAGACTTGAATGTCGCAGGCTCGCTTGGGTTATGGTCAATTATTATCTCGTTGGTCGTCGCTTGTGTAGTATTAATTCTGCTCCGCATCGGACACTGGAATAATCTGCAAAAAACCATTAACCGTGGTACTTATGACTCGATGTTGCCTATTTTTAACACGGCATCAGAAGTGGGTTACGGCGCGGTTATCGCATCACTAGCAGGCTTCCTTATCATTCGTGATAGCATCCTGAACTTAAACCCTGACAACCCTCTGATCTCAGAAGCGGTCGCGATGACTACGCTTGCTGGTATCACAGGTTCATCGTCTGGCGGCTTAAGTATTGCGCTATCTACATTGGGTGAAGACTATCTAAGAATGGCCGTCAATGCGGGTATCGACCCTGAGCTGATGCACCGCGTAGCTGTTATGGCGGCAGGTGGTCTTGATACGCTTCCGCACAGTGGCGCGGTCATCACCTTGCTAGCGATTTGTGGTCTGACCCATAAGCAATCTTATTTAAATTTGGCGATGGTTACGATGGTTATTCCATTGGTCGCTGTGGTTGCTGTTATTATCTTAGGGACGATGTTTGGTTCATTCTAAGGTAGATTATCGCTTAGCCATTTATTGTGACTAACCACTGGTATCTAAACGAATAATAGATAAATAAAAAACCCACTCGGCATACTGCTTGGTGGGTTTTTTCATGGCTGATTGATAACTAATCTATAATGACCAGATTCAATGCAAGGCTATTGTTTGTGGTTAATTAGTGCTTGCCAAATGAGAAGTAATTACCAAGGAATATCACAAATTTATTTGATTTACGGTATCATAGGCACACTTTTTGAATTTTTATTATTTTTAGAAGTTTTTAGCATTAACGATGTCGCATCGATGAGCGATGAACCGCTTGAGATGTTCGATAACTAACCCGTTTATATAAAAATATAGGTGATTTTGTGCGTGAGATTCTAGTAACCAGTGCGCTGCCCTACGCCAATGGCTATATCCATTTGGGGCATCTTGTAGAATATATTCAGACTGACATTTGGGTACGTGCGATGAAAGCGCAAGGCCATCAGGTCACCTATGTCTGCGCGGATGATGCACACGGTACGGCAATCATGCTCAAAGCAGAGGCCAATGGCGTAACACCAGAAGAGCAAATTGCCTCAGTTAAAGCCTCACATGAAGCGGATTTTTCAAAGTTCCTTATCAACTTTGATAACTACCACAGCACTCATTCAGAAGAAAACAAACAGTTCTCTGAGCTGATTTATCGTCGTCTTAATGGCGCTGGACATATCAGCACAAAAGATGTCGAGCAACTGTTTGATCCTGAAAAGCAATTATTTCTAGCCGATCGCTTTGTCAAAGGTACTTGTCCAGAATGTGATTCACCAGACCAGTACGGCGATAACTGCGAAGTATGTGGCACCACTTACGATGCAACAGATCTAAAAGATCCGCATTCAACATTGTCTAATGCAACGCCAGTACTTAAAACATCCAAGCATTATTTCTTTGATTTGCCAGAGTTTGAGCAGTTCTTACAGGACTGGACACGCAGTGAGAATCGCTTGCAAACGTCAGTCGCCAACAAACTTCAAGAATGGTTTGAGGCAGGACTTGCCAGCTGGGATATCTCACGCGATGCGCCCTACTTCGGCTTCCAAATTCCAGACACCCCAAGTGATGAGCCAGACAAATACTTTTATGTGTGGCTAGATGCGCCAGTCGGCTACATGGCAAGCTTTAAAAACCTATGTGATAAGCGTGCAGGGACAGACCAAGCGCTTGATTTTGACCGCTACTGGGCACAAGAAAACGAGCACAAAACCGAGGTTTATCACTTCATCGGCAAAGACATCGTTTACTTCCATGCCTTGTTTTGGCCAGCAATGCTAGCGGGTAGCGAATTGCGCACGCCAACAGGCGTCTTTGCCCATGGTTTCTTGATGGTCAATGGCGAAAAAATGAGTAAGTCACGCGGTACTTTTATCAAGGCCGAGACGTATGCTGAGCATTTACATCCTGAATACCTGCGTTATTATTTTGCCAGTAAACTGTCTGATAAAGTTGAAGACATCAACTTAGATTTAGAAGACTTTATGCAAAAGGTCAACTCTGACTTGGTTGGTAAAGTCGTCAATATCGCCAGTCGTAGTGCAGGATTCTTGGTTAAAAAGTACGACGGCATGTTGTCAGAAGTTTGCGTCGAGTCAGAGCTGTTAGAAGACATCACCAAAACGGGCGATGAGATTGCTGCTGCCTATGAGAATCGTGAATTCTCGCGTGCTATGCGCTCAATCATGCAATGTGCGGACAAGGCCAACGAATATATCGATGCCAAAAAACCATGGTCACTCGCGAAATTGGAGGGTACTGAGCAAGAAGTTCAAGACGTCTGCTCGGTCGCTATCAATATTTTCCGTCAATTGATGGTGTATCTCGCGCCAGTATTACCTGAATTGACCACCAATGCGAAAGAGTTTTTGAACCTTGATGATCTAAGTTTTGCCAGTCGTAATGAGTGGTTACTAGGTCATAAAATCAATAAGTTCAAACCATTAATGCAGCGTATCGAAGAAAAAGATATCGAAGCAATGGTAGAAGATTCTAAAGCATCCTTAACTCAAGCAGACGCTCCTGCTGCGACTGACAATAGTAAGCCTGCCGCAAAAGACAAAACACCTGCAACAGATGCTAATGTGGATGCTGAGCAAACTGACTATATTGGTATCGAAGACTTTGCCAAAGTCGAGATGAAAGTCGCACACGTTTTAGAGTGTAACCATGTCGAAGGTGCTGATAAGTTACTACAGTTCACGCTAGATGTTGGCGAAGACAAACCTCGTAACGTATTTAGCGGTATTCGCAAGTTTTATGAGCCTGAGCAATTGATTAATAAGAAAGTCATTTGCGTGACCAACCTTGCTCCACGCAAGATGAAATTTGGCGTATCAGAAGGTATGGTATTGTCAACTGGTGAGCCAAAGACCGGCTTAACCGTCGTTACCTTGCCGGATGCTTGTGTTGTTGGTGACGTGCTGGCATAACGGTTATGTTTAACATTAAAAAATAAAAAAAAAGATGCCACTAGGGCATCTTTTTTTATGGTTGATTTGTCAAATTCATGAAAACCAAACCTGATACTTATCTACTCAAAATATCGATAATCTGCAACGTATCATTAATCACCGTCACAATGTTGTTTTCTGGCGTACGAATACGAACGTAACGGTCATCATAACGGTCTAAAACGACAGAACGGTCATAATCCCTTCTATCTATCTTGCCGACTACTCTATAACCGTATCTATCAAGATCACGCTTAAATGAAGCATTTGGGCTAGCATTGCGATAGGCGTTAATACTTGGGTGGGCATTGCCGCTATGCTTGTAGTTTTTACTGACATGGGCAGAGTTACCTTTGTTATTACCATGTCCATTACCGTGCCCGTTTCCATGACCATCTTTTGCCATAGCAGGCAATCCAATCAAAGAAGTAGCAGTGATACTGGCGATGGTTAATAATTTAAGATTAGCAGTGTTCATAATATTATCCTTAAAATGGTCATTCGAAAAATTAGATAAATAATAGCGTCTGTTTCATATCCACTATGTCAGCACAATGTCATCAAAATGACTGGATTATCCTTAGACCCATCATGTTTCTCGTATGAAAATTAGCTTACGTTAATTATGAAGTGAGTACGTAATAGATGCGTTGCTAGGATGTAAGCCTTTTGCATATGGTTTGAGCAAACAAAAGTACCCTAGTGGCATCTGTTATATTTAGATTTACATAAGAGCTTCAATGCATCACGCGTCTTAATAAGATAAAAAGAAGTGATGATTTTTTTATTATCCATCACCATGACCGCTACACATTAATTTCTTATTGCGATAACTTACATTACTGTCATAATATGAACATAATAATCGATGGAACGATTACTTTATTTAATTGTTAGCCTGCTATTTCAGCATCAACATAGCATTGACTTGGCTAATCTGCATTCTTCAATATCATGGTAAAAAACCAAAGCACACCAAACAGATGAGCAAAATGACTACTATATAAATTAGTAGTCTCAGTCAGTCTGGCGGTATCTATTTGGTTTTTGCGATTGATATAACCTATGAGTTAACCTAATAATGACTATCGCTTCTACTCTACGCTTAAGCCTATATGGCGTTGCTCTTAGTGCCATTAGCACACTTGGACTAATCGGCTGCTCAAACTCCTCTACCGAGACCGCAGCGACTGCTGAAAATAGCACGGCTACAGACAAACCTGCCAAATCTATTGCCATTACTCAAATCGTTGAGCATCCATCATTAGATGATATGCGTCGCGGTATTATTGATGAGTTGGCTGATAACGGCTATGTCGAAGGTCAAAACCTAACTGTTAACTTTCAAAGTGCGCAAGGTAACACAGCGACTGCAGGACAGATTGCCAAGCAATTTGCAGGAGACAATCCTGATGCGATCGTAGCAATCTCAACGCCTTCTGCGCAGTCAGTGGTAGCCGCGACCACCACTATCCCTATTATCTACACCGCTGTATCAGATCCGCTAGGTGCCAAGCTCATTACGGCAGATGGCAAGCCTTTTCAAAGCAACTTGACTGGACTATCAAGCCAATTACCACTAGAGCCGCAGTTGGATTTGTTGCAGCAGATAAAACCCGACTTAAAGACCATCGGTTATGTCTATAGCCCAGGTGAAGCAAACTCAGTGTCATTGCGTGAGAACCTAAAACAAGCTCTGCCAGCACGAGGTCTGTCACTATTAGACATTCCTGCCAATCGTCCAACGGATATCGGTATGGCGACGCGCAGTTTGCAAGGACGTGCAGATATTATCTATACCTCATTTGACAACAATGTTGCTTCTGCCTTTGAGGCCATGACTCAAGCAGCAAATGAGCTCAAGTTACCGATTATCGCGTCTGATGAATTCAGTGTAAAACGCGGCGCGACTGCTGCGCTTGGTGTTAATGACTATGATTTTGGTCGTACCACTGGCAAGATGGTATATCGCGTGTTAAATGGCGAAGCGGTCAACACCATCAAACCTGAAGTCATGAATGATCTGACCTTATATGTCAGTCCTAAGCACGCCAAAACACAAGGTGTCAGCTTGCCAGCAGAGTTACTAAAAAACGCCATCAATGTTGATATTGATGCCGAAACCAAATAAAAAGTAGTAAGCTATCTATTAGCTCGTCAATTATTTATATAGTGTACGGACACACTATTATTTTAGGAGTAAGACCCATGTTGTCTCAAAATCGTTTTGGTCGTTTTAATTTCGGTAAGGCTTTATTATTAGGCGGTGTATGTACTGCTATCTTGACTGGTTGCAACCAATCAGCACAAGATGATGGCTCTACGGATGCTGCCGCTAGTGGTGATGCAGCGACAGCTATGAAGACCGTTGCTATTACCGCTATCGTCGAACATCCAGCGCTTGATGATGTACGTAAAGGTGTCATCGACGAGCTAAACGAAGCAGGATTTAAAGACGGTGAAAATCTAACGGTTAACTTCCAAAGCGCACAAGGAAACACTGCTACTGCTGGTCAGATTGCCAAGCAATTTGTCGCTGATGCACCAGACGTTATCGTCGCTATTGCAACACCATCTGCGCAGTCTGTTGCTGCTTCTACTAGCAGTATTCCATTGGTATTCTCAGCAGTTACTGACCCAGTAGCAGCCAAACTGGTACCTAAGCTAGATGGATCTGGCACCAACGTTACAGGTGCATCAGATGCCCTACCGTATGAGCCACAGATTGATTTGATGCATCAAATCATTCCATCATTAAAGAACGTCGGTTATGTCTATAGCCCAGGTGAAGTCAACTCAACGATTATCTTAAAAAATCTAAAAGAGAAGCTAACACCACTAGGTATCAATGTATTAGAAGCGCCTGCACAGCGTAGTAACGACATCGCGATGGCAGCGCGTAGTCTCGAAGGTAAGGTCGATATGATCTACACTTCAACTGACAACAACGTGGTATCAGCGTACGAGTCACTTTATCAAATCGCTAAACAAAGTAAAATCCCTCTAATTGCCTCGGACACTAGCTCAGTTGAACGCGGTGCTGTTGCTGCTCTAGGCGTGAACTACTATGAGCTTGGCCGCGAAACTGGTAAAATTGTCGTACGTATCTTAAACGGTGAAAAAGCAGGTGCTATCCCAGTTTACACTCCACAAGCGCTTGATCTATACGTCAGTCCAAAACATGCTAAAGAAGAAGGCATCACATTGCCACAAGCGGTTATCGATAAAGCTAAAGAAGTGGTAGAATAACGCACCTTTGTATTTGGCTCACAATAGCAGGTATAAATAAGATAGCGACACTACTTAATACTGTGTTGCATACCTTAAAGTATACGGCTACTGATTAAATAAGAAACCCAGCTATGAGTCATTAGGCTGGGCTTCTTGTCTAAACAGAGTCTTTTTTTGCAAGCGTGTTTGATAGTGCTGTATTTGTCTGACAATTTATCTGATACTTGTTAAGTAGAGGATATGTTGATTGATTACATTGCAGTTCCTTAAACCATCGCTTCAAACGAAGGTAGCTTATGATCGCTGTTAATCGTGATATGTTTTGGTTTACCCTAACCGCAGATTGCTTAATCTGTTAAATTCACCGCTTAGCTGTTTAGCAGATAGATGATTTTGGCAATTGCCATTTACTTATCTTGGTACCATACGCTAGACACTTGGTTATGACTTACTGATCTCTTATGTCTTTAATTGCTTTTTTTGGTGCGCTTGAAAGTGGTCTGATTTATGGCCTAGTAGCACTCGGTGTGCTTATCTCATTTCGTACGCTCGACTTTCCAGATTTGACCGCTGACGGTAGTTTTCCGTTAGGTGGCGCAGTCGCTGGTATTTCTATCATCGCTGGCATCAACCCGTGGTTGGCCTGTGCTTTTGGGATGTTAGCAGGTTCAGTCGCTGGTATCGTCACGGCATGGCTACATGTCAAACTTGGCATCTTGCAGCTGCTTGCCAGTATTTTGGTCATGGTTGCCTTATATTCTGTCAACCTACGTATCATGGGCGCGCCAAACCTACCTCTTCTTGGCGAAACCACAGTGTTTAGCACCTTGGTGACCGATGGTAATGGTTATTGGATGCGCTGCCTAATTATTGGTGTTGTTGTCGCAGCTGCCATGTTATTTTTGAACTGGTTCTATAGTACTGAGACAGGTCTGTCGATGCGTGCTACTGGCTCAAACCTAAGAATGGCACAGGCGCAAGGTATCAATACCTCGTGGATGACTATCATCGGTATGGCGATTTCTAACGGTTTGATTGCCTTAGCGGGAGCACTGTTTGTCCAGACTCAGGGCGGCGCAGATATCTCAATTGGTATCGGTACGATTGTTATCGGTCTAGCAGCAGTCATCATCGGTGAGACGATCATTCCTGCCAAGCGTATTTGGCTGATCACCTTTGCCGTTGTTGTCGGCGCGGTATTGTACAAACTGTTTATTCAGGTCGCACTATCAAGCGATACGCTACGTAGTATCGGCTTTGGTCCACAGGATTTGAACTTGATTACTGCACTGCTCGTGGTACTAGCCTTGGTATTGCCAAAAGCGAAAACCAAGTTTTTATCACGCAAGGTTCGCGCCTAATGACAGTCAAAGCAAGTATTGATAATACTTGTGACGCTTGAAGAGATAATAAGGAATAACGATTATGATGCAAGCCACCGATTTACGGTTGACCTTTAACCCAGGCACGCCTATCGAAAACCCTGCCCTACGTGGTATCAGCTTAAACATTGCTGATGGTGAATTTGTCACTGTCATCGGTACTAATGGCGCAGGTAAATCTACTTTTTTGAACGCGGTAAGCGGTACGACGCGTGTCGATAGTGGCTCAATCTTGCTCAATGGCATTGATGTAACTAAGAAATCTGCTCATCAACGCGCGCATTGGGTTGCTCGCGTCTTTCAGGATCCGATGGCGGGCACTTGTGAAGCGCTCACGATTGAAGAAAATATGGCTTTGGCCTACAAACGTGGTGGTAATCGCGGTCTGAAATTTGCACTGAACCAGAACAACCGTGATTTGTTCCGAGAAAAACTATCCGTTTTAAAATTAGGTTTAGAAAATCGTCTAACCGATCGTATGGGTCTGCTCTCTGGTGGTCAACGTCAGGCAGTAAGTTTGCTAATGGCATCATTGCAGCCCTCTAAGATTTTGCTGCTTGATGAGCATACTGCAGCTCTCGATCCTAAGACTGCGGCATTTGTCTTAGAATTGACTGATAAGATTGTCACGGACAATAAGCTAACCACGATGATGGTTACCCACTCAATGCAACAAGCGTTGGCACATGGTACACGCACCGTTATGCTGCATCAGGGTCAAGTCGTGTTGGATGTGGCTGGCGACATTCGTAAAGGTATGACCGTACATGATTTGCTCGATATGTTCGAGCAAACACGTGGCGAAAAAGTTGAAGATGACAGTTTGATTTTGAGCTAAGTTTTTGAGCTAATGCTGTCCATGACTTACGACTTGTAAGTTGGTACCTGTCGGATATAACCATTTCCGATAACTTCAAAGACCTTCAAGAGAATTGATTTTTCTTGGAGGTTTTTTGTTATCTATAGTTAATGATCATATGAACTTTTCACTGACCATTATATAGTTGTCGTCTATCAAAGCTTCGCTGTTGTCATCTATCTATGAGGTCTGTCATGCGCAAAATTCCTATTTATTCCCACCCTGCTGCTGGTTGGCCTGCGCTGATCTCATCTACCCAAAAGCTAATGGACTATAAGACATTTTTGCGTGGCGGTATAAGTGTATTTAAAAGCAATCAGCCACAAGGCGGATTTGACTGCCCAGGCTGTGCTTGGCCTGACCATAAGTCACACAAAGCCATTGATGTCTGTGAGAACGGTATTAAAGTCATTGCCAGTGAGACCATGACCCACAAAGCAGATGCCGAGTTTTTTGCAAGACATACTGTCACTGAACTACAGGGCTGGACTGGTTACGAGCTTGAGCATAGTGGTCGTTTATCAGAGCCAATGTATTACGATGCGGCGCAAGATCGCTATGTTCCTATCCCTTGGGAAGCTGCTTATAGACTGATCGCTGAGCAGTTAGGACAGCTAGATTCACCGGATGAGGCATTATTTTATACATCAGGCCGTGTGACTAATGAGCCTGCCTTCTTATTTCAGTTATTCGTACGCTGCTTTGGTACCAATAATTTGCCTGATTGCTCAAATATGTGTCACGAGCCAACCTCAGTAATGCTAAGCAGACAGCTAGGTATTGGTAAAGCGACAGTGATGCTAGAAGATTTTGAGCAAGCCAAGCTGATATTGATGTTTGGGCAAAACCCAGCGACTAACCATCCACGTATGCTAGAGATGCTCGCCCATGCGCATGAGCAAGGCTGTCGAATCATCTCAATCAACCCGATGCGTGAGCAAGGCCTGAGTAAATTTAGGAATCCGCAAAAACCAACGCACATGGCAGCCGGTCAAAGTGCTGACATGGTCGATGACGTTATTCAAATTCAAATCGGGGGTGATGCAGCGCTATTGACAGGCATTGCCAAATGGCTGATCGAAAACGATAAAATCAATCATGAGTTTATTACCACTCATACTTCAGGATTTGAACCTATAAAACAGTGGCTAACAGAGCAATCATGGGCAGACATCACGCTTGGCTGCGGTATTTCTCAGACAGATATTGTCAATCTCGCTGAGCTAGTGGCTGATAGTCCAGCAACGATTTGCACTTGGGGCATGGGCATTACTCAGCACGTGCAGGGCGATGACAATGTCGCGATGATTACCAACTTGCTCCTGCTGATGGGCATGATTGGTATTGATGGCGCAGGTGCCTCTCCAGTACGTGGACACTCCAACGTACAGGGTGATCGTACCATGGGTATCCATGAGCGCCCTAGCAAAAGCTTACTAGACAGTTTAGAGCGTGTGTTTAAGCACCCTATGCCACAAGAGCATGGCTACGATGTCGTCACAGGTGCCAAGGCTCTTATCGCTGGCAAATTAAAAGTCTTTATGGGTATGGGTGGTAACTACGCAGTGGCTGCCCCTGATACCAGCGCCATTGAGCAAGCCTTAACCACTACTCAGCTTAATATATTTGTCGGCACTAAGCTCAATGAGACTATGCTATACCCAGGTGCTAATAATTTGATCCTGCCCTGCCTAGGTCGTACCGAACGCATTGTCACCACAAAGGGTGAGCAATTTGCCACTATCGAAGACTCAATGTGTCAGATCGTACCAACTCAGGGCAAGCTCAAACCTGTTAGCGACACTTTAAAATCTGAAGCGCAAATCGTAGCGGATATTGCGACCCATGTACTCAGCGTCGACACGTCTATTCCTTGGCTGGCGATGAGTGAAGATTTCGATATTATTCGAGACTATATCGCTCAAGCGATTAATGGATTTGAAGACTTTAATCAGCGTATTCGCACCTCTGAGCGTGGCTTTCATTTGTATCATGCGGCGCGTCAGCGTGTATGGAATACCGAGAGCGGCAAAGCTCAGTTTGAAGTACCACAATATCCGATTACTTTTGTCGCCGCACAAATGGCAGCCGCAAACGATATCGATGATGTTGAAAATACAGCGCAAAAGGTTTGGCAATTGACCAGTGTCCGCAGCCATGATCAATTCAACACTATGATTTTTGGGTTTAAAGACCGCTATCGTCAAACGGATCGCCGTGACGTGCTGTTCATGCATCCCGATGAAATAGGTCGTTTAGGTTGGCAAAAAGGTGACCGTGTTATGGTCACTCGCCAGCGTGCTAAAGATAGCCTAGAGCAACCACGCGTATTAGGCCCATTGGTATTGAGCGAGATGGATATTGCCTCTAACGCTGTTGCTGCTTATTACCCTGAGTGCAATGACCTCTTTGATTTAGATACACATGCGCCAGATTCTCATATCCCAGCGTACAAATCGACCACTGTCATTTTAGAGCGCGTAGAGGCAAATACATCGATCGCTACGCCTGCGTAAATCATACTGCGGAGAGCCAATAATAATATTTTCATTGGCTCTCCCTCTAGATGACCATAAGCACGCTCATAATTTTAGGCCATGATAAACCGTGATAACCATTGAAAATAATGCTGAGCAAAGTGAGGCTCTTATCGACCCCGCTATGATAGATAACTCAACCGACATTAAGAGAGTTGTACCTAAATCATCTAACGATGAGAGGTTATCAGAGACACCACTTGCTCGTAGTCACTTAGCACAAAAGCATCATTACCCGTCAGTTAGTAGTGACCCTAATCATGACTCTCACCTTCAAATTGAATCTCAGACTACTAGCTTAGCCGTAGAAGCTGCGGTCTCTATTATCATTAATGGGATTCATTATGCTGTGCTGATGGCTAGTCCTCATCAGTTAGAGTATTTGGCTGTTGGGTTCTTATTTAGCGAAGGCTTAATTCAACACAGTCACGAGTTACTCGACTGGGAAGTGACTCATCTTGCAGATCTAGCTAGCTATCAGCAGTTTGCTCAAGATTCGAATGACGAAGATCTTGACTCAGTATCAATTGAGCAAAGCTTAGAACGATTTCAAGATTACGATATCTATGTCGTGGAGTTGGTATTGAGCCAACGCTGCCATCAACGTATACAGGCACAAAAGCGGCAGCTCGCAGGGCGTACAGGCTGCGGTATGTGCGGTATTACTGGACTAACGCAAGCTTTGCCTGATTTAAGTACTTACTCACAAGACCATTTACACCATGAACATAACCGACAGACAGGTATAAATGGCATTCAAACGAGCGCACCAAGTCTTGACTCCCTATTGGCACTGCGTCAACAAGTGGATGCCGCGCAACATACGCATCAACTGACAGGTGCGGTACATGCCGCAGCGACGATACATAATCAGCAGCTACATTTATTCGAGGATGTAGGCCGCCATAATGCACTTGATAAACTCATCGGTTGGCAATTACGCCAAAAAGCAGACGTTAGCTGTGTGCTTATGACTTCGCGTCTGTCTATTGAACTGGTTCAAAAGTCTATTCGAAGTCAAATCCCGTGGCTAGTTGGCATGTCAGCGCCTACCAGTACAGCAGTGCGCGTGGCTGAGCGTTATGGCCTTGGATTGGCTGGATTTTTACGTGATAACCGAGTCACTTACTATACCAAACAAGATAATATATAAAAATTCACTTCTACTTGTTCATTGAGAGCAACCATCATCTATCGCTCATTATCTATTTTTCTAATGAAAGCTTCAGCTAACCATTCATGGTTATAACTTAGCTCATAGCGATATATCACTCGATGCTACTAACAATAAAACCTTATCTTTCAATGCTTTATTAAAAATCTTATTAAATCTCTTTAAATAAATACTTATATATCATCTTCGGTCATTGTTTGGTAAATATCGGATAATGTTTGAGGTTAATGACATAATAGGTTACTCTTATCCCGCAAATATGTTACAGGCACTTAACAAATATGTAGTTTTATTTATTAATGCCGCTTAGTAACACATCAATCGCAATAGATGAGTAGAGATTTCTCAGCTATTGTTTATTACAGCTGATAAGGCTGTCTAAATCGAGTTCGGGTCATTTTATCATGGCTTAGTGCTTATTCGTAATTCCGCTATAGACACTCATCACATGAGTTTTCTTTAGCATGTAGCTACCTTTGTGTATGCCTATTAATAGCGTGATGGTTTACCCATTAACTGACGCCTATTGAAAGTAGTCCCTGTCTTTTTGATTTGACAGTATCTGTCTCATTAAGATTTGGGCGTAACACTTAGCATTTGCTTACCACTGCAGTTGGTATTTTCGCTATTTATATTAGCCACATACGTTCGGTATGAGGACTGTGTAGGCTATGCTGTATTCCTAATGGTTTGGTATCTTTCATTTTTACTGAACTTTATTCATCAACTAACAATTGCGAGGTCTGAGTTTGAAAACTGAGTCATTGTTCCAATTTTCATCATTAACGATTATTTTATTATTATTAGCATTTTATGGCGGCACCTATTTACTGTCCTTATTAATCAAAAAAGATAAAGAGACCACTTCTGGATTTATGGTCGCAGGTCACGGTGTTGGCTTTGGTATGGGTGCAGCCAGCATGACCGCCACTTGGATTTGGGCAGCCTCATTTTACGCTGCGGCCACCTCTGGCTATAAGTACGGCGTATCAGGGCCGATACATTATGGCTTTTGGGGTGCATTGATGATTTTATTCATCTACCCTTTTGGTATGCGCTTTCGTGAATTGGCACCAGACGGCCATACACTAGGTGAACTGATTCATGCCCGCCACGGTTCATCAAGCCAATTAATCTTAGCCATATCCAATATTATGGGCAGTTTAATTAGCTTGATGGTCAACTTTACCGCTGCTGGGGCATTGGTGTCAGTACTGTCGCCATTATCGTTCCAAACAGGGGTAATGATCGCAGGTATCGGTGTCCTGAGTTATACATTGACATCAGGGTTTCGAGCATCCGTCTTTACGGATTTCGCCCAGTTGGTCGCTCTAATGGCCATTGGTATTGTTATTATCCCCGCCGTGTTATTTGGCATGGGTGGCCCTGAGGTTATGGTCAGCGGGCTGTCGAACCTGACGTTAGAGCAGCAGAACTTTTTCTCCTCTGAGGCATTCTTTCAACAAGGTGCGCCTTACTTCGTCGCTGTATTAGCATATGCTATCGGTAATCAAACCATCACTCAGCGATTATTTGCGATCGATAAAACCAAGATTAAAGCGACGTTTATCACTGCTACAGTCGGCTATGCTGGTATCGTTATTGGTCTTGGGATGATTGGACTAATGGCGGTAACGATTGGCGTCGAGCCACTCGATGGCAATATGAACAACCTTATCCCTCAAATGGTCAGTACTTATCTGCATCCCGTCTTTATCGCCTTATTCTTTATCTTAGTGATTGGGTCGTTGTCCTCGACCGCTGACTCAGATTTATCAGCGCTATCAACTATTATGATGGCTGATGTCTACGGTAAAAATATCGCCAAAAAAGGCCATGTTAAACCTAAAACAATGATGCTAATTGGTCGCGGCACGATGATTGTTGCGACAGCAGCTGGACTAATTTTTGCGAGCTTTAAGCTTGATATTCTCGTCATGCTAGTATTTGTTGGTGCACTATGGGGGGCTATTGTCTTCCCTGTTATCGCCAGTGTGTTTTGGAATCGCGTCACCAATACTGCCTTTACCTCAGCAGTTATCGTCGGACTACTCTTATTTTGCGTTGCCCGTTTCGAATTACTCCCAATCACTGGTGTCACCGCCCTATTCTTTGAAATACTGGCCAGTGTCGGTGCAGCGGTTGTTATTGGGCTAATGGTCTTTGGATTCTTAGGTCGTAAGATTGGCATGGTCGCCGCAGTTATCACGCTAGTGCTGATGCTTATCTTCGCTACTGGCTTCTTACGTCAATATATGGTCCTGCTAGCCTCTCTAACAGCTTACGGCGCTAGTACCGTCGTCTGTGTGATTATCAGCCTGATGGGAGACGAACACTTCGACTTCGACTTAATTAAGCAGCGTGTGGGCAATTACGATAAAAAGTCGGAAATCCCATCGTCACTTAAATCTTAAATCAAAGTCGCTTTATCCAAGTAGTGATTGGTCAGCAGTATTTGGCTAATCGCTACTTACTTAGCAATATTATAAGGAGATATCATGGACAACGTCTTTATCTACGGCTTATATATCTTAATTTGGCCCGCCATTACTCTTGGCGTACTCGTATTAATTTGCACGGCCACTTATCGTGATGTGAAAAGTGCCAAACGTAACAATAGAGATATAGTTTAGCGCACTATATTTTAAACCATCATCATCAAACACTGGTTTACTAATAGTTTGAAAAAGCCTATTAACAGTATAAACGCTTCTAAATTGGGGCTAAATATAGATAAGATAATAAATAAGCTGTTTTTAATGAAAAAAGGACTTGTAATTTACTATATTTTTGCTAATATAGGCGACCTTGATTGGCTGGATGGCAGAGTGGTCATGCAGCGGACTGCAACTCCGTTAACGCCGGTTCGATTCCGACTCCAGCCTCCAATTATTTATTAACTTTACGTTAATTTTGGCTTGCATTATTATCACAACCGATTATAATAGCGACCACTTATCTAGTAACTAGATGGTCTATCAGCTAGTTTACATCTTAGATAAAACAAGTTTTGCCCGGGTGGTGAAATTGGTAGACACAAGGGATTTAAAATCCCTCGCTAGCAATAGCGTGCCGGTTCAAGTCCGGCTCCGGGTACCATTATATAGTTCTATACTTCTTTTTGAAGTCGCTAAAGCCCCTGATGTCAGGGGCTTTGTTGTATCTGACGTTCCATACTGTCCTATGAATCTATCCTAATCCATGCACTTTGAGTATACTGTCAAGTATACCGAGTTTTGAGTCTACTCATGGAGATCTAGGATATGGAAAGAAAAGCGATCAGTTCAGACAGAAGCATCAGCAGCCATAAGCCTGAAGATAGGAAGTACTTCGTTGCTGTCAAAAATCATCCTAAACTCTTCCTAATGGTACGTCCTACTGAGACTAAGTCATGGATGTATCGATACTACCCACCTTCCAATCCTAAACAAAGTATTATCTCCATCGGTATATATCCAAATATCTCGTATGCTCGTGCCTGTGAAGTTTGGCGTGAGTATGAAGATCTGTTGAGCAAAGGCGTTGACCCTAAAACACACCGTGAAGATAAAAAGAAAAGTATTATTAGTAAAACTAAAAACTCTTTTAATCATTTTGCTTGGGAGTATTTTGACAGTCTAGATCAGACTCAGAAGAGCAATACTCTCATTCGTAAGAAAGGTCGTCTTGAGCTTATATGCAAATATATTGGTGACGAGCCAATCAGCGATATCACCTCACCTAAAATGCTTGAAGTGCTGTTAGACATTCAAGCAAACTCATTGAACAAGGATGGTAAGCCCACAGACAAGGCTGAACGCTGTGCTGGCATTGCCAGTGATGTGTTTGTCTATGCTGGAGCACGAGGCTTCTGTAAGAGCGATCCTGCGGCGCTCATTAAGAGCCAGTTGGCTAAGTCAAATTACGGTCATCGTCCTGCGGTTACTAAACCGAAGGACTTGGCTAAATTACTTAAAGCCATCGAGACAATAGAAGGTGACCCAAACACCATAAATTCCCTTAGGCTATTAGCTTTACTCTTTGTGCGTAACGGTGACCTAAGGCGCATGCGCTGGGCAGATCTAGACCTAGAGGCTGGTAGGTGGCAATTAAAGCCATTGAAGGGTCAAGGCAAGGTAAATATGGTCAAGGACATGGTGGTTCCCCTACCTCGTCAAGCTGTGAACATATTACGAGAGCAGTATAAAATTAACGGTCATACTGAATATGTATTTTTTAGCCAAACGGCAAAAAAGCATCAGATTATCTCTGATGCGACTGCTAATAAGCGTCTGAAGGATTTAGGTTATAAAGATATACATTGTGCTCATGGCTTTAGAGCGACGGCTAAGACCATACTGCAAGAGCAGTTGAAGTACCCTCTAGTGCTTGTAGAGATGGCACTGGGTCATACAACGAAAGATCCTAATGGAACGGCTTACGGTCGATTTGAGTACATTGATGATCGTGCGGAAATGATGCAAAAATGGGCTGACTATTTAGATGCTTTGAGAGAAGGTAGAGATACAGCAGAGTTTAAAGCAGATGCGCAAACCAAAGCTGACTCTAACGCGCAACTGCAAATATTGATTGATCAGCTGGGAGAAGATAAAGTGCTTGAAATGCTTAAGAGTAAATCCTGAGACTGAAATTTGAAATAATATTGAGTAATATAGTATCTATTAAAAACTTAGTTTTACTTATAAAACAGTTATAGCTCTTATCCTACCAATTTATCACACAATTAAAAGCTGAATTATGAAACTTATAGATAACTTAAATCACAGATTTGGCGATGACATAAAAGAAAACCTGCATACTGGCTCTAAGCTACAGATAGCAGCCTCCTTTTTCTCTATCTATGCTTATGCTGCTTTAAAACAGGAGCTTAAGAATATCGATGGAATGCAATTTTTATTCACCTCTCCCACCTTTGTAGCTAATGATGTTACTGATAAGTTTAAAAAAGAAAAGCGTGAGTTCGTCATACCCCAGCTCAATAGAGAGGACAGCCTATATGGTACTGAGTTTGAGATACATCTTAGAAACAAACTGACTCAGAAAGCCATCGCTAAAGAATGTGCTGAATGGATACGTAATAAAGCTGTCTTTAAGTCAAATACTACTAACGCACCAATGCAAGAGTTTGTGTGTGTTAAGGACAAAACGTCACTACTTACTTACATGCCTATCCAAGGCTTTACCCCTGTTGGGCTTGGCTATGAGAAAGGTGATGCCGTCTCAAACATGGTTAATCGATTTGATTCAGACTATGCGCTGCCCTACTTGAACCTGTTTAATCAAATATGGCAAGATCAGCAAAAGGTCACTGATATCACTGACGAGATTGTTCGTCATATTGAGTCGGTCTACCAAGAGAACGATCCTGAACGTATTTACTTTTTAATACTCTACAATATTTTTAAAGAGTTTCTTGAAGATCTGAACGAAGATGTCATGCCTAACGATTTGACAGGCTATCATGACACGCTTATTTGGCAGAAGCTTTACAACTTCCAAACAGATGCAGCGGTCGGCATTATTAATAAACTTGAGACCTATAACGGTTGTATCCTAGCGGATAGCGTAGGTTTAGGTAAAACATTCACTGCTCTTGCGGTCGTTAAGTATTATGAGCTACGCAACAAAAGTGTCTTAGTACTTTGTCCTAAAAAGCTCGGTGCTAACTGGACTAACTATAATGCCAACTTGACGACCAATATTTTTGCTAAAGATCGTTTCAATTACGATGTCCTCTTTCATACTGATCTATCTAGAAATAGTGGTGAAACCCTTGGAATAGACTTAGCAAAAATCAACTGGGGTAATTACGACTTGGTAGTTATCGATGAATCACACAACTTTCGTAATCGCGATAACTTCAAGGATAAGAAAACTCGCTATGATCGATTAATGGAGCAAGTCATACAACAAGGTGTAAAAACTAAAGTGCTGATGCTTTCAGCAACGCCTGTGAACAACCGCTTTAATGATCTAAAAAATCAGCTGGCGCTAGCATACGAAGGAGATAGTAAGAACCTAGACGATAAGCTCGATACTAAGCGAGACATTGACACTATATTCCGAAATGCTCAGGCCAGTTTTAACAACTGGTCGAAACTGCCCGTAGAGAATCGAACCACTAAAGCCATATTGGATATGTTAGATTTTGACTTTTTCAAGCTATTAGATAGCGTTACTATTGCACGCTCACGCAAGCATATTCAGCGCTTTTATGACACCAAGGAAGTTGGACAGTTCCCAACACGCTTAAGACCTCTATCATACCGCTGTGCTATTACAGAAGATGAAAGCATTACCTTTAATCAGATTTATAAAGAGCTGGCATCCATTAGAATGGTTGTGTATGCACCGCTTACCTACATATTTCCCAGTGCATTAGAGAAATACGAAGATCTATATGACACTGAGGTCGAAGGCAAAGGACGATTCAAGCAGCAAGATCGAGAAAAAAGCCTACAGGCCTTAATGACGGTCAACTTACTCAAACGTTTAGAAAGCTCTGTTCATGCATTCCGTTTAACATTGCATAATCTAAAGAACCGTTTAGAACAAGCCTTATCTAGCATAGCTGAGTATCAGGCTCGAAAAAGTAATAACCTGCTATCTATTGATATTGGCACAGGATACGATGATGATGCCTATGACGAAGGGCTAGATGGACCGACTAGCCCTAACGATTGGGTAGGCGGTAAACTCAAAGTTCATCTTGATGACATGGATATATTAAAGTGGCACACAGATTTAGAGGCGGACTACGCTGTCGTTAGGCGATTAATAAGTACTATTAGTACAGTTACGCCAGAGCGTGACCATAAGCTCCAACACCTCAAAAAACATTTGATCGATAAGATTAATAACCCTATAAATCCTAGTAACCAAAAGGTACTGATATTCACTGCTTTTGCGGATACTGCTAATTATTTATACGAGCATATAGCGCCAGAGCTATTGCATGATTTCAGTTTACATACCGCTAAGATTACGGGTAGCGAAAACCATACCACGATAAAGAGCATGGTAAGCAGCCGTAAGGGCTACGACATGCAAGGGTTATTGACACTTTTCTCGCCTAGATCTAAACAAAAGGATGATATCTTTCCTGACGAATCTAGAGAGATTGATATCTTGATAGCAACAGACTGTATTTCTGAAGGGCAAAACTTACAAGACTGTGATTACCTTATCAACTATGATATTCACTGGAATCCCGTACGTATCATCCAGCGTTTTGGGCGAATAGACCGTATCGGCTCTACCAATGATCAGATTCAACTGGTGAACTACTGGCCAGATATCAGTCTAGATGAGTATATTAATTTACGAGAGCGAGTCGAAAACCGCATGGTCATCGTAGACATGTCTAGCACAGGCGATGATAACGTACTGAGTTCTAAGGCCAATGACATTGCGTATCGTCATGAACAGCTAAAACGTATGCAGACTGAAGTGCTAGACTTAGAAGATGCCAATACTGGTGTGTCTATTACAGACTTAGGCCTTAATGACTTTCGTATGGATTTACTTAGCTATATAGAAGCCAATCCTAACTTAAAGCGACTGCCTAATGGACTACATGCCGTCGTTCCTGCTAATGACAGATTAGGACTACCTGCTGGTGTCATTTTTGCCCTAAAAGCACGTGAGCTAGCTCAAGCTAACGGACGCACAAATCATAAAACTGATGCCGAGAAAACTAACCAGCTATACCCTTATTATCTAATATATATTGATAACGACGGAAAAGTCATAGCAGATTATACCCAAGCGAAGCACTTGCTGAGTTTGGCTAGACAAGCGTGCCGTGGGCAGCCTGAACCTATATTAGAGGTATGTAAGACCTTTAATAAGCGCACCGCTGATGGTCAAGATATGAGTCACTATAGCTTACTATTAGACTTAGCTATAGAGGCGATCAAGGAAGTCAAAGCTGACAAAGATATTGACAGTCTATTCAGCGGTATGACGACTACCGCTCTAAAAAATGACATAAATGAGCTCAATGACTTTGAGCTTATAGGGTTTGTTGTGGTCGAAGAGCTGACTTCATGCAGTAGCCAACCTATAGACAGTGCTAGCGACTTATGATTTTATACCAATATCCTCAATCGGCTGCCGTTGATAGACCCATACCCAAAAACAAGCTCTATGAGCAAGGCGCTGCTAACAGTAAGCTTAAGCAAAAGTTTATCGATGAAGTGGCAAAAATCACTTGGGCATATAAGCTCTCTGCTGGCTCGCTAAATATTCAAACCGATACTCTGTTTCAAGAAGTGCAGATATTTAGAATTGTCGCTCGCACTGCTGACATTGACTTAAGTATACTCAAGTACATTGATAAGCTGATAACAACTCCCGTTATTTTTGAGATCATCCATAATGATCGGGTCAAAGTTATTGCTGCTTACAAGCGTGCGAGCCAAGCAGATAAGTCAAAAATCGTGCTAAATAAATACTATAGCTCAGAATGGCTCGCCAGCGATCAACGTGAGCCGTTACCATTGATACTTAATCTGACTGACCTATATACCCATCTGATTGAGCAATTGCTGCCTAGTATTGCTAATGATGCTGTGACGGATAAGCTTACTAATACGCCAAAGCCATCTAGTCAGCACATTAAGCCAGAGACCATTGAGGGTAACACGCCTTCTACTGAAGTGAGTATCGTTGCAAAAGCAGAACTGAAGCCGACAGCTACCGTCTCTATCAGTACCACAACGAGTATAGAAGATAAGCTCAAGCACGTGCAGCAAGTCGAGAGCCTGACAAAGCAAGTCGAGCAACTTCAAAAAAAGGTCAAAAAAGAGCCACAGTTCAACCGTAAAGTTGAGCTTAATATGCGTTTACATAAACTTAAAGAGCAGCTCAATCAGCTCATTAATAAAGCCCATTAATAAAACTTATTCAAAAATAATGGCTACAACCAATTGTCGTACTTTATTCATACTCACCAGATTTAGGAAGACCTAGATGACTAACACTGCCCAAGCAAACCAACCTGATAACGATTCTCTCGACATGCACAGCCCTAACCTAGTCGATGACAATGTGCAAAAAATCATGGCGCTATTTCCCAACTGTATCACTGAGTCAAAAGACGATAATGGTAATCTAAAAAAGGCTGTAGATTTTGATTTGCTGCGTCAAGAGCTGTCACAGTCATTGGTTGAGGGTGGTCAAGAACGCTATCGTTTAGACTGGCCAGGTAAGCGTCAAGCAATATTAGAAGCCAACTCCCCTATTGCTAAAACGCTACGTCCTGCGCGGGAGGAGAGTGTGAACTTTGACACCACTGAAAATCTATTTATAGAAGGTGATAACTTAGATGCTCTAAAGTTACTGCAAGAGAGCTATTTGGGTCAGGTCAAGATGATCTATATAGATCCACCCTATAACACAGGCAGTGACTTCATTTATAAAGATGACTTTTCTGAAAACACATCAGACTTCTTAGAGCGTTCTGAGCAAGTTGATGAGGAAGGTAATCGACTGATAGATAACTATGAGCTTAACTCCGAAACCAATGGACGCTTTCATTCTGACTGGTTAACGATGATGTATAGTCGTATAAGATTGACTAAAAGCCTACTAAAAGAAGACGGTGTCATTTTTGTGAGCTGTGATGAAAATGAACATGCTAAATTAAAGCTGATTCTTGATGAAACCTTTGGTCAGAATAACTTTATTGCTGATTTAGTATGGGCAGGCGGGCGAAAAAATGACTCCCAGCATATCTCTGTTTCACACGAATATATAATTTGCTATGTGAAGAGCTTAAGCTATCTCAAAAACAAAAAAATAATCTGGAGGCAAAAAAAGAAAGGTTTAGATAATATCTATAAAAAAGCAAACAAATTAAAAAAAGAGTTTAAAAATGATTATCAAAAAATACATGAAGAGTTAAAAAATTGGTATAAAAATTTAGCAGATGGTGACCCTTCTAAGGATCATAAGCACTATAGTCATATGGATAAAAACGGAATTTATTTTGCATCAGATATATCATGGCCTGGTGGTGGCGGACCAAAATATGAGGTTTTACATCCAATAACTCAGCAACCAGTTAAAGTTCCTTCTAGAGGATGGGTTACTAACTCTCAGGCAAAAATGAAAGAATGGATTGATAATGGACTTGTACATTTCGGTATCGATGAAAATTATGTTCCATGCTTAAAAACGTACTTAAAGGACAAAGAGGTACAAACTCCCTACAGTGTATTTTACCAAGACGGCAGAGCCGCTTCAAAAAGACTAACTCAACTAATGGGTAATAATGTATTTCCTTACCCCAAAGATGAAGAAATAATTAGTGAGTTAGTAAGTATGGTTACTAGTGAAAACGACATAGTTATAGATTTCTTCGCTGGTAGCTCGACTACCGCTCACTCTATAATGAGATCAAATTTTGAAAATAGTGAAGAACGTAAATTTATTATGGTTCAGCTAGATGAGCCAATTGATCCGAACAAACAAAAAGACGCTTATGAATTTTGTTTAGATAATAACTTTAAACCTAATATCGCTGAAATATCCAAGGAACGTATTCGCCGAGCTGGTCAAAAAATCTTGGCAGACAATCAAGATAAAGACGGTATTGAAGACTTAGATATTGGCTTTCGCGTGCTTAAAATCGACAGCACTAATATGAAAGACGTCTATTACACACCTGATAACTATGAACAGGCTGCATTAGATCATCTTGAATCTCATATCAAAGAAGACCGCACTGGGGAGGACTTGCTATTTCAAGTTATGCTCGATTGGGGTGTGCCTTTATCCTTACCTATCGAAGTCAAAGACATTCAAGGCAGCTCAGTCTATTACGTGGGTATAGATAGCTTGGTCGCTTGTTTTGATACGCTAACGACTGATTTAATAGATGAGATATCAAAGGATAAGCCACTTAAATTTGTCTCAAGTGAGCTGGCGATAGCTCATGACCAAGACAAAACCAATATTAAAGCACGTTTTGCGCAACTGTCACCTGATACGCAAGTGGAATTCATCTAAGGAGCTCAGTCATGAAAATTGAATTTAAAGAGCTCCAATACCAGCTTGACTCGGTTAATGCTGTTGCAGATTGCTTTATCGGACAACCCAAAGAGATTGCGCAGCGATATACTATTGACCAAGGTAAGCAAAACCTATTACCTGAGCCAAAAGGCGAAAACTTATCCTTATTCACCAATGACGAGCTGGCTAGTACTGGGCAATCCTCATTATTCGATGAGCTACATATCGGCTATGCCAATGCGCCTATTGACGACCCCTCAAAAGTATTAGAGAACATAAAACGTGTGCAGGCAAGCCAAGGCTTGCCACAGTCATCTGAGCTAATCACGGATGACACCTCTAGTAAAGGTGGTAAAGGGCAGAACCTAACCACTAGTGCTATCAATCTAAACATTGAGATGGAAACGGGTACGGGTAAAACCTATTGCTATATCCGCTCTATGATGGAGCTGAATAAGCGTTATGGGTGGTCAAAATTTATTATCGTCGTACCAAGCATTGCTATCCGTGAAGGCGTAGCAAAAACCTTTGAGATGACGGCTAATCACTTCCAAGAAAAGTTTGGCAAAAAGCCCAGATCGTTTATTTATAACTCTGACCAGTTGCATGAGCTTGAAACTTTTAGCTCAAGCTCAGATGTTTGGGCAATGATTATTAACGTTCAAGCTTTTAACACCATAAAACAAGGCGCTAACAATAAAGCCGCCCGTAAGATTTATGCCGAAATGGATGACTTTGGCTCACGTCGTCCTATCGATGTGATACGTCGCAACCGCCCTATTCTCATTCTGGATGAACCTCAGAAAATGCAGTCTAAGAACACGTTAGAGAGCCTGAGTTATTTTAATCCTTTATTCATCATGCGTTATTCAGCTACCCATAAGCGCGACTACAATCTGGTTTATCGCTTAGACGCGCTAGATGCCTACAATCAAAAGCTAGTTAAAAAAATTACCGTCAAAGGTGTTGAGGTTAAGGGCTTATCAGGTGCTCATAGCTACTTGTATTTACAAGATATAGAAGTGTCTTCATCAGACCCTACTGCTAGGCTTGATATAGAAGAAAAAACCAAATCAGGCGTCAAACGTCGTATTCGTCGTGTTAAAAAAGGTAGTGATCTATACACACTATCCAATCAAGCTGAACAATACAAAGACCGTTACGTCGTCGCTGAAATAGACGCTCGCGATCAGTCTTTAACCTTTACCAATGGTATCAAAATCCATGTTGGTGAGGCACTAGGTCAAATCGATGAAAAATTGATGCGCACTATTCAGATACGAGAGACTATTCGCGCTCACTTAGAAAAAGAAAGGGTACTATTCAATCAAGATATAAAGGTACTGAGCTTATTCTTTATTGACGAAGTAGCCAAATACCGTCAATACAATGAACAAGGCAATCGTGTTGATGGAGAGTATGCGCAGATATTCGTTAAGCAGTATCAACAGTTGGTCGATGAAATGGTAGGTCTAAATATAGAAAACGATGCTTATCTTAACTATCTAAGTGAGATTGACGTCGATCGCACTCATAATGGCTACTTCTCACTGGATAAAAATAAGCATATGGTTGATCCTACAACCAAAAACTTTGTAGATGAAGAGCTGGGCGGTAAAGTCAGTCTTACAGATGATATCGACGCTTATGACCTTATTTTAAAAGATAAAGAAAGCTTACTGTCCTTTCCGGAGCCAAACGACTCAGAAGAGACACGCCATAAGAAAAATGTCCGCTTTATCTTCTCACATTCTGCCCTAAGAGAAGGCTGGGATAATCCTAACGTATTTGTCATTTGTACCTTAAAACATTCTGAAAACACCATTTCTCGCCGACAAGAAGTAGGACGAGGCTTGCGTTTGGCAGTACGCAAAGATGGTTTGCGTATGGATGCCAATCACTTGTCCAAAGGTGATATTCATCTTATAAACAATCTTACCGTTGTCACTAACGAAAGCTACACCGACTTTGTGACTAACTTGCAAAAAGAGCTGGCAGCAGCTTTATCTAGTAGACCTACTAAAGCCACAAAAGACTATTTTTATAATAAAGTACTAACGCTAGATGATGGTAGCAAGCATGAGGTAAGCGAGCGTGACGCTGATATGATTGTCCATTATCTTATTAAAAATGATTACATAGATTTTGATAAACATATCACAGATAGCTATCATGAAGCCGTTAACAGTGATAGCTTAGCACCGCTACCAGAGGCACTTATACCTTTGACGGATCAAATCGTAAAATTAATCGGCGGTATCTTTAATCCCAAAGACCTTGAAGATATGACCGAGAATGATAACAAGACAACACCCAATCCCATCAATGAGAATAATTTTAAGAGAAAAGAATTCTTAGAGTTATGGAATCGTATTAATCACAAGGCAGTATTTGAGATTAAGATCGATAGTGAAAAACTTATAGCGCAGAGCATTCAGTATATTGAAGCAGCAGCAAAACAAAGGAATAACAACTTTGTAGAATCACTTAGCTATAAGCTCGCTCAATCTACTCAGCGCGATACTATCACTCATGAAGAACTGACCGCTAGGCAGTCATTTAGCAACCCTACCACCTCGACTGAATCAGCAGATGTTTCTATACGTTCACAAGTGAAATACGACTTAATAGGCTCACTGAGTGAACAGACGGATCTTACCCGTCGTAGTATCGTGGCTATTTTAAAAGGTATCAACAACGCAATTTTTGCGCAGTTCAAAAATAACCCTGAGGCTTTCATCCGTGAGGTAGCTCGCCTTATCAACGAAGCACGTATCAAGATGGTTATCCAAGGACTTACTTATTATACGACCGACCAGACCTACCCGATTAATGAGATTTTTGTGTCTAATCAGAAAATCCCTAGCGACTCACTAAAAGTTAGTCGACATGTTTTTGACTATGTTGCGACGGACTCAAGCATTGAAAAACGATTTGCTCAGGAGCTGGAAGGTGCTATTGACGATGTAGCGGTATATGCCAAGCTGCCTGATAGATTCAAAATACCAACCCCTGTGGGCGACTACAATCCTGACTGGGCCATTGCATTTAACGAAGGTAAAGTGCGTCATATTTATTTTGTGGCTGAAACCAAAGGCTCAATGCTAGACGCGGATTTGCGCGAAAAAGAAAAGTATCGGATAGAGAGTGCTACATGCTTCTTTGATGCATTAAACTTAAAGGCTGGCGATGATAATAGCCTTGATGACCAAGCTGTGAAATACGGTGTGATTACTGACTTTGACGAGCTATTGAAGCTCGTTGGATAAAGTATCTATGGCCTAGTAAAAAACCAAGCCACCTTGCGTAATGCTAAGGTGGTTTTTTATTGAAGTAAGATATACGTAAATAGCTTAGTTTATGTGCATTCAATAACTCGGCACACCTAAGAAGTAGCCATTCAACGTCATCCTATTAAATCTATATGCATGAGAATGAGGCGACCCCTTACAGCGCCCTACTAGCGGCTGCTTTTGATCAAGATAGTGATAGATGATTATTAACAAGATAAATATTTTTATCATTTCTCTAGAGAGACCTTTAAGCCCTTGTTTTATATACGTTTAATAGTGAGAAATAGTCTTTAAAGAATCTTTAAATAGTCTTTTAGCCTGTTTAAATAGTCTTTTATTCGAAAGACTATTTGCCTATTTCTATGAACGCCAAGTACCACCCTACACAATTTTTCCCTAACAAAATTTTGCGCATGAAATAGCCTTTTAATTGCGGTAAAACTTTGATTGTAAACACAAAGTGGCTGAAGCCTTTTCTTATGCCTAAAGTATATTACTTAGTGTATTAGATTAAGAAACCTCTCATAATACAAAAAAATAAACCGCCCTACTTTTAAAGTTAGGGCGGTCAGATAAATCTATACTGAACGTTCTGCAATCTTCGTATTAATCCATTCTGCAATCTCGCTTGCTACCCACACTACTCTTACCTGTGTCAGTTGTAGCTTCTTAGGGAATGTTGGGTCATAACGATCAGAATTTTCATTAACCATCTCATAAATCGTAGAACGACTAAGACCAGTATAGCTACCAACATCTTTAATACTCAGTAGTTGTGGTATGTGATTACATTGCTCGATTATTGGCTGTGCTGCGTTTGAATTTTCCATGATTATCTCCTAATTATTGTATGGGAACATCTGTTCTCATACAGTCAGGGAGTCCTGTATTTTTTTATGAGACTTATATCGTCCGATAGACCTTATGCATAGAGTAATAAAAAGGAGCTGATAATTCAGCTCCTTTTTCTGTGTTAAAAATACTTTTAATAATAAGTTACATACACGACTATCTTAACTATTTAGAGCTTTCCTAAGCCTTTTGTTTGTGTAGCCTTTAGCCCGTTTATAAATATACTCTTCAATGAGATATAAAATAACTCGATCTTTGAAAAAACGCATGCTGATAAGACTGTGTTCATCTATATCTGATGGCGTACTCTTAGCTGAATCAGCTAGGATCGTACGCAGGCTTTCAATTTGAAGGTAGAGGGCATTAAATTCATAGTCTTCTAGAGCATCGACCAGTGAACCAACATATTCTACAACCATGGACTCGTAAACCTTGCCGCAAAATTCTTCTGTTTGGAACTTATAGCAAATATCATCCCATACATTTTTAAGAGGTTTTGTGGTTACCGTATCTTCACCAAAGCTCTGTAAATAACGTTCAGTCTGATTGGCAATTCTTTTAGATATTTTCTTAGACAGTTGTACTGAATTACTTAATGCCATTGTCTTTTCTAAATCCATTTTAGCTATCCTTACGTTAAACAGTAATAATCTGTTTTTAATATGCCGTTATGAAGAACTAGCACATTGTAAGACTTAACCTAGGTATTAAGCCACTAAAAATAAACCGATAAGAAATAAAACAAGCGACCTAAAATCGCTTGTTTCAACCTAACTAATTTACGCCGCATATCTTCCTCAATTTCTTTAGCTTACAGCTGTCACGCTTTGCAGCAGCCCTTGCTCAATGCTAGTCACGTTATGAGTGGCTAACCCGTTCTGATAACTCCCCTGTTGGCTATTGCTTACGTCATCTGTCTCCATGGGATAAAATTCTTCAGCCACATCAAGTAAGCCATCGTTATCAATTTCAAAGGATGAATTGACGTAACCCTGTTTTGCAGCCTCTTCTAGCGCTGCTTGATCAAAGCCGTGTTCGCTAAGCTCCGCATCAATTGCCTGCGCATCTTGCACTGCTTGCTTTAGTGTCACCCCATCACGTAGTGTCAAATCCACAAAGTAAATCGGCGTACGATAGCTTTGCGTGGTGCTTTTGCCTCTTAGGGTTAATTGCAGTGGTAAGCAGGACAGCTTATTGCCTGATACCGCAGCAAAGTAGCTCAGCCGTGCGGCAAGCGTGCGAATACTGTTAAAGCCTGTGGTGCGAAAGATAAACGTGCCTAACTCGTCGTCTTCACTCAGATTTGCGTAAAGTCTGCCATACGGCTTACAAGCACCGCCTTGCGCTAATGGGCAACGATCAGGTGACGGGCAAAGCAACGTTTCCACGCCATTGTTTGTACGGCGTTGACACTGCTCACCGTCACCCACGCATAGTGGCCGTCCGGTTTGTCTATCGAACAAGGTGTACTCAGCTCGCAGGTTTAGCTCAGGATCGTTAAACAACATGCGTACCGGTATGTGTCTCAGCTTACCGTCATTATTTGCGCGTAGCTTTTCATCGAGTGGATGGTTAATCCAGCCATCCTTATTTTGAACTTGGCTGGTGATAGTGAATTGATCGTCTTTAGCAGGCAAACGCTTGCCATCTTTTTGAATGACACGTCCAATACTGATACGACCTAAAACTGGTGGGGTTATGGTTAGACCTTTAATCATGGTGATATTCCTTATGGGTTTAATAAAATGTGTTTAGCCATAAAAAAGCCCACCGATTAGGGTGGGCAGTTATGCGCTTGTTTTGGTTAAGTGTAGTAGGTTTCGGCTTAGTCGTTTAAGATGACGAAGCGACGACTACCTTGCTTGGTTTTACTAAATTTAGCTAACAGCTCAGGATGCGCTTTGATAACGGCTTTGCTATCCAGACCGATACTATCTTTCGAGCGCTTCCAAGAAATTGCGCCTTTTTCAAACACAGCGACTTCATTATCGGCAATCAGTGTTTGCAGCTGGTGCTTAACCTGATCATGGCGCTGCTCTAACTCTTGCATGTAATCACGATAACTCAGCAGTTGCTCAAATAACTTATTGGCACCATCGTCATCTCGTAGATCAACCTTGCTTGAGGGTTTGGGCGTTGGATAAAGCTGCTTTAATGCTCGAGCTGCGGATTCTGAATGATCAGGCGTTGGTGGGGTGTCGGTCTGCACGTATTGCCAGAACAGACGCTCATGCTCCATGATGGACTCAATCAAGCGCTCATCCCGCTCAACCTTGTATATCTTAGCCTCGTGTCCACAAAGCAGCACGCAGATATGCGCCGCAGTTTTACCAGTGACCGCCAGCTGATGCTGCACTTGGCAGGTGACGTATAACGGCACGCCATGCTTCCAGAGCTTGGCACCATGTTCACCAGCGGTTTTGCACTCTAAAATCTGTACCTCACCACTACCAGTAATGGCATAGTCTAAATTTGCTAGCATGAATGGCTGCTCAGGATGCTGTAAGATAGCATTCACGCGGCGTACCTTATTGCCGGTATGTTCTTGATAGTATTTAGCGACCATCGGCTCTAAGGTATTGCCCCAATAGAGGGGTGAATAACCCTCAATGCTCTCATCGATGTCGGAGCTCATGCGTCCTGTCTTAATCATCCATAATTCCAGCATAGAGAGATACGGATGAATACCACAAGCAGCTGCTGCGTCAGAGCTGCCAATGCCTTGCTTGCGTACTTGTAGCCAGTCCTCACGGCTTAAATCTTTAGTATTAATTAAACGCTTGGCAGTCTTTGAAGTATTAGATTGGGCAGGTTTATCAGCAGTATCATTTTGCTTGGTTTTCACTACTGATGGTTTAAGCCTAACGGTTGCACGTTTGGTTTGTCTCGGCTGAGTAGTGCTGTTTAATGCGATCATGTTCATGACAAACTCCTTCGATAAATTGATTATTGGTATTAAATGAAATAAGCGGCATAAAAAACCACGCTCGAAGGCGTGGTTGATTGTATTTTCAGGTTTTAAATGTGGCTGGTTAAGCCAGCATCAGTAGCGATTCTTCTAAACCCTTTTGTTTAAGCTTAGCGCCAGAGCCAAACCAAGCGCCATCTAATCGATGGTCTCTCGACATCGCCCTGCGTTCATGATCGACGTATTCAGTGATACTACATAGCAAGCCGTAAGCGGTATCTTTGGCAGCATCAAGATCGGCTCCGCGACCTTGACCGTTAAACATGTTCATCACCTGATTCATCGCCTTGGCATTGGGCACCGCGTCTTTCTCTTTTTTAGCACTGTTAAACAGAATGATGTCATTGTCCTGATCATTAAATACACGGCTAAGATAGTTGGCTGCTTCTGCTTGGGTCACACGGCGCTCTGATAACTGCTTCATCTCATAGCTATGCTCATCCCATTGTTTCACCGACACGCCCAATTGCTGCTTAACCTTATCGGCATCAAAGGAGGTGGAGTGCGGTACTTTTACTACGCCTCCTGAACCATTCGCTAAGCTAATTGCTAGCGTGTTATTGCAGACCACACGGATCGATGTGAACTGAGCAGTAGTCGCTAACGTGCCGTCACAAGCGGTTGCAAGCAGTAAGTAGCCATTACTGACATCTTTACCCTTGAGCGTTGCTGACTGGCCTGTACGAGCCAATGCCCATAGCTTACGACCGCCCTTTAAGATGCCTGCCGTTTCAAGCTCAAAGTCAGACTGTTCCGTAAGATCACGATAGAACTCTAGAATCTCACGCGGCTGTACTTCCTGATAGCGTTGACTGACCACCGATAACGGCTCGAAGTTATCAGAGCGGTACAACACCTTTTGCTCAGCAAAGGGCAGGATCAGATTGTGACCTTTGTCATTGTTTGCCATGTAGCTAACGTCTGAGGATTCTATACGCCAATCCATACCCGCTTGCTTTGCCCAGATCTCGATAGGCTGCTTGGGAGCCAGCTCATTACCTAAGCCATGCCAAGGGGTTTCGCCAACGTATGCCATTGTGTCTATTAAATGTGCCATGATCATTGTCCTTTTAGATTTGATTAGAATTATGGGTTATGTAGATAGGTTAAATGCTGAAAGTTCTTGAGCAGGTATTGCAGGTATAACTGGGCTTTGCTGCTAAAACGAGTAAGGGTGGCTGTTGTAGCTTGTCTTTAGCCAAGCTAATCGCAGAAGCCAGTGCAGTACCTACCACTACACCGATTGCTGAATTGATTTTGTAGTACCTACAGATGCTTACACCAAGACCTGATAGGGCAGATTGTGAACACAGTTGCTCGAAGAGATTAAAGGGACTGTCAGTATCGGCAGTGCTTCTGACGTTCGCTGAATGACAGTGTGGGCAGATGGGTCTCATGAATAGCTCCTTTTTCGATTGCGCATAAAAAAGGCCTGCGATTAAGCAGACCTTTAATTAGGATAGTTTGGGGTTAAACAGTCAGGAGAGCGATGCTTCCTGACTGATCTCATAGGAATACTATATATCTAAAAATATTTTGTTATTCAGGCAAGCCTCTACGTTTTTTTGTACGATAAATACCATGACCAAAGGTACGCATGTTTGGTAACCAAAGTTTAAGTTGCTGCTCATTCTTGCTTGGCTTCGTTAGGTATAGAGCTGAAGCTAGAGCATTTTCAACTTCAATAGGATTATTTTGATGTATCATGCCGATACCTAGTTTGTCATGTTGCTTATACTGCTGCTTACGTTCTTTATCATGGTAGCTATAATATTCGCCTAGACCAGCGGTTACCTCCTTCCATTTCTCACCCACCTCTTTAGCAATATACCAATCATTCTGTCGCTCTGAACCATCATACATAAGCAGTAAATGACAGTGCAGCCCACCTTCTTCCCCACCTTGCTCAATAGCCCAAGCATTGCCTTGCAAATGCTCAAAGCAACTCTTTGGCTTGCAGTTTTTTGCTTTACCGATAAGCTCTCGAAACTTGCTCATGTGATAATTGAAGTCTTCAATGGTCACATGGTGGCTGGTTTCTTTTGCGTATTTTAGGTCGATACGTATAAAGAGCAGTCTTGAATAATGCCTGATTAGATTATTAATATAGCACCCTAGTTTATTTTTATTTTGAGATTCTTGGTAAATGAACGCATTACGTTCATTTTCAATATCATTTTTATAGCATGGCAGCATGTCGATAAAACGCTGAGTTTTATCATGATCCCAAATCACGTTTTCTGGATAAGTATCACCAACGATCGCTTGAGTGCTACTAAAAAATGATAAGACTGGCCGTGAATAAAATAGCTCACTATCGAAGTGAGTCATGAACGGATAATAAAATCCGTTCAGTTTATTTAAGACCTCATTAAAACAGATAGTGTTCGCTAGTATATCTGTAACAAGACTATGGACGTTTGCAGCAGCTAGCGGTTGGTTTAGGTGTGAGTAAGACATTATGGTATTCCTATGAAGTTAGTTTCATAGGGTGGGATCAGTCCGTATTTTTATAATGATGGTCGCTGAGAGTTATGCCCTCAGCAGTAGAACAAGTAGCTGCTGTGTTTAGATAATAATATAAATAACCCACTAAGGACGAGCTGCCGTAGTGCAGCTTTGTGTAGGCGAGCTCTAGAAATTATGGTGATAGGTAGCAGTGGATTATAGGACTTTAAAGACAAATGGTTAAAGTGGAGTTAGCTGAACGGCACTACCAATTAGTCTGAACAATTTTTCGCTATAATATTTTAGAAACAGGTGGATATCACAAATTTTTAAAGCTATCTACTCTGACTTAGAACTAGGTTTGATAAGCATATTTTCGCTATTAAACTACCACTTCCGATTAAAGCTGCTCATCATTATCTCTAGCAAATCCTAACTCAATAGTTGCTTGGCTTCGTCTACGCCAGTTTAGTATAGACTCGCGACATCCATCGCTTTAGCTAATCAGCCCATCGTTTAATACGTAATAAAAATATAGACTCTTACTGTAA
>NZ_PJAT01000051.1 GCF_002836715.1 Psychrobacter sp. 4Dc
ACCCCACTCTCAACTTCGAAAGTGATTGAAAAAAGAAGAGCACCTCACTAATCTATTGTTTTCGACCAAGAATACAATGGAGTTGTGAGATGCCCATAGACGAATTTATCATCAATATCTATTTAATGGTAGAGCAATATTACAAAATAGTCGTCACCAAACCCTTGCGAAGTGCAGGTTACGCGCCAAAGCTAAGTGATCCTGAGGTTATTTGCATGGAGATGGTCGGTGAATTTTTACACCTAGATCAAGACAAACAAATTTGGCAATACTTTACCCAGCATTGGCAAGACTGGTTTCCAGCCATCGGCTCATACCCTAACTTCGCAAAGCACTGCGCCAATCTGTGGCAAGTCAAACAGCAGATACAAGATAACGTCAGTCAAATTGAAGGCCGTGACAACAT
>NZ_PJAT01000052.1 GCF_002836715.1 Psychrobacter sp. 4Dc
ATCACCTTTGAGTGGGGTTAAGATGACTGAACCATCTTCAGCAACGGTGTAGCTGTCATTCACCGCAATCGGTGCATCATTGACAGCCGTGACGGTGATGGTCTCTGTAGCAGTATCTGTACCGCCTTTGCCATCGCTGATGGTGTACGGGAAGCTCACGCTGCCATTAAAGTTGGCTTCTGGGGTGAAGGTGATGACGCCATTAATGTCAGTCGTGACCACGCCGTTGTCTACAGTAATACTTTGAGCGGTGCCAGGTGTTAATACAGTGCCATTGATCGAGGTGATACTTAACGTATCACCATCAATATCGCTGTCACCATTGAGCGGTGTCAAGATGACTGAGCCATCTTCAGCAAC
>NZ_PJAT01000053.1 GCF_002836715.1 Psychrobacter sp. 4Dc
CATCGCTGATGGTGTAGTCAAATTCAACTTGACCATTAAAGTTGGCTTCTGGGGTAAAGGTAATAGCGCCGTTAATATCAATCTTGACCACGCCATTATCTACGGTAATGCTTTGCGCGACCCCTGGGGTCAGTGCCGTACCATTAATGTTGATGATGCTTAAACTATCGCCATCAATATCGCTATCACCTTTGAGTGGATTGAGGGCTATGGATTCGTCCTCATTCACCGTGTAGCTGTCATTCACCGCAATCGGTGCATCATTCACTGGGGTGATAACGATATCTAAGGTGCTGCTAGCGGTGCCGCCATCATTATCGGTGACGGTGTAATCAACAGTGGGGACTGTGCCATTA
>NZ_PJAT01000054.1 GCF_002836715.1 Psychrobacter sp. 4Dc
ACACCCAAGTGGTTTGTAACCAAGTCTAATTAATCTATCTTGTATAGCTCAGGCTATAGAATAAAAGAAAGAACATTTCGATATCACCGTTAACCTTGATTCAGTTAGGTTAAGTGATACTTAGTCAAATAAGTAAAACTATAAAACAGACTCATATCTAACCCCCTTTGCTGACGACAATAGCGCGATGGCCCCACCTGATCCCTTCCCGAACTCAGAAGTGAAACATCGTTGCGCCAATGGTAGTGTGGTTCGCCCATGTGAGAGTAGGTCATCGTCAGCTCTCTATTCTAGATAAAGCCCCCTTTGCTAACGCGGAGGGGGCTTTTCTTTGT
>NZ_PJAT01000055.1 GCF_002836715.1 Psychrobacter sp. 4Dc
CAAGTCTAATTAATCTATCTTGTATAGCTCAGGCTATAGAATAAGAAAGAACATTTCGATATCACCTTTAACCTTGATTCAGTTAGGTTACAAGTTGATCGACCATAAACTAAACATTTATAGTCAAACAATAACAACAACAGACTCATATCTAACCCCCTTTGCTGACGACAATAGCGCGATGGCCCCACCTGATCCCTTCCCGAACTCAGAAGTGAAACATCGTAGCGCCAATGGTAGTGTGGTTCGCCCATGTGAGAGTAGGTCATCGTCAGCTCTCTATTC
>NZ_PJAT01000056.1 GCF_002836715.1 Psychrobacter sp. 4Dc
CCCACAGCAACGGAGCTTAGTGACAAACTTAAGAGCTCAGTTGATGTTGAATAAATTGCCTAGCAATTGTTCGAAGGGTGATTAGCTCAGTTGGTAGAGCGTCTGCCTTACACGCAGAATGTCGGCGGTTCGAATCCGTCATCACCCACCACTTCTTAGCAAGTGGCTAAACAAGCTAAGAGACCTAAGCAGCGGTAGTTCAGTTGGTTAGAATACCGGCCTGTCACGCCGGGGGTCGCGGGTTCGAGTCCCGTCCGCTGCGCCATATTTAAAAC
>NZ_PJAT01000057.1 GCF_002836715.1 Psychrobacter sp. 4Dc
TAGGGCGTGTTGAACATTGGGTATAAATTAATGGCAAAAAAAATAGCGAACGGTTAATCTTTAAGTTCTCACACAAAAAAGATATCGTTCGCTATGCCTCGCACTATGCTCAAAGATGAACACTGGACAAGACTGAAACCTATATTACTAGAACTTAATATCTATGACAAAGGAAATCTTAGACAAACGGTTGAAGGCGTGCTTTATCGCATGCGTGTTGGCTGTCCTTGGCGCGACTTACCCGAGTATTTTGGCAAGCCCAATACCATCTATAAAGCTTACCAGCGCTGGTCTCGCAGTAATAAGCTGATTGCATTATTTACGTTACTGATCAAAGACGCAGACCTTGAGTGGGTCTTCATTGATGGTACTCATATTAAAGCGCATCAGCACAGCAGTGGTGGCAATGAGAACCTACAATCCATTAGTAAAAGTGTGGCAGGACGCGCGACCAAGATTCACTTGGCAGTAGATGCGCATGGCAATCCGATTACCTTTATCTTGTCAGATGGCACGACCCACGACGTTAAAGTCGCACCTGACTTAGTAGACAAAGTTAATTTGAGCAACACAGAGGTTTTATGTGCCGATAAAGGCTATGATTCTGATGCACTACGAGCGCATATTGAACAAGCAGGGACACGGGATAACATCCCTCGAAAACGAAATACTCAGTCTTCTAACGACCATATGGACTGGGACTTATATAAAGCGAGGCATCTAGTAGAAAATGCTTTCGCCAAACTAAAACAGTATAGGGCGGTTGCCACCAGATTTGATAAGCTCAAGCAGAGTTATGAAAATACAGTCGCTCTTGCTTGTGCTTATATCTGGCTCAAATTATGAATGTTCAACACGCCCTA
>NZ_PJAT01000058.1 GCF_002836715.1 Psychrobacter sp. 4Dc
CCGCCGTGACGGTGATGGTCTCTGTAGCAGTATCTGTACCGCCTTTGCCATCGCTGATGGTGTACGGGAAGCTCACGCTGCCATTAAAGTTGGCATTTGGGGTGAAGGTGATGACGCCAGCAGTATCTACGCTGATCATACCATTGTCTACAGTAATGTCTTTGGCGGTGCCAAGCACTGGCATCGACTCACCATTGATCGAGGTGATACTTAACGTATCGCCATCAATATCGCTGTCACC
>NZ_PJAT01000059.1 GCF_002836715.1 Psychrobacter sp. 4Dc
AGTTAATAGTTAATAGTTAATAGTTAACAGTCGCAATTGGCCAACTTTTCCCATCGATACGGTAAAACTGTTAATAGTAGAGCCGTTAATATAGATGAATGATGAAAACAAAAGTACTCCGGACACAAGCTATACGCTTAGTTAGCTTTCATTAACATATTTTTGCGTTAGCCTAGCGTGTATAACCTATAAAAAGTACCATACTTATAAACTAGCCTACTTTTACTGCTGATGTCTAATACTCATTGCCATTATAAAATTGCTGCGAAAATCATGCCAAACGTATACGAGTGTTAAAATCCAATGAGAATGGTGGAGTTAGCCTAGTATGCTGTTATTTAAATTTAACTATAAAGACCTTGCCGTTACTACCTTTGCAGCTAGTAAATAGCTTTTTCATTTTTCGATAGAGAGTCTTATGTCACCTAACTTCCATGCCGATACCCCACTTGCTCAGCGTATGCGCCCTACTTCTCTTACCGATATTATTGGTCAAGAGCACTTGCTGGCAACTGGTGCACCGCTACGACGCTTGGTAGAGCAAGGGCATCTGCCATCTATTATCCTGCACGGTGAAGCAGGTATTGGCAAAACAACCATTGCGATGTTGTTAGCTGATGCCGTTAATCGACCTTTTCATGCGCTCTCCGCATTAAATACTGGTGTCAAACAGTTACGTGAAGTTTTAGATAATAAAGACTCACTGGCATTTGAGTCACCTGTAGTCTTCATCGATGAGATTCATCGCTTTAATAAAGCACAGCAAGATGCACTATTGGGCGCAGTAGAGTCTGGTGATATTACTTTAATTGGCGCTACCACTGAAAACCCATCATTTAGTGTCAACAACGCTCTACTATCACGTTGCCAAGTATATCGTTTAGAGCCGTTAACACCTGAGCAGATAAGTACCGTGCTGCAACGAGCACTCTCGGAAGACAATATACTCAAAAAGTTGACCGTCGATTTACAAGCAAAAGATACCATCAGCCAGCTGGCCCATGGTGATGCTCGAAAAGCGCTAAATTTATTAGAGTTAGCGATTCAGACCGCTGATACCAAACAGTCGCCAGTGATTATCGATGATGAATTGGTCAGTCGAGTGGCACAGACTGCTTTGTTAAGATATGACAAAGATGGTGAGCAGCATTACGATATTATCTCAGCAATGATAAAGTCAGTCCGTGGCTCAGATCCGGATGCGGCATTGTATTGGATGGCACGTATGCTCGTAGGCGGCGAACCTGCTGATTTTATTGCGCGGCGCTTGGTGATTTTGGCCAGTGAAGATATCGGTAATGCCAATCCTAATGCTTTACTCCTAGCTGATGCAGCATTACGTAGTGTGCAATCTATTGGTATGCCAGAAGCACGTATTATTTTAGGGCAAGTTGTGGTGTATTTAGCGACCAGTGCCAAAAGCAATAGCACTTATAGAGCAATCAATGCTGCGATGGCGTTGGCTGAAAAAGATGCTTCACCTGTACCGCTACATTTGCGCAATGGCGTGACCAAACTGATGCGTAGTCAAGGCTATGGTCAAGGTTATGCTTACCCGCACGACTATCCCAACCATTACTATCCTCAAAGCTACTTACCAGATAATTTGGTTGGTACTAGATTTTATGAGTTTGCAGACAATCAACGTGAGCAGCACAGCAAACAATTTATGGACTGGCTGAAAAGCCAAGCAGCAAGTAATGAGTAATCGCGTAAAATCTAAGTTAATAAAAAAGTTAACGCACAGATTTATGAGTCAGTTTTAATATTCATTGATAATATTTATGGCTATTTTTGACATACTGAACGATATAGTGGGAAGATGACGCAGCACGTGACGCTGAAAAGCGTTAAAATAACCTCATAATGATATATACAAGCAATTAAGCAAGTTACTTTTATATCAAATTATATTGCTTATAGCGCGATTTACTTGACCGTAGTAGCGCTTTGCTTGACCGTAACAGCGCTTTGTATTATCTACTGCTACAATAAGCAGATAGAGCCTTATATTCTAAATGACACCTATTTATAAATAATAAAATATTGAGATTTACTATGAGTTTAAATGCAATCCCTGAGATTATCGAAGACATTCGTGCTGGAAAAATGGTTATCTTGATGGATGACGAAGACCGCGAAAACGAAGGTGATATCATCATGGCAGCGACCCATGTGCGCCCTGAAGATATTAACTTTATGATTACTCACGCGCGTGGTCTAGTTTGTTTGACCTTATCACAAGCACGTTGCCAGCAATTGGCACTGCCACTGATGTCAGATCGTAACGAGGCTAAATTTAGCACCAACTTTACTGTTTCAATTGAAGCGGCTGAAGGCGTCACCACCGGTATTTCTGCTGGTGATCGTGCACGTACTATTCAGGCAGCGGTATCTTCATCAGCAAAGCCTGAAGACATCGTTCAGCCTGGACATATTTTTCCAATTATGGCCCAAAACGGTGGTGTTCTTCACCGTGCAGGCCATACAGAAGCGGGTTGTGATTTAGCACGTTTAGCGGGTCTAGAGCCAGCAGCGGTGATTGTAGAGATTATCAATGCAGATGGTACGATGGCGCGCCGTGACGACCTTGAAATATTTGCAAAAGAGCATGACATCAAGATAGGCACGATTGCTGACCTTATCAATTATCGTATCGCTAATGAGCAAACGGTAGAAGAGATTGAGTCACATCCTTTTGAAACTGAACACGGTACTTTTACGCTACATCGCTTCCGTGAGTTTGGGGCTGAAGAAACACATTTAGCCTTGGTAAAAGGTGATGTTAGCGAAGGCGTCAGCACTGTACGCGTGCATGGCTTCCACCCATTACGCGATTTATTTGCAGCTAAAAACGATATGACTGGCCGTAGTGGCTGGAGCGTACAGTCAGCACTAGAAGAAATCAGTGCTTCAGATCGCGGTGTGTTGGTATGGATTGGTAGCAATCAGCCAGTTGATTTGGGAGATGCGTTGGATAAAGCCGCGGACAACGAGTCGCAATCTACCATCACGCAGCAACCTTATCGTAGTATTGGCGTTGGTGCACAGATATTACGCCACTTAGGTGTTCGTGATATGCGCTTATTGTCATCACCAATGAAGTTTTTTGCATTGTCAGGTTTTGATCTAAACGTGGTTGATTTTGTTCATGCGCCGCAACAAGACTAAAAACTGTTTAAGAGATTAGTTGAAGAATGAGTTATAGAAAAGGCACGCTGACATTATGTTAGCGTGCCTTTTTTTGTTTTTGGCTTTTAATTCAAGATAGCTTTTTTGAAAAAATAAACCATCGACTCATATAGAAACTGACCTAAAGCTCAGGCGTATGACCAAACTCGGCTTCTAATGCTAGCAGCTGTCGACGCTCTGCTGCTGTCCATGGCAACTTACCTTTACCATCACTATCCAGACGTACTACGACTGCTTCTGCCATAGCAACGATTGTTTCTTGTGCGGTACTATAGTAACTATATTCCATCGCCATACTCGTATTGCCTAAACGCTTACAACGAACTCCTAATAATAATGTATCAGGATAGGTAACTGGGCGTAAATACTGACAGCTAGACTGGGCTAAAACAGTGACCATACTGCCATCAAACATACCTAGCGCATGCAGATAACTAATACGTGCTGACTCAGCGTAACGATAGTAAACCACATTGTTCAGGTGATTGAAGGCATCCATCTCTCCCCACTGGATAGGTTGATGATGAATAACGGGATAATGAGCTAGTAATTCAGGGCGGTGTTCGTTTGCTGCATCAGATATAGATACTGACTTTTCATTAGAGTGGGTCATTGCTTACCTTACATTTTATATTTTCTGTATTAACTATTGTGACTAGCTCTCATTAACGTTGCGGCTTGTCTAAGATTTCTGTCGTCAATAATGGCGTTGGTTTTGGTGCATGAGCAATCAACTGATTTAGCCATACAATTACTTCTGGTATGTCACTCGGTGCTTTCATTGTCTCAAGATTACTTTGACCATCGATTGGTTTTTTATCAGCTTGTACAATGCCAATCGCGCCAGCTTGTGCTGACTTTTTATTATCGCTAGTTGAAGCCTTAGGCACCAACGTTTTTAACTGTTTGCGTGCTTGCGTCAAATAGCTGACAAGTTGATCCTGCTTACGCATATTGCTGGCTTGGCTTGCTAAATTCAACGTCATGATGACTTCATGGATAGTGAGCTGACGACGCGTTAAATTTGTATCACTAGCCGCTGAATTATCAGCAACATTGAGTGGCTGTTTATTTTCAGTAGCTGCATCTACCAGCTCTCGACGCTGTAAATCCGTACCTTCATAACTGCCAAGACGCTCATGACTGTGCAAAAATTCCTGAATGTTTTGAATCGCAAGATTTTGTATTTGCCATGGGCTTGGCTGCGAGCTTTGCGCTTGCAGACGCTCAATATCTTTGAGCAAACTTTGCTTGATAACGATAGTTAGCGCAGGCGCAATCTCATTACTGCTTTGCGATAATTGCCAATGTAGACCTCGCAATAACTCAATCGCGGCACTGTCATTACTATCCGCCAACAGTCTATCAGCAGCTTTGATTTGGATACGCAACAGGTCCAACTGATTCTGCGCTTGGCTACTGGCCTTAACTCTAGGCTCTGGCAGCGTCTGCTGACTCATGGCAAATAGACGATCGTCCATTTCGTTTAGTCGACTGATTACTTGCTCATTGCTCTGCAAACGATCGTTGACACTATGCTGAAAGCGCTGCTGACTAATATATAGCCACAATAATGCAGCGATCAGCAATAAGATAACCAGCCATTGCATCCGTAGCAGCAAAATATTTGCTTGCCGGCGCTGCTGAACAGTTGAAGGATCCTTAGATAAGGACTCAGAATTCATTGACATAAGGCAGTACCGTTATTGGTATAGATAAACATGTTTAAAGCAAATGGAAAGTTTAAAGTATTATATTTTAGAATGAATGGCTGAGAGAATTGTATGTGGCGACAAATCCTCTACTCGCCAGTAGCTCAACTGCTGTGCGGCAACCATATTGGCAAGACGCTCACCCAACACAACGTAAGAAAAGTCTTTTAGCGTAAGCGATAGACGCTGTGTTGTATTAGCCACTGCATCCGTATTTTGCTCTTTTTTTAACGTCTTCAGTTGCTCGTCATTGACGATATTTGACCAATGCTCAAAAGCTGCCGCACTGCTGATGACGACAATTGGCTTTGGCTGCTTCAGTAGGGCAATATCCGACGTAGTACTATGAGTAAGAAATGCTTGTTGCCACTGCTGATACTCGGCAATCGCATCGATAGGCATTATACGCTCGTACCAAGCAATACTATCGATATGTACACCGCGCGCCTGCAATGTATCAACCAATAATCGTCGTCCACCAAGCCCGCGCCATATCAGCAATTTATCGCCTGCTTGTAAGTTATCAATTTCAGGCATTGCTAGCATGCCTTCGTTATTGGCAGTCTCAGGCTGAAGTATTTGATAGTCTGTTGTATTTATACGCACCTGACTGAACTCTGCCGCCGTTGCTTCACCAACCGCAACCAGAGGACTAGGTAATGATAAACCTTCTGACAATCTCTGCGCATAACTGTCTGTCGTTTTGTATTCGCACTCTTTAAATTCATTTTCAAGTGACTGCCAAGCGGCTAACCCTGAAGCCGCTGCAGTTGGGCTAACGACAACAAGTGCTTTGTACGCCCCCGCCAACCACTGATGCATTAATGCAATATCTAGATCAGTTGTTGGTCGTGGTCGTAGCGTCAACATTGGCATCTCAATCACTACCAATCCTGCCGCTTGCAAATGCTGCGTCAACGATGCTGCTCGCTCTACTGGGCGAGTATTGATGACAATTTGCGGCACGACTTTTAACTTCTCATTAGAGTAATTTTTATGAGAAGTTGTGTATGTAGATTGATTTGGCATTGATGACATAGGTATACCATGACAAAAAACGAATGAAAAAGGCTTAAGTATACAAAAATGGCTGATGCTTAGATCAGCCTATCTTGCGGTTAATCAAACCTATATCGACTGTACTTGTACTACTCAGGATGATAAATGGCTGACAAAATAGCGCCTGCACCATCGGCAAGTAGCATTTCTGCGACATCGATACCCAGTTGGTTGGCTTGGGATTCTTGCTCAGCTTGTGTCCCAACCAACGTAGCTCGTTTGTCTGCCTTCAACAATTCGCTACCATCGGCCTGACCCACTCGACCGCGTAGCCATAGCACATTCCCGCTGTCGTTATTGCCGTTATCACCATTGTTATCATTATTAACGCTGGTTTCTTCAGCTGTCTGCAGAACTGCATAAGCGGCGATCGGTACTTGGCAGCCGCCCTCTAAATGACGGTTCAGAGCACGCTCAGCGATAAGTCGAATACGGGCTTTATCATCATTGAGTGGTGCAAGTAATTTGAGTACTTCTTCATCGCCCTCACGGCATTCGATTGCTAAGGCACCTTGTCCAACTGCAGGCAAGCAAGCTGCGATATCAAGCTCACCGCGTATTCTCTCGTCTAGCTCAATACGCTGCAAGCCGCTCGTTGCCAGAATAATGGCATCGTATTCACCAGCATCTAGCTTGCCCAAACGAGTGCCGACATTGCCGCGCAATGTTTTGATCTGCAGGTCAGGACGATAGGCTTTGATCTGGCATTGACGACGTAAACTTGATGTCCCAACGACTGCACCTTGTGGTAGCTCATCAATACTATTATAAGTGTTTGAGACAAAGGCATCTGTTGGTGAGGCGCGTTTACAGTAGACGCCTAATGTGAGGCCTTCGGGAAGCTGCATCGGTACATCTTTTAGCGAGTGCACTGCAATATCGGCTTGCTTGTCATACAGCGCTTGCTCAAGCTCTTTTACAAACAATCCTTTACCACCGATTTTGGCCAAAGGCGTGTCCAAAATCTTGTCACCCTTAGTGACAATTTTTAGTAAATTAATCGTCAGATTGGGATACAACGCCAATAAACGATCGCGAATATGCTCGGCCTGCCATAAGGCTAAAGGACTTTGACGTGTAGCGATATTTAGAGTAGTCAAAACAGGTTGCTGCGGATTGCTCATAAAGGGCCTCAATAAGTTCGATACTAATACTATAATGGCTATATTCCCAATGTCAGTACTGTTCATCTTTATACTGAATAATATCGATATTACTCGATAGGGCAAATTTGCCAAAGCTTAGGCGACTCAAATGATTAATAGTAGATGCTGACGCAAAAAAATACCCCTATTTAAGCATAAATAAGGGTTTGATGATATGGAATGATTGGTCGCTATCAGGACAGCCTATCACATGCTTTGGATTTTATCACGTAAGGCAGGTAAGTGACGACGACTGACCGCTAGCGTCTCATCAATACCTTTAAAACGTATCTGATACTGGCCTGCATCTAGAGTTTCTAAAAAGTCCAAATAACTAAGGTTGATGATGGCATTGCGATGTACTCGGAACAGACGATCATCAAATTCTTGCTCTAATTCTTTTAGCGTTTCATCAATCAATACCATGCCATCTTTGTGACGTACTTTGACGTATTTTTGATCTGCTGCAAAATAGTAGATATCTTTTAGCTTAATCAATTCAACACCGCGATGCGTACGAGCAGCGATATGTTCACGTATCGGACGTGCTGTCGGGTCTTCAAGCTTGCGAATTTCGTTTAGTTGAGCAGCATTTAGGTTCTTTGCTTTGTTTAATGCCTCTAATAGCTCATCTTTGTTTGCAGGTTTCAGCAAATAGCCAATTGCATTGGCTTTTAATGCTGCGATCGCATAATGGTCGTATGCCGTCACAAATATAATCGCTGGTGGATGCTCAAGTTTGGCAAGTTCTTGAGCACAGCGCACGCCGTCCATTTCAGGCATTCGGATATCTAATAATATAATATCTGGCTGCTGGGTTTTTACAGCGACGATGGCTTCTGCACCTGTTGTGGCTTGAGCAACTACCTCATGGCCTGACTCCTGTACAATTCTCACCAAGCGCTCACGCGCTAGCGGCTCATCATCACAAACTACGATACGCATGCAAACTCCCATCCAAGGACATACTTAATATTTTTTTCAATAGTATTACGGCTATATTAGCACTCATTATCAATCACTTAGAATATAAAATCTAAATTATTTAATAAGATTTTGACGAAAACTACCAGTTTTTATAGCGGACAATATACTCCTGCTATCGGTAGATTTTATATGGTGTAATTGTGTTTCACGGTAGTTATGATATTACTGATTCGTAATCATTATTTATCAAACACAAATTGTGATACCTATACATGGCAATGCAATAAATATGCCACATAGGCTTTTAAGAGTTGAAAAAACGAAGAAAGCTAATAAAGAACAGTAGGTTATAAACCAACGTCTTGTAGAGGATAGTCGATGATGGTGATAATTTGAGTACTGGCTACCGAACTTTGGATATCAGCACTTTGTCCAAAATGGGCGCGCAAACGATCAGCTTGAATATAGAAATTCATATGTTGGCGCAAGTCATGATTGATGATTAGTGTTTTTTTGGGAAGCGCAACATCAATCATGATTTTAACTCGGTGTTGTTCCCACGTGACTTCGATATTAATGCAGATAGTTTCTGTCGTCATCTCTACCACATTGAGCAGTATTTTCTCTAGCACGCTTTGTAGCGTTAGTGCAGTGATAACCATGTCATACATGATATCTTCTTCAGGTAACGTCCAATTGACTTCGAGCTTGTCTGCTAAACGACTAGATTCGATTGCCAAATAATGCTCACAAAGATCAACCTCTTCTTCAAAGCTAATCTCGCGTGTACCACTAAAACTAGCGCGGAATAGTGCAGAGACGTGCTGTAATAAGTCAGCGGCTTTTGGCGGGTTTGATTCAATCAGTGATACGAGTGTGTTGATAGTATTAAAGAAGAAGTGCGGTGCCGTACGGGCTTTTATCAGGTCGTTTTGTGCAGTCAGTTTATATTCAAAAGACAGCTTTAGCGCATTAAGCTCACGGTAGCTGCGCAGAAAATATAATAAGAACACAGCAGTAAAACCACCGGTAAGCACTGTGTTGAAAAGCAAATTAATGACAAAAGCTTGACGGTTATACTCCATCCACCCTAGATTGATCATAACCAAAACCACCAACACCATAGAGACCGTGGCAGAAAACATCATGAGCATGACAATACGCAAACTCACACTAGGAATGCTCGCGTTTTTGAAGACAGGACGCAAATAATCGACCAAATATAGTGCGGGAATAACTGTCAGTGCATTTTGTATCACGCGAGAAAAAAACTTGATAATAAAATCAGACCAGCCTGATAGACCATGGCGCTCAATCACCGTCAAAAACAGTGACCAAAAAAAGATATATGTCAGCCACTGCCAAGGCCTCATGATTTCCATGAGTTTAGGAATAAAAAACTCTAAGCGTGTAGCTAGTAAGGCAACCTCATCATTTGCTATACTCGAGTTCTTATTCTCTTGACTTGTCTTGTACCGATATGAACGCCAATTCTTCAAAACCTAGTAATCCTGAATCAAGTAAAAGTTCATCTGACTCTGATTTTAGCACAGATGCTTCTATAACAAGTACCACAACGCAGACTGCGCCTGCTAGTAGCCAAGGCCAACAAATGTGGGGCGGGCGCTTTAGTGAAGCGACAGATAGCTTCGTTGCCGCCTTTACTGCTTCTGTAGGCTTCGACCAGCGCTTTGCTCGTCACGATATTCAAGGCTCAATTGCGCATGCAACGATGCTGAAAGAATGTGATATTTTAACTGCTGATGAAGTCGCCACTATTATTGATGGCCTTCAGCAAGTATTGCGCGAGATTGAAGCAGGTGAGTTTAACTGGTCGATCGCCCTTGAAGACGTGCATATGAATGTAGAGTCGCGTTTGACTGATATTATAGGTGCCGTTGGTAAAAAGCTACATACTGGTCGTAGCCGTAACGATCAGGTAGCCACAGATATTCGCCTATGGTTGCGCGAAGAGACTGATAATATTATTGAGTTATTAGTACGCTTACAAAGCGGCTTGCTTGATTTAGCTGAGAAGCATACTGATACTATCATGCCAGGCTTTACTCATTTGCAAACGGCACAGCCTGTTAGCTTTGGCCATCACGTGATGGCATGGTTTGAGATGTTGTATCGCGATACCGAGCGTCTTGTCGATGCACGTCGCCGTATCAATCAGATGCCACTTGGTAGTGCAGCGCTTGCTGGTACGACTTTCCCAATCGATCGTACCATCACTGCTGAATTGCTAGGTTTTGAAGGTATCTGCCAAAATTCGCTCGATGCTGTTTCGGACCGTGATTTTGCGATTGAGTTTACTTCAGCAGCATCTATCCTGATGATGCATATGTCGCGTATGAGCGAAGAGATTATTCTTTGGATGTCAGCACAATTTAATTTTGTGCAGATACCAGATCGCTTCTGTACGGGCTCATCGATCATGCCGCAAAAGAAAAATCCTGACGTACCTGAGTTGGTACGCGGTAAAGCGGCACGCGTCTTTGGTCAGTTGATGACTTTGCTTAGCCTAATGAAAAGCCAGCCACTCGCCTACAACAAAGACAATCAAGAAGACAAAGAGCCTTTGTTTGATTGCGTTGATACGTTGACAGGTTCGCTGCTTGCCTTTGCTGATATGCTACCAAACATCACACCAAACGTCGATGCCATGCGTGCTGCGACGATGAAAGGCTATGCAACTGCAACTGACTTGGCAGATTACTTAGTACGTCAAGGCGTGGCATTCCGTGATGCCCATGAAGTGGTTGGTAACGCTGTTGCTTTAGGCATCAAAGAAGGTGTTGATCTAAGTGATTTATCATTGGCACAGCTACAGCAATTTAGCGATGCCATCGGTGAGGATGTTTTTGACTATCTAACGCTAGAAGGCTCATTGGCAGCTCGTGACCATTTGGGTGGCACTGCGCCAAACCAAGTCAAGCAAGCGGTGGTCAATGGCCGTGCTCGCTTAAAAGCCTTTGCCTAATCAGTAAATTACAAACAATAGCCAACTTGCCAATCTAAACTTAACACCCGCTATCCATGCGGGTGTTTTTATTTGTTCTATGACCTCTACTGGATTAGCCAGTGTCGTTTTCAAAATATCAATAGCTTTGGAAATTTCAATAAAAAAATTAAACGCAGACAATATTTGTTATACATCAACTACCAGAGACTTTATAACAAATGGATAGAGGCTTGACGATATACATTAGTACCCTTTGCTAAATCTACCAAGACCGTTATCATAGACTCATATGATATTTGATTTAACCACTTAATATAATGAATAAGGAATGCCTTATGACTGAGACTTTTAACCCTCAAGCAAATACTGTGTTTTGCCGTAAATATAAGCAAGATTTACCAAAGATGCCGCATCCACCCTTCCCTAATAAGAAAGGCCAAGAGCTGCAAGAGACCGTATCTGAAAAAGCGTGGAAAGAATGGCTTGAGCATCAAACTATGCTTATTAATGAGAATCATCTAAGCATGATGGATCCTGCTGCTAAAAAGTTCTTAACAGAGCAGCGTGATAAGTTCTTAGACAATGAAGACTATGAGCGCGCACAAGGTTGGACACCTGAAAGCTAGGATGTACTTACCTTCTAATAATCATAAAAAAACGCGCTTACTATAGCGCGTTTTTTATTATAGGGTGAAAATCAATGTCTTTCTTATCAGCCTTCATCACTATCTGACGTTTCAAGCTCATTGGCTGACAATGTACTAACTTGACGAGCAGCTAAGCGATCATTGGCTTCTTGCACCGCTTTTTCGACCATGGCATAGTCTGAATGACGTACGTCTTGTCCACTGACATAATTAATCACTAGCTCTGCGACATTTTGTGCATGGTCACCAATACGCTCTAGCGATCGTAATATCCACATAATATTAATGACTTTTGATACATGGCGTGAGTCTTCCATAATATAGGTCATCAAAGCACGAATGGCTGACTGATATTCGGTATTGACCACGCTGTCATTACGCATCACTTCAAACGCTTGCTCCGCATTTGATTGACTGAAAGCTTCTAGCGAGTTGTTTAGCATTAGACGAACTTGATTGCTCAAATGCTGAACCTCAGCATAGCCGTATGCTGATTTGCCTTCTGCCGCTATTTTACTGGCCATTCGCGCAATTTTTACCGCTTCATCACCGATACGTTCCAAATCAACCACACCTTTACTGATTGACATGACTAAACGCAAATCACTGGCAGCTGGCTGGCGTTTGGCGACCAATAACAAAATATGCTCGTCGAGTTCAACTTCCATTCGATTGATATCGAAATCCATATCGATGACTTCTTGCGCCAGTGTTTCATCTTTATCGATAAGAGCATGAATAGCTTTGGCCACTTGGTTAGCCGCGCTATCACCCATATATAAAAATAAACGGATGGCTTCATCAAGATCTTGGTCAAAACTTTTGGAGATATGCTTATCACTTTGCATGAGAGGTATTCCCTAGAATCTATATTTTAATAGCGCGGTGTGCTTGTGAAGTTAGAAAGTCGGCTTATGACATGCTAATCAGCTTTGTCTGCTTGTACCGATTTCAATCTCAATCAATGTTAGCCATAACGACCTGTAATATAGTCTTCCGTCGCGGTTTGGGTAGGTTTGGTGAATATCTGATCGGTCTCACCCATCTCAATCATATCGCCTAGATACATATAGACAGTGTAGTCAGATACGCGTGCCGCCTGCTGCATATTATGAGTGACGATGGCGATGGTATAGTCGTTTTTCAGATCTTCGATCAAATCTTCGATAGCACCCGTTGAGATAGGATCCAGTGCTGATGTCGGCTCATCGAGTAGCAGCACTTCAGGTTTGGTCGCCACACTACGGGCGATACACAGGCGTTGCTGCTGACCACCTGATAACGACAGTCCTGATGCTTTTAGCTTGTCTTTCACTTCTGGCCATAGCGCTGATTTTTTCAGTGCCCACTCGACGCGATGATCCAGCTCAGCCTTACTTAATTTTTCATACAGTCTTACACCAAAAGCGACATTGTCATAGATTGACATCGGAAATGGCGTTGGCTTCTGAAAAACCATACCAACTTGTGCACGCAGTAAATTCACATCGATGTCTTTACCTAAGATGTTTTTGCCATCTAGATTGATGCTGCCCTCTGCGCGCATACCTGGATATAGATCGTACATGCGATTAAAGGTACGCAGTAGCGTAGACTTACCACAACCTGAAGGACCAATAAAAGCAGTCACTTTCTTATCAGCAATATCGATATTGATGTTTTTCAATGCCTGAAAATCATCGTAATAGAAGTTTAGATCTCGAACTTCCATTTTGGCAGCAGGCATATTCTTAGGAATATCTTGAATCGTTTGTTTATTAAAATCAGCAGTGTTTGGTTGCTGAGCTTGGGCGCTAGTAGACATGGGTCTATTTAATAGGCTGCCTGTTGCCGTATTAAAGTTGTCAGCAGTCGTGTTCGTACGGACGTTGCTTAGGACATCATTCATAATATTTCAACCTAGCTCAATTAATTTCATATAAGTTTAAGTAAATGCTTAGCGTGCAGCGTACTACAGTCTGGTCTGCTCTCAGCCCTTATTTGGTCTGACCTCTACCACCGATAAATCTTGCCAAAATATTCAATACTAGGACAGATGCGGTGATAAGTAGTGCTGCCGCCCAAGCCAATGTATGCCAGTTGTCATAAGGACTCATCGCAAACTGGTAAATGGTATTGGGTAAGTTAGCAATGGGCTGACCCATATCTGTACTGAAGTATTGATTGTTAAGTGCGGTAAATAGTAACGGCGCTGTCTCACCAGTGATTCGAGCAAAAGCCAATAGCACACCTGTGGTCAGTCCCGCTCGTGCAGCTTTTACCGTAACCTGAGTGACCAGCTTCCATTTAGGAGTACCTAGCGCATAGGCTGCTTCGCGTAGACTATTAGGTACCAGATTCAGCATATTTTCTGTCGTACGTACGACCACTGGAATAACAATCAGTGCCAATGCCAACGCGCCTGCCCAACCAGAGAAACTTTGACCTTTTACCATCAGTGCGTAGATAAATAGACCAATGACAATCGATGGCGCTGACAATAGAATATCATTTAAAAAGCGAGTGACCTTGCCAAGCATACTACCTTTAGAAAACTCAGATAAGTAAATACCTGTCATAAGGCCAATAGGTGCACCGATAAACAATCCTGAAAACGCCAACATGACCGAACCAACGATAGCATTACGTAAGCCGCCTGCACTCATCGGTGGCGGCGTATCGGCGGTAAAGATTGGCAGCTGCACCATGCCTTGGAAGCCTTCAACAAACAAAGTCACCAAAATCCATGACAACCAAAACAGGCCAAAAACCATCGCTGACATGGCAAAGCCTAGACCTAACTTGTTGGTCAAACGACGCTTGTTATACAGGCTTTGATTGTAGCGGGTAGCGCCGTTTGGCTTAGTAGGTAGTGGTGCATTGATCGCATTGTTAGCAGGCATAATATTTATTTCCCATATCTTTTATCAATATCTATCAAGGTTCAATAAATCGGTAACAGACTTATCGATTACCTGCTTTGTGATCCATGCGCATGAGCATCAGTTTTGCTAAAGACAGCACAATGAAGGTGATGACAAATAAGATTAAGCCTAAATGTAGTAGAGACGCAAGATGTAGCTCACTTGACGCTTCAGCAAACTCATTGGCCAAGGCCGAGGTAATTGTCACACCAGAAGTGAATAGGCTTGGACTGATATTAAACGCATTACCAATCAAGAAAGTAACTGCCATCGTCTCACCCAATGCTCGACCCAGTCCCAAAATTACGCCGCCAACGACACCAGCTTTGGTATAAGGCAGGATAATTTTGAACATCACTTCCCAAGTCGTCGCTCCCATGCCATAGGCTGACTCTTTCAGTAAATCGGGTACGACAGAGAAAACATCGCGCATGGTGGCAGCGATGAACGGTATGATCATAATGGCAAGTACTAGGGAAGCGGTAAACATACCCAGTCCCATAGGTGCACCTGCAAACAGCTTACCGATAATAGGCAAAGGACCGACGTGCTCAATGAACCATGGCTGAATGTGATCACCAAAAAATGGCGCAAATACGAATAATCCCCACATACCATAAATGATAGATGGGATACCAGCCAACAACTCAATGGCGATACCAAGTGGTTTTTTGAGGAACTTAGGGCACATCTCGGTTAAAAATATCGCAATACCGAAACTGACTGGAACCGCGATAACAATAGCGATAAATGACGTGACTAAGGTGCCGTAAATAGGCGCTAATGCCCCGTATTCATTGGCGACTGTATCCCAGTTATTACTGGTATAAAATCCCAAACCAAACTCTTGAATACTCGGCCATGCTCCAACAATTAGAGACACCAAAATGCCCCCTAGAGATAGGAGGACGAGTATGGCAAACGCTTTGGTAGAATTAACAAATAAAGCGTCGTAACGTTTTTGTTTAGCCAGTTGGGACCTTAAGTCTGTCATAAGTGTCTCAGCATTGAATGGGATGAATCGAAATATTAAAAAGATGTATCTCAGGTTTTAACACAACAAACTTAAACAGTATGAGTAAGCATATCTATCGAGATGTATTCATCAAATTTACTGTGTTAAAACCTCTCAAACAACTACCGGAGAATAGTTATTCGAGAGGATAACTTGTCGGTTGCTAAATCGTATTTAGCAGAAACAAATTACTGAGCTGGCTTGTAGACAGGCTGTCCATCGCTACCTTTCACTTCGTTCCACTTCTCTTTGAACAAGGCTACTGCCGTGTCAGAGAATGGTACGTAGTCTAGTTCCATGGAGCTGTCATCACCTTGGGTATAAGCCCAGTCAAAGAAGTTCAATACGCCAGCGACTTGCTGAGGATTTTCTGGTTGCTTATGTACCAAGATAAAGGTCGCAGCAGCGATAGGCCATGCTTGGTCAGTTTCAGAGTTGGTGATGACTTTATAAAAGCCTTCTTGTTGTGACCAGTCGATATCACCTGCCGCAGCAAACGTCTCAGCAGATGGCTGTACGATGTTACCAGCTGCGTTTTTCAGCGCAGTATGTGACATTTTATTTTGCTTAGCGTAAGCATACTCAACATAACCGATAGAGTTTTTCATGCGGTTTACGTAGCTTGAAACGCCTTCGTTACCTTTACCGCCTGCACCAGTAGCAGAGGTCGGCCATTTGACGGTTTTATCAACGCCAACAGTGTCTTTCCAGTCTGGTGAAACCTTGGCAAGATAGTCAGTGAAGTTGAAGGTCGTACCTGAACCATCTGAGCGGAATACTGTTGTGATTGGGGCATCTGGCAAGGTCAAATCTGGGTTCATCGCCTTAATCGCAGGGTCATTCCAGTTGCTAATCTTACCCAAATAGATATCAGCTAAAGTCGTACCGTCTAGCTTCAGTGCACCAGGCTCAACGCCATCAATGTTGACGATTGGTACAACACCACCGATGACTGTTGGGAACTGAATCAGACCTGCTTCGTCTAACTCTTCAGGCGTCATCGGTGCATCAGAAGCACCAAAGTCTACTGTTTTTGACTGAATTTGTTTGATACCACCAGATGAGCCAATCGACTGATAGTTGACTTGGCCACCGGTCGCAGCATTGTAATCATATGACCATTTCGCATAGATAGGCTGCGGGAACGACGCTCCTGCACCTGTAATATTCATAGCGATATTTTCAGCAGATTTAAAATCTGACGTAGCAGAAGATGCTGTCTGAGAGGTTGTTTCAGCTGTTGTCACAGCGCTACTGCTAGTATCAGCAGTTGGCTCCGCCGTATCTGTTGACTTATTACACGCCGTAAGCATTAATGTACAACTGACGGCCACTGCTAATAACGAATAACGCATGTAGGACTCCTGAAGTTTAACAACGGTATAAAAAAGCATTGCTTGTGATATGCGTGTTATCTTGCCAAATCTTTATGACAGTTTAATGACAACTTCTAGAATCCTTCATTCGCTTTACATAATATTTGAATAATTTGTCTACAGCCTAGTAATACTAAGCACCCTCATCTCTTAGCACTTAAAAAATTATTCACAAAAATATTGAATAGTATGTGTGACACAGAATATTTGTATCCAAATACTATTAGCCGTTGGTACAGAATTTTGTTAGTATGAAGGCTGATTTACAACACTGACAGACTCGGGGTGCGGTGTATTTTTGGCTCACTTTATTAAACTTGTTTTATTAAAGTAGTTGCCTTGATACATTCGCTGAGAGATCACCCGCCGAACCTGATGCGGTTAGTACCGACGCAGGGAAGTCTTAAGCACTTTGTTATTTATGACAAAGGGCGCGTAGAAATACATTTTTATCGTCACTACTGTCTTAATATGCGTGATGCATAGCCAGATAAGAAGAGAGGATATAAAGCTGCGTCCAATATTTGATGAGCACCATGCGCGACGATATTCTTTGGTCGAAGTTGTGGGTTCATGATATAAACTTGTCTAGATGATGGATGCCTACCCCCGCAGATACTGGCGGTGTTGATTTTATTCAAAAACCAACACGCTAGGACAGCATATGACTACTGCAGACACCACCTCAATTGCACCGAAAGCCCAAACGCATAACCCAGCCGACAACTCAACGCTTGTTTCAAATGCTGCTGACACGACTAACGTCAAAGCAGATAAAAAAGCAGATGCGTTAAAAACCCCTGCTCACCGTGCCGCAAGCGATGCCCGTTTCGAAGAAGATGCGCGCGACCTACACCGTATTTTACCTGCCTCACGAAAAGTCTATATCGAAGGCTCAAGACCTGACATCCAAGTACCGATGCGTGAAATCAGCTTGGCTGATACGCCTGTTGGCGGTACTGGAGATAAAGACGGTGAGCATAATCCGCCGTTTTATGTGTATGACACCTCAGGTGTATATACCGACCCTAATGTCGATATCGACCTCACACGTGGATTGCCAAAGTTGCGTGAAAGCTGGATCGCAGAACGCGATGATACTGAGCAGTTAAGCGGCCTATCTAGCTCATATGGACAAGCACGTGCTCGCGATATCAGCACTGCCAACCTTAGATTTGCTCATATTGATAAACCGCGTCGCGCCAAAGCAGGACAGAACGTCACGCAAATGTACTACGCGCGCCGTGGTATCATCACGCCTGAGATGGAATATATCGCCATACGCGAAACGCAGAAGCAACATGAACTGACCGATATGCGTCAACATGATGGTGAAAGCTTCGGTGCCAATACGCCTCAAATCATCACCCCTGAATTTGTTCGCGATGAAGTGGCGGCTGGACGTGCAATTATTCCAAACAACATCAACCACCCTGAATCTGAGCCGATGATCATCGGGCGCAATTTCTTGGTGAAAATCAATGCCAATATCGGTAACTCAGCGCTGGGTTCATCTATCGATGAAGAAGTGTCCAAAATGACGTGGGCAACACGTTGGGGTGCGGATACTATTATGGATTTATCAACGGGCAATCACATTCATGAAACCCGTGAATGGCTAATCCGTAACTCTCCTGTGCCGATTGGTACCGTACCGATTTATCAAGCATTAGAAAAAGTAGATGGCGTTGCTGAAGACCTTACATGGGAAATATTCCGTGATACGTTGATTGAGCAAGCAGAGCAAGGCGTCGATTACTTTACTATTCACGCTGGCGTGCTATTACGCTATGTACCACTTACCGCAAAACGTCTGACAGGTATCGTCTCACGCGGCGGCTCTATCATGGCTCAGTGGTGTCTAGCCCATCACAAAGAAAGCTTTTTATATACGCATTTCGAAGACATCTGCGAGATTATGAAGCAGTACGATGTAGCATTTAGTCTAGGTGATGGCCTACGTCCTGGTTGCTTGCAAGATGCCAATGATGAAGCGCAGTTCGGTGAGCTACGCACGCTTGGTGAATTGACCAAAGTGGCATGGGAGCACGATGTACAGGTAATGATCGAGGGCCCTGGACATGTGGCGATGAACCGCATCAAAGAAAACATGGACTTGCAGCTTGAGCTTTGTGCGGACGCGCCTTTCTATACTTTAGGGCCATTAACCACAGACATCGCTCCAGGTTATGACCACATCACCAGCGCCATCGGAGCTGCAATGATTGGTTGGTTTGGTACAGCGATGCTGTGCTATGTCACGCCAAAAGAACACTTAGGTTTGCCAAACAAAAAAGACGTTAAAGACGGCATTATCACTTACAAAATCGCTGCACACGCTGCTGACCTTGCTAAAGGTCATCCAGGAGCACAGGCACGTGATAACGCACTATCTAAAGCACGTTTCGAATTCCGCTGGGATGATCAGTTCAATCTAGCACTCGATCCTGATACTGCACGTGAATATCATGATGAGACATTGCCAAAAGACGCACACAAATCGGCACACTTTTGCTCCATGTGTGGCCCTAAGTTTTGTTCAATGAAAATCACTCAAAACGTGCGTGAATATGCAGCAGGGCTGGATAAAGAGGCCGCTAACCAAAAAGTAACGCCACAAACGGGCGACTTAACCGATGCCGGTCACCTAATCAAAGAAGTAAATACAGAGCTCGTCGGACAAGTGGGTGAAGCCACTGCTGAGGAAATTCGCCAAGGCATGGCCGAGATGACTAAAAAATATAACAACGAAGGACGCCAGTTATATAAAGAGGTGTAGAGTTAATAACCTATACTTTTGAAATAAGAAAAGCCCTACTATTTAAGTATTTGCACACTTATCTAGTAGGGCTTTTTTTGGCTTATTTACTCATGATTTATGTGCGAAGTTTTATTTACTACGTTTACACTTTTGACGCTTCATAAATCTCTTCAATTGAAGCATTAATGGTCTCAGCAAACTCGCTGTCGCTTTGCTGTTTACTCAAGCCTTCAGTAAAGGCACGCGAGAAGCTCGCAATCATACCTGGGTTTTGTTTGAGCTTGGCACAAGCATCGCTACGACTATAACCACCAGACAGCGCCACTACTTTGAGCACTTTAGGATGATCAATCAGCTCCTGATAAAACCCCGCCTCTTCTGGCAGGGTCAGCTTAAGCATCACTTGATGTTTTTCACTTAAGCGTTCCAGATTGCGCAGGATATCTGCCTTCAACAGTAACTCGCACTCATGCTTTTGAGTGCTATCAATATTGACCTCTGGCTCGACGATAGGCATCAAACCTTTTGAAATAATCTGCTTCGCCACATCAAACTGCTGCTGTATCACAAGCTCGATACCATCGACGTTTGGCTCATAAATGACTGAGCGCATTTTAGTACCGAATACAGGATAGTTTTTTGCTTTATCTAATAATAGATCTAGATTCGGGATTGGCTTCATAACTTGCACGCCGCTCATTTGCTCAGCCAGACCTTTATCTACCTTTAAAAATGGTACGATATTTTTATTTTCCCACAGATAATTGGCCGTCGACTTGCCATTAACTTCGCGCTCCATGGTATCTTCAAACAAGATTGCACCAAGTACACGCTCACTATCAAAACAGTCACACGTCATGATACGAGCACGCATTTCATGAACCAAATCAAACATGGCCTCATCATTATCATAAGCATCGCTGCTGACACCATAAGTCTCTAACGCTTTCGGTGTGCTGCCGCCACTTTGATCAAGCGCAGCAATAAAACCTGAACCATTTTTTATACGCTGTAATTGCTTATCGTATTCCATTGAGCCTGCATCCTATTTTTATTGGTTAAATTAAATATCATAAACTAAGCTTTTTTATTCCATACAAGCCGTGTTATTTGTAGATAACCTTATCATAGGATGATTTGTATGCCTATATAGGATACGTGACAATATAGCCAAAAAATCATGAAACCAATACTTTTAGACAATGCGCATTACGCCAAAAACAGTACCCCTACACAGCAGACTGCCAATACTAATCCTATTATGTTGATACGGTTCAGCTGCTCTTTAAATACACCTACGCCAATCAATGTCGCTACGGCAATAACACCGACATTCATACCAGTGAAAACAATACTAGGAGAATCATGCAGCACTTGGTGTGCCCGCACATAGGCATAAATATTGCCCATGTTCAATGTGCCGAGCAGTAGACCTGTCATAAGCGCTTGTTTTTGCCAACGTACCCGTGTGACCAGTAAATAGATTAAAAGCAATACACCTGCTACGCCAAAACTTACCAGTAGAGTCAACGGAAAGGCCGCCCCTTGTTTTGCCACTTGTTTGAACAAAATATCAATAATGCCGTAGCCTGCCCATACCCCGAATAACCATAGTGGCGTATGCTTTGCTTGGCGAGTAATATCGTTATGCTGTGGTCGATAGACGAGCGCACCTAATGCCAGAAAACCTAACGCCAATCCAAGTATACGTGTACCAGTCAGCACCTCACCGAATAGCAAAAAAGCCGCTACGATGGGGATAATGAGTGACAAGCGCTGAGAGGCGTCGGTTGCTACCATCCCCACCGCTTCAATAGCTCGTCCGAGAATGATAAATACAGCAGGTAATAGTACTCCAAGCGCAATGATGATTGCCCAAGCGCTATCAAGCGCATGAATGGCACCTACATCAGGTTTTAGTAATACCCAAGTCAGTAAAAAAGCCACAGGATAGCCTGCCACGATGGTCTGACGAATATCTATATTTTTCTGGCGCAATATTTTCAAAAGTACTGAGACGGCGACGCTACATAGTACCGCTATTATTAAATACATCATTCACTGCTACCTTTTGAACTTCAATGTTGAGTTATTACTGTTCGTATATTGATCAAAACCATTAAATAAAATGCCTGCTAATCAGCCGATATTTGCAATAAAATCATACTTATAAAAGCAATATTTAAACCATGAATAAGTTTGGATGTAGAATGTAACAAAATATGTTTTCTACAGCAATCTATTTATTATAGTTGTGACTAAGGCACTAAAGACACAGCTATTCTTAAGCAAATTACAATTAGCATGCAGGTATGATTAGTAATTTTGCTAAAATAGCACCTAATCCCAATCACAAAAGTAAAGATTCTAGATAACGAGTCCTCTCGTTCATCTTGACGTACTGCTATTGATGTTTTATTAATGCCTATGAATGCTTTATTTCGCTTTTTTGAAAACCGCCTACCCGCCTTTCCAGACACCCCTATGCCATTGCCATCACCTCGCGATGGCATGCTGAAGTTTTTGTGGGCATGTACCAATGGCCTACGCGGCTGGCTACTAATCTTTATGATTTTGTCCGCTGGTATCGGTATCTACGAGGCCATGCTGTTTGCTTGGATAGGTAATATCGTCGATTGGTTGGGCGTTTATACACCGCAAAACTTATGGGTAGAAAAAGGCGACATGTTGCTCATCATGCTCGCTGTCATGATAGTGAGTCCATTGTGGATCGCCTTGTCATCGTTTATCCATTTTCAGACCTTGCAAGGCGTGTTTCCTATGCAGATGCGCTGGCGGTTTCATCAGCGAATGCTTGGGCAATCCATGCAGTTTTATCAGGATGAGTTTTCGGGTCGTGTCTCAGCTAAGGTAATGCAGACAGCCCTAGCAGTACGCGATACTGTGATGACCGTCACCGATATGTTTATGTATGTCTCTGTCTACTTTATCACCTCAGGGGTGATTTTGTTTAATTTAGACAGCTTACTACTCATTCCTTTTATTATTTGGCTGGTCTTGGTTGCCATTACCATTTGGTACTTTATCCCCAAACTCAAAGAGACAGCGATTGTGCAAGCGGATGCCCGTGCCTTAATGACAGGACGAATCACTGATGCTTATGCCAATATCATGACCGTCAAGCTATTTAGCCATTCTCGTCGTGAGCTCGGTTATGCCAAAAATGCCATGGGACAATTCCTAGGTACGGTACATGCGCAGATGCGCTGGGTCAGCTATTTAGAAGTATCGACCCATCTTATCAGCGTGATCTTGGTCAGTAGTACGGCAGGTATTGGATTGTACTTATGGCAACAAGGCGCAGTTGGTGTTGGTGCCATTGCTGCTGCGACAGCTATGGCATTGCGTCTAAATGGTTTGACGCGTTGGATTATGTGGCAGACAGCCAGTTTGTTTGAGAGTATCGGTACAGTTCAAGACGGTATGCGTACGTTATCAGCGCCGCAGACAATCATTGATGAACCTGACGCGCCAGCCCTAGCCGTCACGGACGGACGTATCGTGTTCGACCATGTTGACTTCAGTTATGAAAATGACGAAGAAGACAATGAACAAACTGGCGAGCCTGTTGATAGTACCAACATGGCTAAACGCGCTCCTAACTCATATATCAAACTGTTGGACAACTTCCACTTAGATATTAAGCCGGGTGAAAAGATTGGTTTGGTTGGGCGTTCAGGTGCTGGTAAATCGACCTTGGTTAATTTGCTATTGCGCTTTTTTGATGTCGATAGCGGTAAGATTCTGATTGATGGTCAGGCTATTGATGCGGTTACGCAGGAGTCGTTGCGTCAACAGATTGGTATGGTGACTCAAGATACCTCATTGCTACATCGTACCGTGCGTGAAAACATCGCCTATGGTCGTCCTGATGCTACCGACGAAGAAATTATGATCGCTGCCAAACAAGCTCAGGCATGGGATTTCATCAAAGATCTATACGATGATAAAGGCAATACAGGACTTGATACCCAAGTAGGTGAACGCGGAGTCAAACTATCTGGCGGTCAACGTCAGCGTATTGCTATCTCACGTGTTATGCTAAAAAATGCGCCGATTTTACTTTTAGATGAAGCGACCAGTGCGCTAGATTCTGAGATTGAATATGCCATTACCGAAAGCTTAAATGACATCATGACTGGCAAGACCGTTATTGCTATCGCCCATCGCCTGTCTACTATTGCGGCACTGGATAGACTGGTCGTTATGCATCAAGGTCGCATCATTGAGCAAGGTAGTCATGATGAACTATTAGCATTGAATGGTGTCTACGCTCGACTGTGGCAACGTCAAAGCGGTGGCTTCTTAGGTGAAGACAACTAGGATTCATTAAGTCAGCTCAATCATAAAAAGCAAAACTACAAAAAACAAATCACTCAAAATAAGTCACAAGGAAGTGTTTATTTTATGGAAGCATTCACAAACCGTATTAATCTTGGCGGAAAACAGGCTCGCTATTATGACCTTAGCCAATTTAATCAGCCGCTAGATTCAAGCTCTACTCCCCGCGCGCCAGCACATTTTTATAGTGGCAATAGTTTTACCGTTGGCACTTATATACCACTATTGAGTAAGCTATCCACCGAATTTGATATCAGCTCACTTGCTCTACGTGGCTACTGGTATGATAAGCCGCAGAGCCGTCGTCTGACGCGCGAGCAAGATGCCGACATGCTGATTGAGTTTTTAGAAAAGACCCAAGACAAGCCTGTCGTAGGTATTGGTCACTCGCAAGGGGCGACGGCCACAGCAATGGCAGCTGCCAAACGTCCAGAGTTGTTTTCGCAGTTGTACCTGATCGAGCCTGTCACATTTACCAAAAACCAAGCCACCTTATATAATCTTTTGCCACGCTCTGTCCTACTGAGCCGCGAGCCTTTCAAAAGCACGTTAACTAAGCAGTCTACTTGGCCAAGTATCCATAGTTATTACGAGAGCCTACGTGCGCAGCGTGCTTATAAGCGTATTAGCAATAAGCACTTGCAAGTATTTGCTGAGCAAAGTCTGAGCAAAAATACAGATGGTAGCTATACGCTTATGTTTGCACCAGAACAAGAGCTGGCCAATTATTTTGGCGCACCTCATATCGATGCCGCACTCAAAAAACTACGCTGTCCCTACACGTTGATTACAGGCAAGCCTACTCTGTTCATCAATGACAAAGTACGAAAGCAATGGAAAAAATTTGTCCCAGATAGCAGTCTTATTTCGCTGTCAGATTATGGTCATCTATTGCCAATGGAAGCGCCTGAATTATGCGCTCAAATCATCAACGAGCACTACCAAAGCAGTAAATAAGGATTTACAACGACTGAATTATGACTGACCTCTTTGCTCCTGCACCCACGGATAACTTACTACCCTATGATGGTAAGGTGAATGATCTAGGCGTGATTATCGACGATGCCACTGCCCTTTATAATACTCTACTAAATGAGCTACCTTGGCAATCAGACATCGTGACGTTATTTGGTAAGACCCATATAACTACTCGGAAAATTGTCTGGATGGGAGATACAGATGCAGACTATCAATACTCAGGACACGTGCGCCAAACTGTTCCATGGTCAGATATAGTGTTTCACGTGAAACAGGAAATCGAACAAGCTTTAGCAGAGGTTGGCGTAACTGCCAATTTTAATACCTGCCTGCTTAATTACTATCCTTCTGGCGCTGATGGTATGGGCTACCATGCTGATGACGAAAATGAGCTCGGTCATCAGCCAGTCATCGCCTCCTTATCGCTCGGTGCCACACGCAAATTTGTTTTTAAGCATAAAAAAACTCAAGACAAAGTTGAGCTTTATCTTGAGTCTGGTCAGCTCGTTGTGATGCATGGTGACACACAGACCTTTTGGAAGCATACGATTACTAAGACAAAGACGGTCGATGCTGGGCGAATCAGTCTAACGTTTCGGCATATGCTTACATCTTGATACTATCGCTGACTTAACGAGCCATCTAACTCTTATGCTAGACGATCTAAAAAACGCTCACGGTAACACTGATAAGCAGCTTCACACACATTGGCAGTGTAGCTAGCATTAACACCACCTGCGACTACTGCACCCACCGCTGGAATGATTTGCGCCGCTTTTGTCTTAACGATGTTAGTGGCTACTTTAGTCGCTGTCTGACGCAGTACACGAGACATGACTTCTTCATTAATCTGATTGAATGCTTGAGTTTCTGGATCTTGAATCATCGCATGAGTGTCATCTAACGCCGCTTTACGTTCCTCAACAGAGGCAGAAGTTGCTACAGCCAACAAAGACATCGCAAATAACTGTTCGCCTTCATCATTGATATCAAAGCCATAGTACGTTGCATATTCTCCAATCGCACGTAGGTTGGCTGTAATAAGCCCAACGACGTCAGCAGGGATACCTGCCCAGCCTACAACCCCTGTAGTCACCCCTTGCGCACTGGTTAGCGCTACATATTTGCTTTTAAAAAGCTTAACTTGTTTATCTACAGCCGCAATAGGTAGACTTTTAATGTCACCAAGCGTTTTGATAGAGGAATCGTTAATATCTACTTCCTCTTGATAGCTATCGATAACGTCTTGAGTATCTAGTGTCCAATTGGCTGCATCACTCAAAGCAGTAATCGTTTCCTCAGTTGCTTTTTTTAGAGAATCACCAAATTTTGGAGCTTCCATCAACGCATCGCCGGCTGCTACCACAGGGGTATTAAGCACTGCTAGCGCTTTATCCAAAATCCCTTTATCAGGGTTTTTCCATGCTTCTATCTCTGCACGAACTTTTGCTTCATAAGCAATGTGGTCATCTGTTTTTTCATTGCTGGTCTTATTATTGGTAGTCTTATTGTTGATAGTCATATTATTTCCTTTATTAGTATCGTTCGCTTTCTATCCTATGATAAATAAGCAAAGACTACAGGGACGTTCTGTTGTTCAAAATAAAACTTTTGTATGATTTGTTAAGTCATCAGTTAAGTTTACTGGGTTTCAACAGACATCCCTTTACTAATAAACCTTATCAAACACTACCTAATACTTGGGAAATCTTTACATTCACTCAGCTGCCGCTAAGACAATTTTGCCAAAAGCATCGCCTTTTTGTAGCTCATGGTGCGCTGCAACAACTTCTGAGAGTGGATAAGTTTTTTGAATTTTTAAAGTTAAATTACCATCGGCCACTTCCTGTAAAACACGCGCCATATCTTGACCACTACGCTGCGCTTTATAGCCTGCTACTGCTAGGTTTTTTTGCTGACCGGCTTCTTTGAGCTTATCAACCCAGATAGTTGGTAACACATTCACGCGGGCGCCTGATTTGAGCACGCTAAGTGCACGGACACCTGCTTCGTCACCGACTAAATCAAGCAGCACGTCGGCTTGTAGATCAGGAAACGCTTCATCTTTGGTATAATCTATCCAACCCGCCAGCTTAGATACGTCTATCAACTCATCAAGCTTGGCATACTTTTCTGGCGAGCAAATTACCGTTACCTTGATGTTATCTTGTGCCACCTTATTCATGAGCAATTGGATTAATAAATGACCGACACCGCCTGCTGGTGCATTAATTACAACATGCTCATCTGTTTTTATATCAGCAAAATCTACAAACTGTAGTGCCGTTTGTCCAATACAAGGCAAAGCACCTGCCTGCTCTAAGCTGACATTGTCTGGTACTTTCGCAAGCAGCTTGGCATCTACTGCCACATATTGCGCATAGCCGCCACCGGTAAAAGTCAAGGCCGCTACTCTATCGCCAACAACAAACTCATCGCTATTACTGCTGACTACTTCACCTGATACATCAAACCCTAAAATAGCTGGCTGATCATTCTCAAACTTGTCTTTACGAATGTTTTCCGCGCCCCAGCCTTTACCTTGGCGGGTCTTATAATCGACAGGGTTAATCCCAGCATAGGCAATTTTTACCAGTACTTGGTCGTCTTGGAGCTCAGGGACATCAGCACCATCTTGATATTTCATTACTTCAGGCTCACCGAACTCACGTATGAGTACGGCGTGCTGAGTCTTAGGTATGTTGTGGTTAGCTTGTTGATTATTATCGGTAGTAGACGCTGTTGCCATCGTAGAATATCCTTATATTTTGTTTATTAGGCTGTACTTGGTCTTCATTTTATTGAAACGTTATGCTGTTAATAGCACTTTCCATCGAGAACATGGTTAATCAATAATATGATCAATAAAGACAATTGTTCATATATCGATAGATTGCCAATATAATACATTTAGACGAATTATTATAGTTAGGTATTAGGGTAGCATCAGCTCTGCACTGATAGGCAGGTGATCTGATAGCGATGACCAAGGCTTTCCAGTATGTACCCAAGCATCCTTCACAAGCAAATTGCGCACGTAGATACGATCTAAGCTGAGTACTGGCAGTTTTGCGGGAAAGGTTGGCAACAGCTTACCATGACAATGTTTGAACGCTTCTATCATACCGAGATCTGATGCCAGTTTGTCACAAGACATCTTTTTCCAATCATTAAAATCGCCTGCCAAGATGAGCGGTTGATTCGGCGCAATCTCATTTCGAACATAGTCACTAATCGCTTGATACTGCTTGATACGATCCCGCTCAAACAAGTTCAAATGTGCGCACAGCACCACAACTGGCATCTCCCAACCGATAGGTTGTACCTCACAGTGCAGAACCCCGCGTTGCTCAAGCTTATTGACCGTAATATTTACATTGTGTTTGGGATCTAGCGGGAAGCGACTCAATACTGCATTGCCGTGATGGCCGTTTTCGTACTCTGAGTTTTTACCATAACTGTTTTGCAAATCTAAAAACTCGCCGAACCATTCATGCTGCGACTGATCTGGGTACTCGTTATATTGCATATTGCGTTTGAGGTTTTGGCCTTGCACTTCTTGCAAGCACAGCACGTCTGAACCCACAGACTCTAGCGCCTGAGCAATACCTTGCATCTTCACTTGGCGATTCAGCGGTGACATGCCTTTGTGAATGTTGTAGCTGGTTAAAACAAAAGAGGTGGTAGTCATAGTTTGGTTAGTTGTACGCTCATTATTTATGGAGTAAAGATCAATAGCTCAGCTACGACAGCACCCATAGTGATGGTAATGACAGACATAAAAAGAGCACTGGCTCGTATTGAACCAATGCTCTCATATTACACCTATGTATTATCAATGGCTAATTCATAAATGGCTGATTCATAAATGAACATCGCGCATAGGTGTCATCGTCAGATTAGTATCGAGTTACTAACGCTATTGGTTGATCTTCACCCATGATGTCTTGTGGCATAAATACAGCTTCGCCGCCATTGTGAATGACGTGCTCGATGATTTCACCGATTGCATCATCTGTGATGCCTTCCGTAGTAGCATCATTGGCAGGGCTTAACGTTTGTGCCTTTTCATCAATCTTAGCGGACTGTATATAGCCACGTCGTACATAAAGTGTCTCGCCAGCTCCTTGGAAAGCACTTCGATATACTTCCTGCAAGTCAGTCTGCAACATATTCGCACCGCGAGCTTTGTCGATTTCGCCCAATGCAGCTTTATGTAATGAGGTGCGATACTCTTCTACGGCTTCTTGCACGCTATCTACGATATGCTGAGCACTACCGTCTTCTAGATTGGTCGCATTCGATACTGTAGCGATGATATTGTCTGGACGATCACAGATTTCTTTATAGTAGCCAATATTTTTCGCATCACCAACTATAACAAGAGGCATTTTATGCTCGCCCCACAATTCTTGGACACTTTTATCAACTTGGTTAAAGAATTCTTTTAAGTGACTGCTTTCATTGTTTGATGAGCGATCTGAGCCACCGTCGCCTGTTGTGTATAGTCCGTTGTTTTCAACAGGGAACTGAATGTTCTCCATATTGTTTTGTGCATCATCATCTTTATCGAACTCTCTTACAACGCGGTCGTTAGACGCTTCAATCAAACGCGCATTATCACGAGTTAAGACCACCGTATAATAATGAACCGCACTTGCCATATCACGAACCAAGTCACGCGTAGCAAATCTATCTGAGATCACAACGCGTTCTGTTGTATCAATTGGCATACGAATGACTTGCACATCATCTGTACTAGCAAATATAGCTAAAGTATCAAGGTTATAATTGTGATTGAGCTCATTTATTTTATTTTGAATATTATCTAGAATGGTAGTCGCTGTTCGTTTATCGTACTCTTTTGTCAGACGATCTTCGGCAACCTTTAATTGGTTTTTTAGAGCGATAGGATCTTGCTCATTAGCTGGATGTTCACGATGCGTTTTAACAAAGATACTTACAGCAGGATTCGCTTTAGTTTCACGTAAACTTTTAAGAGTCGCTTTCATATATTGCTCCTTGTTTTATTATCGTTCATTTTTAACTTTATGTATTTCTTCACTCATGTACTTTTATAAGTGTAGAAATTTCTATCCGTGTTTTTCTTGCATCCTGTCGATGCATAATATTTAAATTCCATTATCTTCATGCTAACAGCTATACCCCACTCCCTGTAGGGTTAATTTGCAAGCAAATGATAGCGCTTTGTAAGTAGAGCACTCTATATTGTTAAAGAATTGATTTAACGAGCATAGCTACATATTCAGATAATTATCTTGAGAAGTTGAATCTAAATATCAGAATCTCGACATTTACTTTCAGATTGCTAGCACTGTCCTAATTAGTTGAATCGTATAAAAGTGCTTAGGTTGTATTTTTACCAAACGAACCCATCTTTTATATAATCTATATATAAAATAAGAACACACTGTATATTTCGATAGTAGCCAGACTTATCTCATTCTCATTTTTATTAATAATAATTCATTGATACCGGATAACTATATGACACCTTCTCCTTTAGATTTACGCCTTGTCGATTTTACCGACACTGCGCCACATACGTTACAGAACCAAGTGATTGATGCTATTGATGCTGCCAATGCTTTTTTAGATACCTTAACTTTGATAGAAAGCGACAGTGCTGAAAAAGCAAGTGCTGAAAAAATAAGCGCTGAAAAAATAAGCGCTGAAAAAATAAGCGCTGAAAAAATAAGCGCTGAACAAGCTTTGGCAGATGTGATGAGCTTTGATCATATAAATTTGGCATTAGATCGTAGCTGGGGTATTTTGTCGCATCTCAATAGTGTGATGAGCAACGATGAGATTCGACATGTTCACCATGAACTGCTACCAAAGCTGTCTGCCTACGGTACACGAGTTGGACAACATCAGCCTTTGTTTAATCGCTATCAAACTATCGTCAATGACACAGATTTCTTTGCTACGTTAGAGCCTGCTCGTGCACGTGCAATCGAACTGGCATTACGTAGTTTTGAGTTATCAGGCGTTGCATTACCTCAAGCTGAGCAAGAAAAATTTGCTGCTATCCAAAGCGAGTTATCTACCCTGTCTGCAACCTTTTCGGACAATATCTTGGATGCGACACAAGCATTTGCCCTGCCTTTAGAAGACTCTCAGTTAAAGGGGTTAACAGAGAGTGGTTTGGCACTATTGGCAGATGCAGGCGAGCAATACAAAGCACGTGAGCTTGCTAGCGGTGCACTTAGCCAAGCTGATGTAGATGCACTTCCTACTCCTTACTATGTGGCCAGTTTAAATATCCCTGTATATCTAGCGATTATGACTCATGCGGACGATCGTAGCCTACGTGAGACGCTGTATCGTGCTTATGTTACGCGTGCTTCTGAGTTTGATACGCATACCAATGCAAAAGGCAACTCATTAAATAACGCTGACAATATGAGTCAAATCCTCTCATTACGTGAACAAAAAGCTAAGCTACTTGGTTTTGCAAATTATGCCGAAGTATCGCTATCGACCAAGATGGCAGACAGTGTCTTAGAAGTTGAAACATTCTTACGTGACTTAGCAACGCAAGCGACCTCTGCTGCCAAAGCAGATTTGGCACAGCTACAGAAATACGCAAGCGATTATGGCATTGACGAGTTACAACCGTGGGATAGCGCTTACATCGCTGAAAAGGTAAAGCAAAGTGAGTTCAGCTTATCGCAAGAGGAAATTCGTCCATATTTCCCATTACCCAAAGTGATTAATGGCTTGTTCACTATCGTTGAGCGTCTATACGGTATTAAAGTACAAGAGCAAAGCCATAAAAATGCAGAAAGTGACTCAGTCTCTCGCTGGCATGACGATGTAAGCTTTTATCAATTATTCGATGCTGATGATCGCTTGCTTGGTGGCTTCTACTTTGACTTATTTGCACGTAGTGGTAAGCGTGGCGGTGCATGGATGAGTGGTTTCCAATCTCGCTATAGCTACGAAGAACAGAACCATCAGCAACTACCCGTTTGCTTTATGGTTGGTAATTTCACGCCAGCACTTGATGGCAAACCTAGTTTATTGACCCATGATGAAGTATTAACCTTATTCCACGAGTTTGGTCATGGCTTACATCATTTATTAACCCAAGTGACGGTCGGTGATGTCGCTGGTGTCAATGGCGTCGAGTGGGATGCGGTCGAGCTTCCTAGTCAGTTTATGGAAAACTGGGCTTGGGACGCTGAAGGTATCGCCCTTATCAGCAGTCATGTTGAGACTGGTGAGCCATTACCTAAAGACAAATTAGACGCACTATTAGCAGTGAAAAACTTTCAAAGCGGCATGCAAACGCTACGTCAGATAGAGTTTGCTCTATTTGACCTACTAATTCATGCTCATACGCCAGCACTTAATTATGATGGTATTTTAGAGACGCTCAATACTGTTCGTCATGATATCTCCGTTATGCAAACACCTGACTATAACCGCTTTGCTAATGGTTTCAGTCATATCTTCGCGGGTGGCTATGCTGCAGGTTATTACTCTTATAAATGGGCGGAACTGCTGTCAGCTGATGCGTTTAGTAAGTTTGAAGAAGACGGGATTTTCAACCCAGCGACAGGCAAAGCGTTCCGTGAGTCCATCTTATCTGTTGGCGGCAGTTTCCCAGCAAAGACCAACTTTGAAAACTTCCGCGGTCGTAGCGCCAGTATCGACGCCTTGCTACGTCATAATGGTTTCACTGATGTTAAAAATATTGATGCCGCAAATACTCAAACGACTTGCGAGGTCATTTAAATGCGTTATCAGTCATCTAGTCCTAAGCGCCGATTTTTAGCAGGGGTGCGCTGTCCGAAATGTCAGGAGATGGACGCTGTGGTGCAAGTTAATATCGTGACTCCTGCCCCAGATGAGTATATTGAATGTACTCAGTGCGGACACACAGAGCACCGTCCCGATCCTGATGCCATTAGTGCCAAGAACCATTTAGAAGATCAGATGGCTCGTGATGCGATGGCGACTGGCACCAGCGGCACTGTAAAATTCAAGTCTTAACTATTTAGTACTCATATCCAAAAACAGATTAAATCCTTTATTATTTAATGGTCTATTAAGCCTATCTATCAATAGATGGGCTTTTTATTTTGAGTTTGCTATAGTATGGCTACTTATATTCTTGACATGAATCGATCATAATATGAAACCAGACAACATCCGGCCTTCATCAACCCACACTTCTAAGAAACAACAGACTAAATCACGTCAGAAAATTTTGGCAATATTTATCTCAGTATTGCTACTTATCGTCATTGTCTACCTTATTGTAGGAAGGTCTGGCACTCAGTCCACACTTCCTGTAGATAACGCTACTTCAGCACCAGTAATTGAGCAAACGCAGACAGAATTAGTCACAGAAAGCACTTCGGAAGTAACAGATGATTCTGTGATTGACGATGGTGTACTCACTGATAAAAACTCTGAAGAAGTAAATAATGACAGTACAGCGATACCGAACCCTACTGCTATATTAGATGCGCCGCTACCAGAAAATGATAGCTTGGCGAAAGAAGAGATTGATCGTTTAGAAGATGAACGTCAGCGACTGGCCGAACAAGAAAAGTTAGCGGCTGAACAAGTGGCTATGAATAAGCAGTTGACTGATATGAAGGCCGAACAAATTGCGCTACTCGAACAACAAATTGCTCAGTTAGAAGCAAACGACTCTAATAAAGCGACGGTTCAATAACCGTATACTTGATTTGGTTTTAGAGAGGCTTACAATGGCGATTTTGCAATTCACACATGCCTCTATTTTAAATAGCAATGCGCAGTTGCTTATTTTACCTGTCAACAATGCTGGTGTCGTTTTAGATCCTGTACTCACACGAGCGAAAACTCTATTTCCTGATAATTATAGTCGCTATCATCGCGCGTGCCGCGATGGTAGTCTGAATGTTGGTAGCTGCTTACTTAATAAGCGTACACGTGAGCAGGTCGGACTTGGTATCAGTAGTAACGGTAACCAGCCAAACTATATTGCCAACCTTGTGATATCAAACCATCCTTATCATCCAGCGCGCACACGTTGGCTGACTGCTGCCTTGATTGATTTGCAACAGCAAATAATGCCGCTTATACGTTACCAAGGCATACGCAGAGTTGCATTACTTGCTCGGCCGCTTATCTCAGGCAAACCACGTGATATCGTATCCAATGAAAGCACTACAGCAGATACTCTGCCCCTAGACTGGCATGCTGATACGTTGCCATTACTAACTGAGTACTTACAAGACCTACCAAAACTTCGTATCGATATACATCTGCCTAAAAGCATTGAGTTATAAATGGCCTTTTAGCTAGCCAGTCATCGTCTTTTTGAGCACATAAAAAAACCGCCTTGAATACTCATAACGAGCATTTCAAGGCGGTTTTTTATTACTTAAACCACATCAGATATTGAGTATTAGTTCTGCTCAACACCTTTCATAGTTAGTTTGATACGACCACGGTTGTCAACGTCTTGTACGAGTACTTTAACGACCTGACCTTCTTTTAGATAGTCTGATACATTCTCTACGCGCTCTTCTGCGATTTGTGAAATATGTACTAGGCCATCAGTGTTTGGCAAGACATTTACAAATGCACCGAAGTCGACGATACGAGCAACGGTACCTTCATAAGTTTTACCAACTTCAACTTCAGCAGTTAGTGCTTCGATTTTGCCGATAGCTGCCTTGGTCGCTGCTTTGTTTTCACCAAAGATACGGATAGTACCTGCATCATCGATATCGATAACCGCGCCAGTTTCTTCCGTTAGCTGACGGATAGTTGCGCCGCCTTTACCGATAACGTCACGAATCTTGTCTGGGTTGATTTCGATAACCGCGTAGTTTGGTGCATGAGCATTGATTTCAGTACGGCTCTCAGGCAATACTTGGTTCATTGCTTCTAGGATATGGATACGACCTGCATGGGCTTGTTTAAGCGCTTGCTCCATGATGTCAGGGGTAATACCTTCGATTTTGATATCCATCTGAAGTGCAGTGATACCATTTTTAGAACCGGCCACTTTAAAGTCCATATCACCTAGATGATCTTCATCACCCAAGATGTCTGACAATACAGCAAAACGATCGCCTTCTTTAACCAGACCCATCGCGATACCAGCCACTGGTGCTTTTAATGGTACGCCTGCGTCCATCAATGCCAGACTTGCACCACAAACAGAAGCCATAGAAGACGAACCGTTAGATTCAGTGATTTCTGATACCACACGAATCACATACGGGAAACGCTCACTATCTGGCAACATCGCTTGTACACCGCGGCGTGCTAGACGACCATGACCGATTTCACGACGTTTTGGAATACCTTCACGGCCCGTTTCACCAACTGAGAAATGTGGGAAGTTATAATGCAGCATGAAATGGTCACGAATCGTGCCACCTAGTGAGTCAATCATGTTGACGTCACGGCTGTTACCAAGTGTGGTAGTAACCAATGCCTGCGTCTCACCACGTGTGAACAATGCTGAACCATGCGTATATGGCAATACACCAACTTGTACGTCAAGCGCACGAACTGTCTCAGGGTCACGACCATCGATACGCGGCTTACCTGACAAGATGTTGTCACGAACAGTACGATATTTAAGGTCGTTATAGATTTCTTTAAGCTCAGATACGGTATCAGCATAAGTTTCTGACTCAGCATCACCAGCAAGTGCATCAATAATTGATTGCTTAATTTCATCAAGCTTCGTGTAACGTGCTTGCTTATCAGTAATGGTATAAGCGTCAGCAACTTGCTCGCCGAACTGCTCTTTCATGCTGCTAGTAAGTGCTTGATCACGCTCAGGAGCAGAGTATTGCTGCTTAGCAGTACCGATCTCTTCAGCCATTGACACAATGTTATCAATAACGATTTGTTGTTGCTGATGGCCGTACAATACTGCACCTAACATCTGGTCTTCTGACAGCTCTGCCGCTTCAGATTCAACCATCAATACCGCAGACTTAGTACCAGCCACAACCAAATCTAGGTCACTGGTTTCAAGCTGCTCAGACGTTGGGTTTAGAACGTATTCACCGTTAATGAAACCAACACGAGCGGCAGCAACAGGACCATTAAATGGTGCATCAGAAATAGCCAATGCTGCTGAAGCACCGATTAGTGCAGCGATATCTGCAGACTGAGTTTTATCTGATGATACAACTGTTGCGGTAATTTGGATTTCGTTTACGTAGCCTTCTGGGAATAGCGGACGAATCGGACGGTCAATCAAGCGTGAAGTTAAAGTTTCAAATTCGCTCGCACGGCCTTCACGTTTGCCGTAAGCACCTGGGATTTTACCCGCTGCATACATTTTTTCTTGATAATTAACCGTTAGCGGAAAGAAGTTTTGACCTTCTTTAGCTTCTGATTTTACGACTGCTGCAACTAATACGGTTACGCCGCCCATGTGTACTAAAATAGAGTTTGCTTGACGGGCAATACGGCCTGTCTCGATAACAACCTGCTGGTTGCCATATTGAAATTCACGCTTAATGGTGTTGAACATTGTCATATAATCTTCCTAATGTTGACTGACAAAACTGATATCAGCGTCAAAAAAAGCTGATATCTGTCATTAAAATTCTGTGTATATGGCTATCAGTTGACATGTTTTCTATTAGAAATCATCGCAACCAATGCCAATAACGTTACTTGGTTATCTCATATATTTGTCTGAGTTAGACATCGTACTATTATGTATATTCGGTCGTGCAATTTTGGCTTTACTATAAATACTATCAAAAAGACATTAAGTCAAAAGACTTCGATGCTAAAAACCCTACAGGCTATTTTCTAGGCTTTCAAATATCAGCTATCCGCGCCGATTACCAAGCCAAATAATAAGTATTTTATCAATAATCGCCATATCTGTAGCAGATGCGCTATCAAAATCATAAGGCATTATTTTACAGTGATTTATAGCTATTGACCAATTAATTGCACAGTAGCGCAATTATCGTCAGAAAATACCGTATTTGAGACTTGGTTAATACAGTTTATACCTATATTCCTCTTAGCTATTTTATAGAAGGAGTTATAGCTCTTACTATTTGAGCACGGTATCTAAAACGAATAAGCATAAAAAAACGGCGTGAAACTATTCCACACCGTTTTTAGAGAAATCTATTTTATCGATAATAACAAACAATTTCCAAGCGATTTAGCAAAAAATTCAGCATCCACTCGTACTATTGTCGTTAGATTAACGACGTAGACCTAACTGGCTGATTAGAGTAGTGTAACGACCAAGGTCTTTACCTTTCAAGTAATCAAGCAGTTTACGACGCGTGTTAACCATACGGATAAGACCGCGACGGCTATGATGGTCAGCTTTGTGTGCTTTAAAGTGGTTCTGCAAATCATTGATACGAGCACTCAACAAAGCTACTTGAACTTCTGGAGAACCAGTGTCATTTTCGCCACGTTGGTATTGAGCGATGATTTGTTCACGATCGGTATTAGTTAGCATAAATATCTCCGGCAATGCTAAAAACTTTAAATACAGGCTGCAATTTGAGTCAGTATTAAAGCAATAGAATAATAAATAAAATAACCTGTACGCCATTCAGGACAACCCTGCATTACTAGAGTTGACCTAGTGTACGACAAGCTCAGTTAACAACCATTTAATATGTTTTGAATCGTACATTGCATTTAGCTATAGCAGTACTTAATCAAAGTAATGGGCTAACTACAGTACATCATTCAAAACCTAATTTAAATGTGGGGGTAATTATAACAAAAAACTGCTGAACTAGCAGCAGTTTTTCATAATACTTGTAAAGCGACATTTAATTTCTAGTAGCTAGTATTCTATAGATAACTATCTATTAAGTGCCTACCTAGGCTACTTGTTAACGTCAGACTCTGTCGCATTGCCGCCTAGTTCATCATCTTCAAGAGGCACGGCAGTAGCCACTTCCGCTAGGCTGTCTGGGGCAGTATGCTCACTTGGATTGATTTCTTCTGCAAGCTTTTCAATCTCTTTTTCTTGCTCGTCCATATTGTTCGGTGAATTACTCATATTAGCTCCTGAATTATTATTTTGTGGACTAACTGTCGTTGCACTCATCGATCATAAGACGTGCAAACTATAAACATATCGATGCCACCTATTACAGGTGGCATATTAAAAACCTACTTATCTTCTTTCGCATTTTCTAAGTTAGCTGCGATACGTTCTGCTGCTGCTTCGCTGTTTTCACTATGATTGTCTTCAGTTTGACCTTTAAGCGCTGCTTCTGCTGAATCAGAACGTTGTTGCTCAAGCTTAGTATCATTTGGATTAGAGTTTGACATAGTATTTTCCTTGGTTATGGTTATAAATGTTAGTTATAAAAATTTGAAATTTAACAGTACTTAGTTAATTAGATTTGTTTAGTTAGAAGCCAAAATTCTAAGATAATGCTTTATCTATGGCATCAACAAAATTGGGTATATCATCTGGGTTACGCGAAGTAATAAGATTACCATCTACCTGCACTGTCTCATCTACATAGTTTGCTCCAGCATTTTCTAAATCTAGTTGCAATGTAGGATAAGCGGTAAGGGTTTTACCTTTGGCAATACCTGTATTGATGAGAACCCAAGGAGCATGGCAAATGACAGCTAATGGCTTTCCTGCTTCATTAATAGCATTGATAATTTGATGAGCCTTTTCGTTGCCACGAATAGTATCTGCGTTGACAGTACCGCCTGGTAAAACCAATGCATCATACTCAGAAACGTCAGCATCTTCTGCAAAGATATCGGCAGTAAAAGTATCACTCTTATCTACGTCTTGCTGCATGGCTTGCACTTCTTTTTTATCATTTGTTGTTATGAGAAGTGTTTTGTAGCCTTTGTCTTTTAGCTGATTATTGACATCTTCGTACTCTGCTTGTTCGAAGTGGTTATGTAGTAAAAAAGCGATCGTTTTCATAACTTTCCTTCTTCTTATCTATTAGTTTTTGTGAGCCAGTATATTTTTACAAGCTAATTTTATTATTATTCGGTAGTAAATGTTCCTTTGAACTATTTTGTTTTTATTTAAATGCGTCCTTTTTGCATTGGTTTTTACTTCTAAGTGTCTATTATTATATTTATTAACCTTATGGCAATTTTTTATTTTTATAATGTTTATCCTTTTTATTTTTTAGCTCAGCATTCCCTATCTGATGAATCTAGAGTACAAAAAAAACAGGTTTCACCATAGGCGAAACCTGCAATAAAATGTGACGGTATGTGATTAGTGTAAACTATTAGTAAATCAGGTCAATGTTAGGTGGTAGTTTCTCTATTTAAGTAACATTGATGAAAACGTTACTATTAGCGTTGAATCAATTTCTTAGGTTGTAGACGTCCGTTTAAGCTCACAGACCCCAAACCAAGAAACTCTTCCTGCTCATTGAGTAGACATATATCAACTGGTATTTCGTGCTCTAGGAGCTGAGGCACATCAAGATCAGTATCAGCTTTACCATTGGTACTAGCGTCATCATCGATACCAACAGAACTATCATTAGACAGCTGGTTAGAAACCATATTAGTAACATAATCTTTGAGCTTACCTGTTAGCTCATCAAATACGTTTAGGCGTTGCCCCATATGTACACGGGCGCACTGTTCCTCTGTCAGCGTCAGTTCAGCATCGATATCAATACAAGCATCGATAGGCAGTAGCCAAGACTGACGCTCCTCTAAACTATGCTCTTCTAATAATGATAAAGCGATCGCATCATCAATGCTGAAGTTCCCTACTTGTGTACGACGTAATGCCGTCAGATGTCCTAGTGTGCCTAGCTGCTTTGCAATATCTTCCGCTAATACACGTACATAAGTACCTTTCGTACAAGTAACCGTTAGATTAATCTGGGTATCGTCTATCATCTGTAGATTGATTGCTTTAATCGTGATATCTCTAGGCGGTCTATCAACCTCAATGCCAGCGCGAGCATATTCATACAGTTTTTTGCCATCTTTCTTTAGCGCTGAATACATCGGTGGTATCTGCTGCTGAGCACCCAAAAACTGCTGGGCAATAGTCGCCAATGATGATTCATCAAACACTGGGATAGAAGCCTGAGTTACGATTTGGCCATCAGCATCACCAGTATCGGTTTGACTACCTAACAAGATAGTCGCTTGATAAGATTTATCAGCATCCAGTTGATAATGGCTAAACTTGGTAGCTTCACCCAAGCAAATAGGCAACAGGCCAGTTGCCATCGGATCAAGCGTTCCTGTATGCCCAGCCTTTTTACTATCGTGTATCGGTGATTTAAATAAATACTTCACTTTTGACACGACTTGCTGCGAGGTCATACCTTTGGGTTTATCCACCAATATGACACCTGCAACTTTTACTTTATCAGGTACTTTATTGGCTTGTTTATCAACTTGCTTAGACGCTATAGACATAATAATAATTTACTCGTCATTCTCGTTTTGCTCAGTTTTAGTCACGGCCTTACTAATCAAGTCCATCATATAGTTACCACGAGCCGTTACTTCATCATAATGAAAACGTAAGCGCGGCGTAGTACGTGTTTTTAAGCTATGGCTTAGTTCCGTACGCAAAAACCCTGCTGCTTTATTCAATACTTTGATGCTCTCTTCATGATTAGTTTTGTTCATAGCATCATTGAGCTCAGGCTCCATGATAGTGACATAGACGTCCGCATAGCCTAAATCTGGGCTAACTTTGACACTAGAGATTGTGACAAAACCCGTTAGACGAGGGTCATTAACTTCATCGCGAATAAGAACAGCAAGCTCACGCTGAATCTGATCCGACAATCTTTGTAAACGTTGGTTCATGTTATTACCTTACTTTAATGGGCTTATTTTATTACTGTATAAGTCTGCTGATTAATAGATGTGGCACTAATATGTGCTAAAAAAGGCCTAGCAGGATGTACCTGTTAGGCCTAAGTACAGCTGAATATTAGCAAAGTATCTAAATAGCTCAGCGGATTACGCATATTGCATTGATACATACTCTGCTATCGAACAGCAGCTTTAGATAGTACGTGCGAACTCTTGGATTTCAAAGACTTCGATCTTATCGCCAGCTTCAACATCATAACCACGAACGGCCAGACCACATTCCATACCAGTACGTACTTCATTAACGTCTTCTTTATAGCGACGTAATGATTGCAATTGACCAGTAAAGATAACTTGGTCATCACGCAATACGCGGATAGGTTTGTTGCGATAGATTGTACCTTCGACCACCATACAACCAGCAGCAGCACCGAACTTACTAGAACGGAATACTTCACGAACGTCTGCAACACCAAGGATTTTCTCACGATGTTCAGGAGCAAGCATACCGCTCATTGCTGATTTAACATCATCGATCAAACCATAGATTACGCTATAGTAGCGAATATCCATGTTAGCAGTGTCTGCTTTGCGACGTGCGGTAGCATCTGCACGAACGTTAAAGCCTAAAAGTACCGCTTCACTAGATTCGGCAAGGGTTACGTCAGACTCAGAGATAGGACCAACGCCTGAACTGATAACTCTGACTTTTACTTCGTCAGTAGACAATTCATTTAGGGCAGCTAGTAGTGCTTCAAGTGAACCACGTACGTCTGTTTTTAGTACGATATTCAAGAATGACACATCGCCTTGGCCCATCTGATCAAACATGCTTTCCAAACGCATCGCATTTTGACGTTCGAGTTGACGCTCACGCTCACGGTTGGTTCTAAAGTCCGCAACTTCACGAGCTTTTTTCTCATCCGTTACAACTAGGAACTCACTACCAGCAGCAGGTGTTTCAGGCAGACCTAAAATCTCTACAGGGATAGAAGGACCAGCTGACTTGATACGTTGGCCATGCTCGTCAGTCAATGCACGAACTTTACCATAATGCTCACCAGCTAGAACCAAGTCGCCTTGTTTCAATGTACCTTTTTTCACTAGGACACTAACGACAGGACCACGACCTTTTTCAAGTCTCGATTCAATAACCACACCCTGAGCAGCACCGTCTAATGGTGCTTCTAGTTCCATTAACTCAGCTTGTAAGCTAATGAACTCTAGCAAGTCTTCGATACCTTCGCCTGTTTTGGCTGAGATACGAGCCATTGGTGTATCGCCACCCCATTCTTCCGAAACAACTTCTTTCGTCGTTAATTCATTAAGAACACGGTCAGGATCAGCGCCCGGCTTATCCATTTTGTTGATAGCAACAATAATCGGCGTACCAGCTGCACGTGCATGATCAATCGCTTCTGCTGTTTGTGGCATCATGCCATCATCAGCTGCAACAACCAATACAACGATATCAGTCGCTTGAGCACCACGTGAACGCATTGCGCTAAACGCTGCGTGACCTGGAGTATCAAGGAAAGTAATAACACCGCGATCAGTTTTTACATGGTAAGCACCGATATGCTGTGTAATGCCGCCCGCTTCACCATTCGCAACTTTCGTTTCACGAATTTTATCTAGTAGTGAGGTCTTACCATGATCGACGTGACCCATAATAGTCACTACTGGTGGACGAGTCTGGATATTACTACTACGCTCATCAACTGCGTACTGTAAGTCATCTTCGACTTTAGTATCACTAACTGGTACTGGGTTGTGACCCATTTCTTCAACAAGCAAGCTTGCGGTTGCTTGATCAATCGTATCTGATTCACGAGCCATTTCACCCATTTTCATAAGTAATTTGGTTACTTCGCGAGCTTTAACTGCCATACGCTGAGCAAGATCGGCAACTGAAATTTGCTCACTAATCTCGACATCATAGACGATTTTTTCGACAGGTTTTTCAAATTTATGCTGTGATGCCTGAGTTGAACGCAAACCGTTTTTGCGGTTTTTGATTTCGCGTTCATCTTGGTTCTTACGACGACGACCACGAGTACCAGTACTGTTCGAACCGCGTTTGATTTCACGACGTTCTTTTTCGAAAGACTCTTCTAGTGCATCACCGACCAGACCTTCAGCCAATGGCTCATCTTTACGTACTTCAGTAACAGGTTCACGATCTGTATATTTACCAGCCATTTTGCGCATTTGCTCAAGTGTACGCTTTTGCGCTTCTTCAGCTTGTGTGCGGCGGGTTTCTAGTTCGATTTCACGCAGACGCGATTCTTCTTTCTCACGAGTCTCGCGAGCTTTACGTTCAGCAGCGGTTTCAACTTTAGGCTTAGTAGCAGCAACCTTTTTCTTCGGCTGCTCTTTAGGCTTAACTTCAGCAGTCGCTTTGCCGCCTTTTTTGACGACAACTGATGTAGAAATATCATCATTCTTGTCGTCTGATTTTTTGCTAGAGCCTAAGCTTGCGCGCATTGCTGCTAGCGTTGCTGCTTGACGCTCTTCCGCTTTTTTCTTAGTAGCGGCACGTTCTTCAGCTTCTTTTGCTGCACGTTCTTGAGACTCAATTAGAGCCTGCTCACGAGCGGCTAGCTCTTCAGCCATTTTTTCTGGATCAGGCTTTTCGAATACTTTCTTTTTACGCACTTCTACGTTGACGCTCTTAGATTTACCAGAAGAGCCGGTCACACGTGCAGTACTGGTCGTCTTAGATTTAAGACTAATACGACGCTTTTCTTGTTGACCATGACTTTGCTTTAAATACGTCACCAGCTTTTCTTGCTCAAGCTCGGTGACTAGGTCATCCTCTGCGCGAGCAGGCAGGCCAGCATCTACTAATTGCTGCTTTACAGCATCTGTAGTTTTGCCTACCATTTCTGCCAGTTCTTTGACGGTCTTATCTGCCATTTATTATCACCTACTGTCTATTATTTGCTATATGTTCAATTCAGTTGTTGGCTACAAATGATTGGGTTAAGGCTGATACTTATAAATAGATATCAGCGCTTTATTCTCAATAGCATATCACCAAAAGACAGCGATATGCAGTTACCGCTTATTCATCGAACCAAGATTCCCGAGCTTTCATGATGAGTTTTCCTGCAGTTTCAGAGTCTAATCCTTCGATATCTTCTAGATCGAAGACGGCTTGTTCTGCCAAGTCATCAACAGTAATGATGTCTTTTTGCGCCATTTTATAAGCCCAACTGACTGTCATACCTTCAAGCTCTTGAAGCTCTTGACTTGGCTCTTTCATGTTCTGTTGTTTGACCAGTTCATCAGCGATGACGACTTCTTTAGCACGCTCTTGAATCATATCAATCGCTTCATCGTCTAGACCTTCGATATCATAGAAAGTCTCAACTGGTACATAGGCCACTTCTTCGATACTGGTAAAACCAATATCAACCAATGCCTGTGCTAAATCTTTATCTACTTCTAGGCGCTCATAGAATAATTCAATAAACGCTTTCGATTCGTTTTGTTGACGTTGCTGATACTCTTCTTCGAGCATCATATTAAGCTTATAGCCCGTCAACTCAGACGCTAGACGTACGTTTTGACCTTGTGAGCCAATAGCACGTGCCAACTGATCATTTGTGCTAAAGATAATATCTGCTGTTTGCGTATCTTCGTCTAAAATGATACTGCTTACGTCAGCAGGCTCTAGAGAGCTAATGATAAACTGGGCAGGATCATCTGACCATACCACCACGTCAATACGCTCACCGTCTAACTCTTGCTGTACTGCTTGGATACGTGTACCACGCATACCGATACAGGCACCAACTGGATCAATACGATGATCATTAGTCTTCACGGCTATTTTAGCACGAGTACCTGGCAGACGAGCGACGTTACGAATTTCGATGATTTGTTCTGCAATCTCAGGCACTTCTTTTTGCATCAATGCTGATAGCATTTCAGGATGTGTGCGAGATAACAGTAACTGTGCACCGCGGTTTTCACGGTTTACATGGTACAAGATAGCGTTGATACGCGATTTTGCACGGAGTTGTTCGCGTGGCAACATCTGATCACGTGACAAATAACCTTCGGCATTGTCACCCAAATCGATGATATAGCCATCACGAGTCTGTTTTTTGACTTCGCCATACATCATCTCACCAACACGCGGCTCGAAAGCGTCTGCAACTAGTGCACGCTCAGCTTCACGAATCTTTTGAATGATGACCTGTTTGGCTTGAGTAGCAGCAATACGACCAAATTCGATTGATTCAATTTGCTCTTCTTTAATATCACCAATTGACCATTCTTCCTGATCAAGATCGGTGATAGCAAGCTGACAAGCTGGCATTTCATGGTCTTCATCTGCAACCACTGTCCAGTAACGATAAGTATCGTAATCGCCAGTTGCACGGTCGATCGCTACCCGTACAGCCACTTCTGGCTGCTCGGTATATACTTTTTTCTTAGTCGATACCACCAAAGCGTCTTCAATTGCTTCAAAGATATCTTCAGGATTTAAGCCCTTTTCATTACTGACAGTTTCTACTACCGTTAAGATTTCACGACTCATGCTATACCTGTCCTATCATTTTTTAATTGACTTAAATTTTATAATTTGGGTGCTGCTATTATATAGTTGCTATAAGCCACATAAGCTATTGGAAGATAAAACTGTCTACCTATAAACAGTTACCCTAGTACGAATCTAGGCATCTTCATAAATCAAATTGGCTTTATCAATATTACTTAGTGCAATCTCAAACTGCTCGCCATCACTTGACGTCAGTTTTAAAGATTTTTCATCAATACTATCTAAAGTACCTGTGGCTTTACGACGTTTTTGATCGCCTGTACCGATAGCTTGAATCAGACGCAAGCTCACAGTTTGACCAACATACGCATGCATTTGCTCATCTGAGAAAAACGCACGATCAAAACCAGGTGAAGATACTTCTAAGATATACTCACCAGCGATAGGATCATGAACTTCTAAGATACCGCTTACTTGATGGTTTACTGCCGCGCAGTCTTCAATCGTTACTTGTTTATCTTGGGCTTGCTCTTCTGGCAATGCCTCAATATAGATACGTAGTAAAGAGCGACGACCTTGTGGCGCAAACTCGATACCCCATAATGACACATCACAAGCGGCCACGGCAGGGGCAATAATATTAGTCAGTTCTGCAACTTTAGTCGAAAGCTTCATAATCTCTTTGTATTTTCCTATTCACTTATCTATCGTACTTAGTAAACCGTATTAAAGATTGACTCTTATCTATATAGCAATCTTATAATAATAAGAATCACGGTCAGTATATAATTTTAAATCACAAATATATGATACATATTGTGCATTTATATAGGGACGAGCGTAAAAAACATCAAGCTCGGCCAAACAATGCTTTTATTATTTATAAAGCACTACTATCGATAAAAGTATGAGGAATAAAAGATAGTGTTGCTTAAGAAGCATCGTGCCGGTAGCGGCCGATGATGACCAGTGACGAGTAATATCGTACTCTATAGACTTAGAGCTTAGCATAAGTAGGATAGATACCGCGATAACACTGACCTTCAGATACAAAAAAACCCACAAACATAATGGTGGGCTAATCGGTACTGAAAAATTTAGTGTACAAAACATCAGTATAAAAAGTGGTAGCGGGGGCTGGATTTGAACCAACGACCTTCGGGTTATGAGCCCGACGAGCTACCAGACTGCTCCACCCCGCATCAATCTAGAACGCATATTATAGGGAGGTTTTGTAGAAGTGTCAATACTTTTTTTAAATTAATTATAAAAGAAGTATTATCTGCTAAAAATCCAACCTGACGCTATGCTACGTCTGTAAAACTTGGTGCGATTGGGGGGACTTGAACCCCCACAGCTTTCGCCACCACCCCCTCAAGATGGCGTGTCTACCATTCCACCACAATCGCATTGTACTGCTCTGTCTCTATCGTCCAGTCTATAATCAATGATGCTTAAGGTAGGCATCTATAGAACAGGAGTTGCGAAAACAGGAAAGCATTGTAAATCTAACCTACCAAAATAGCAAGCGCTGCCTACTTAAAAGAGGCTTACTCAGGATTTTGAGTCAATGGACGCGGCGTTTGCGGTGCTGAAACTGGCGCATCTAGACGAAACTGATCTTCTGCTTGCTTACGAGCATGAACAGCAAGTGTCATACTAGTAATAAAAAATATGACCGTTAGTACTGCCGTAGCACGCGTCAAGAAGTTAGCAGTGCCTGCTGCGCCAAACACGGTACCTGACGAACCGGCACCAAAAGAAGCTCCAGCGTCTGCCCCTTTACCATGCTGTATCAGAATCAAGCCGATCATGGCAATGGCCACAATAATATGCAGGGCTAATATAAACGTAAACATGGTGGCCTCTTTTGCCGCGTAACGACGACTGATAACGGAAAATAAAACGTAAGATTAATAAAATGACAATCGGCATGATTAAATGCCAAATCGACTATATAAATAAGGCGCATTGTACACGATTGCAAGGGTAGTGTTAAACCTACTTTTACCAACCGATAAAACCATACTCTCTATAAGCTATGATCTTGATATCTGAGCGTTATTTATTCATTTAAGCATTGGCTTGGTTAAATGCATTGGCAATCGCTAGAAAGCTCTCTGCTTTTAATGAAGCACCGCCCACTAATGCGCCATCAATCATAGCGTCAGAAGCAAAGCTATTGGCATTATCAGCATTAACACTACCGCCATACAGCACGGTAATTGTATTTGTTATATCAGCAAAGCTTGCAACCGTTTGCTTAATATACTGATGAGTCTTACTCACTTCTGCCACAGTAGGCACTTTACCTGTACCAATGGCCCATACAGGTTCATAAGCGACGAGCAGCTTTTCAGATAACGATGATGCTAAATCTGGCTGTTGAGTCAGTAAATCCTTAATAACCGAGAGTTGCTCATTGATAACGTCGAGTGTTTGACCATTGTCATACTGCTCTTGCGTTTCGCCGATGCAAAATACCACGCCTAAGTTCTGAGAAAACGCATGAGACAATTTGCTTATCAGGCATTTATGAGACTCTTTGTGATATTGACGACGCTCAGAGTGGCCAAGTAGCGTCCAAGTAGCACCTGCATCTGCTACCTGCTGTGCTGAGCAGTCACCCGTATAGGCTCCTGTACTTGCACTATAAGTACTAACATCCTGTGCTGCACAGAGTATTGAGCTATCTGCTAGACGCGCACTCACTGTACTTAAATGAACACAACTGGGCGCTACCATTAATTTACAGCGGTTTTTTGACGCCTGCGAGTTGGCTCGTTCTTCAGTATTAACTTTAGTTAATAAGTCGTCCAATAGTGTATTGACAGCACTGTTAGTCGCAGGATTCTGTTTCCAATTGCCAATTACCCAAGCTTGCATACTTATTTACCTTGTCTCATGTATTCATGCCAATTCGGCTAATATGCGCGTCAGTATAACAAATAATTCGTAAGTGCTATAGTAGCGTGCCACCATGAGCAGAATCACTTCTGCAAACTTATCTACAGAGAATATATCAATAGACCGTTATTTTTACGAGCTAGTCGTCTAATGGTATATATAAATTTTTCAAACTAAAGTAAAGTTCTATACTACAGAGTTTATAAAATCAAATATTATTGCTAGTTCTATATATAGATTTACAGGTAGATAAGATAAACAAAGCAAGATAGTTCGAGCGAGTTATCGACTAGCAACGACAAGTATATAGCGGGCAAGACCAAGCAGGTCTACAGCATATTTTGTATCAAAGGAGAGGTTATAATGTCTATCGCAACCAGTAAGTACGGTGGTCTAGCGCAGCAACTGATTAACGACGGTGTCGTTAGTGAAGCGAACATGAAGACGGCACAAATTGAATCGCAACAGCAGCAAATAGGACTGGTACCTTATCTGGTAGACAATAACCTGGCCGATGCTTATTTACTTGCCCAAATGTTATCCCAAGCTTTCGGTGACCCTCTATTTGATCTCGATGCATTAAACATTGATGTTATTCCAAAAGACTTGGTTGATGAAAAAATCGTTCGTAAGTTTAATGCTTTACCACTCTTTAAACGGGGACAACGTCTATTTGTCGCACTAAGTGATCCCACACGCGTTGATGCCATTGATGCGATTGCCTTTAACTCTCGACTGTCGATAGAAACCATTGTTGTCGAAGAAAGTAAGCTCAAAAAGCGTATCGAAAGTGCATATGCAGATACGATGCAAAGCTTTGATAGCTTCTCTGATAGTGATTTAAATGTTGGCTTTGAAGACGGTGATGAAGATAAAGAGGATGGTGAGACTCAGCTGAATGACGGCGTCGATGAAGCACCTGTTGTAAAGTTCGTTAATAAAATGCTAGTCGATGCTATCCGTATGGGCGCTTCTGATTTACATTTCGAGCCATATGAAAAGTCTTTCAGAGTACGATTTCGTGTCGATGGCGTCATGCAAAAAATGGCCAATCCACCGGTTCAACTTGCGAATAAAATTGCAGCACGTTTAAAAGTCATGTCGCAAATGGACATCTCAGAACGCCGGGTACCGCAAGATGGGCGTATTAAACTAAAAATTTCTAAAAATAAAGCCATTGATTTCCGAGTAAACTCATTACCGACGTTATTCGGTGAAAAACTTGTCTTGCGTATCCTTGACCCATCCTCAGCCATGTTAGGTATTGATGCATTGGGGTATGAACCAGATCAGCAGGAAATGTTTTTAGAGGCATTACACAAACCACAAGGCATGTTGCTTATCACTGGTCCTACTGGTTCTGGTAAGACGGTCTCCCTTTACACTGGTATCAACATCTTGAATACTGGCGCAACCAATATTTCAACGGCTGAAGATCCAGTTGAAATTAACCTTGAAGGAATTAACCAGGTCAACGTTAATGCCAAAGTTGGTCTAACGTTTGCCAATGCGCTCAAGTCTTTTTTACGTCAAGATCCTGATATTGTTATGGTCGGTGAGATTCGTGACCTTGAGACTGCTGAAATTGCTATTAAAGCGGCGCAAACAGGTCACATGGTTCTTTCTACCTTGCATACCAACTCAGCACCTGAAACCTTAACGCGTCTACGTAACATGGGTGTGGCCTCTTTCAATATTGCCACATCAGTTAATTTAGTCATTGCTCAACGTTTGGCAAGACGACTATGCAAGAACTGCAAAAAACCTATTAGCATTCCGCGTCAGAGCTTATTAGAAATTGGTTTTACTGATACTGATCTGGATAACACTGATAATGTTATTTATGAACCAGTCGGCTGTAATGAATGCCGTGAAGGTTATAAAGGTCGTGTGGGCATCTATGAAGTGATGAAAGTCAGCCCTGATATTTCACGCATTATTATGGAAGATGGTAACGCAATAGATATCAAAGACGCTGCTATTAAAAATGGTTTCCGCGATTTGCGTCGTTCTGGGATTTTAAAAGTGTTGCAAGGAGTCACAAGTATTCAGGAAATGATGCGAGTGACTTCTGAATAATAAATAAAATTCATATTATAAATCTTAGTATCCCACCTATTAATTGATAACTGATTCATAAGCCAGCAATGTTCTTTATCAGATACTTTTAAAAATAAAACAGATAGACACTGGTTTTTTACGCTAAAATAAAGTATGCCTGACTAGTATCTTAAGTCTGGTATTCTATTGTAAATTTACAATATATATTGGACAATTTTGAGGGTAGTAATATGGCAAAAGCTAAGACCGATATGTTGTTAGATTTTGTTTACGACGGTGTGAACCGACGTGGACAGAAAGTTAAGGGCGAAACTACTAGTCGCAACTTAGAGCTAGCGAAAGCGACCCTACGTAAACAAGGTATCACGGTTAAAGGAATTAAGAAAAAACCAAAACCACTTTATACCTTTAAAAAAGCCATCAAAGCCATTGATATTGCTATTTTTGCTCGGCAACTAGCAACAATGATGAAAGCGGGTGTACCGTTAACCCAGTCTTTCGAAATTGTCGCCGACTCCCTTGATAATCCAAGTATGAAAGACTTAGTATTGCAAATTAAAGCAGATATTGAGGCAGGTGGTACCTTTGCTTCTGCACTGCGTAAACATCCGCGCTATTTTGACGATTTATTTTGCTCCCTCGTCGAATCTGGTGAACAATCAGGTGCACTTGAGACGATGCTTGAACGAGTCGCTACTTACAAAGAAAAGAGTGAGCTTCTAAAAGCAAAAATCAAAAAGGCGATGAAGTACCCTATTGCTGTTATCGTAGTTGCTATCATTGTCACTATAATTTTGCTCGTAAAGGTAGTACCTGTATTCTCTGGATTATTTGAATCATTTGGAGCGGAATTACCTGCTTTTACTCAGATGGTAGTAGCGATGTCTGAATGGATGCAGGCATGGTGGTTTATTTTGATTATTGTCATTGGTGGATCAATTATTAGCTTTACTGAGGCTAAAAAGCGCTCTAAAAAGTTCCGTGACTTTTTGGATCGGGCTACCCTAAAGGCTCCAATTTTTGGAAATATTGCTTATCAAGCAATTATTGCTCGGTTTGCACGTACGCTATCTACAACTTTTGCTGCTGGTGTGCCGCTTATCGATGCCTTAGATTCTACTGCTGGTGCGACCAATAATGTTGTTTTTTACAATGCAACTCAGCAAATTAAGAGTGATGTATCTACTGGTCAGCAATTACAGTTCTCTATACGATCTACCAACTTGTTCCCAAGTTTAGCTATTCAGATGGTTGGCATTGGCGAAGAGTCTGGTAGCTTAGAAGAAATGCTGGATAAAGTCGCTGTCTACTACGAGAATGAAGTTGATAACGCTGTTGATGGTCTAACTAGCTTGATGGAGCCACTCATTATGTCGGTATTGGGTGTATTAATTGGTGGCCTAGTCATTGCAATGTACTTGCCAATCTTCCAAATGGGCGCAGTAGTAGGATAATGATTTGATGCAATTTATACAGTTACTACAAGAGAACAGTACCCTAGCTTTATTCGTATTTGGCCTATTAGGTCTTTGTGTTGGCAGTTTTCTAAATGTCGTGATTCATCGCATACCATTGATAATGGTCTATGGTTGGAGACAAGAGTGTAGCCAGTTTATGTCTGAACAGGCAGATATGCCACGCGAGCATACGCTACCCATAGCAAATATTGTCGCTACTGACCAACCGATTACTTTAAGTCGCCCAGCTTCACGCTGCCCTCATTGCACACATAAAATTAAGTGGTATGAAAACATCCCTTTAATAAGTTGGCTATTACTACGCGGCCGCTGTTCAAGCTGCAAAGCGGCTATTGGTCTGCGTTATCCTCTCGTTGAGCTAGTAACTGCCCTCTTATCCGTGTTAGTAATATATAAGTTTGGGGTAAATACTACAGGCTTGTCCGCATTGGTTTTAGTATGGACACTGGTTGCTCTAACAGGTATCGACTTTGACACACAGCTACTACCTGATCGTCTAACTTTTCCTTTAGCAGGCTTAGGATTGGCGGTAAACTCACAAAGTTGGTTTGTCACACCAACACAGTCGATATGGGGATTACTACTTGGGTTTTTATCGCTATGGATAGTAGTCAAGGTGTTTTACTTAATAACTAAAAAACATGGAATGGGTCAAGGGGATTTTAAATTACTAGCAGTATTAGGTGCTTGGCTTGGACCTATGATGTTACCTTTGATTATTCTACTATCATCTTTACTCGGCTCTATCGTTGGGCTGATCTTGATGAAAAAACAGGGTGAAAGCCGACCTTTTGCTTTTGGGCCTTATATCGCTATTGCAGGTATTGCTGCCTTATTATACGGCTCAGATATCGTCAGCTGGTATCTCGGTATGTATGTCTAATAACTGACAGCGCACATTAGATTATTGTAGTAAATATCATTGTAGGAAATTTTCGGCAGCGACTCATAAGTAAGGCTTTACAAGGCCGATTGTGAGTTCAAAGCTGCATTCATTGTTCTATCTATCAGATAAGCCACTATTATGTCAAAAAATATATCGCACTCTTATTCACACCAACCACAAACCACGCAACCAAAAAACAAGAAGCTCGTGGTTGGTTTGACGGGTGGTATCGGTAGTGGCAAATCTGCCGCTAGTGCTTGGTTTGCTGAGCAAGGCATCGATATTATTGATGCAGACGTGATCGCCCATGAGACTGTCGCTAAAGGTAGCACCACTCTGCAGAAAATCCAGAAAAAGTTTGGTGATTGGATACTGACGGATGAGGGTGTCATGGATAGGGCTGCTGTACGTACACACGTATTTGCAAATCCTGAAGCGCTGATTGAGCTTGAGGCTATCACTCACCCAGCGATACGTGAGACAGCAAAGGCACAGCTAGATGCTAGTACTTCACCGTATATAGTCTTGTCTGCGCCCCTACTTATAGAGGCGGCAGAAGCAGGACTGGCTAATTTATGTCAACGTATTTTAGTCATGGATGCCACCGAAGACACGCAGCTTGCACGTGCCAGTCAGCGTGATGATCAAAGCATACAAAAGATTAAGGCCATTATGACCAATCAGCTGAGTCGTGAAGAGCGTAATCGTCATGCAGACAATGTCATACTCAATGAGAGCGACCTTGCCTCTCTGTATCTACAACTAGAACCCTTGCACCAAGAGTACCTTACGCTTGCCCAGCAGCTAAAGTTCGCTGGCGATTAACCTCGTACAACGCCATGCCAGTAGCAACACTCACATTTAGGCTCTGTAGATTACCATGCTCGTTTCCTGACATTGGAATATAAACCAACTCATCACAGCTTTCCATTGTCAGGCGACGCATACCCTCTCCTTCTGAACCCATAATGATAGCAGTCTTTCCAGTTAGGTCAGCGGCATGTATTGGTTTAGCCTCTTCACTAAGTGCCGTACCAAATACGAAAACGCCTGCATTTTTGATTTGCGACAACGTGCGTGCTAAGTTGGTAACGCTGACGATCGGCATCATCTCTGCTGCGCCAACCGATACTTTCGCCACTGTTGGCGTTAGGCTCGCTGCATGGTGTTTTGGACAAACCACTGCATCCACACCCATAGCCACTGCGGTACGTAGGCAGGCGCCAAAGTTATGTGCATCTGTGATTTGATCTAGTACCAATAACAAGCACTGTTCACGGCCAACAATAGTATCAAGCAAACCTTCATCAGCGAAACCTAACGGACGAGCATTGAGCACCACGCCTTGATGCTGCGGACTGCCACATAATTGCGTTAGCTTGTCTTTTTGGGTTGGTTGAATACTAATGCCGTTTGCTTCCGCTTCGGCCATGATAGCTTGTACATGACTGTCACTCTCACGCCCTTGCTGCACAAACAAGCTAAGACCATCAAGAGGACGATGTTCAAGTAACGCATCAATGGCATGAATGCCGTAAAAATAAATGGGTTTTGCCATAATAGGCCTACTAAATATAAAGTGGATATCGCACTAGGCGACGGGATAAAAGAAGATAACGTAGATTTTACGTGTCATGACCCATTGATGATGAGAGAACAGTAAACCAAACGTCAAAAAAGAAATAAACAATACCAATCCGATATTGTTTATTTTCTCGAAACACTAATGTGTGATAGAACAGGCGCTAGAATAATAAAGCTCAAGCGCCCTATTAATAATATCAGCCTTCTAGATGACAGACATATTGAACAATCTCTTCAGTACGTAGGTTAAAACCGCTATTGCCTTCAACGACAAATGATTGACCGGCACGGTAGTAGCTGAATTCATCATCACCATTGATCTTCACTTCACACTCACCACTAGTGATTTCGATACGCTCAGAAGTGTTGGTGCTAAAGTGATAATGCTCAACCAAGTTGTCACAAGGTAAGATCACGCCTAGCGTTTTATGACGACCATCCTCAAACATAATGGTATGGCTTGAGCAGCGACCATCATAAGATACTGTCGCTTGGGCATTAACTGTTACGTTAGTAAATTGCGCCGCTGTCATAGTGGCTTCCTTATCAAATAATTATGGCAAAACTAAAAAATAAGTAACGGGTTAAAGTACTGACAGAGTTGCACTGGGCTTCAAATACGCGACCAGTAAGCAAACATGCCTGCTTTAAATACTTTATCCCTCTATAGTAGATATCTGCGCGCTAAAGGTAGCCACAGGTTCTATGAAAACGCTTTTGAGTAATGATTGAGTGGCATATTTTTACCACTATACGCCTACAATTTTACAAAATTATGACTCGTTATCAGGTTGCATAGCGCATCAAACTCATAAGAAGAGTTTATCATTATGTGAGATTATGCTACCACATTATATCTATAAAGTTTGTTAAAGCGACGAGGAAAATTCTATTCGATGACAAGTATCTACCCGTTCGTTTAATATTCATTTGGTATTTTTCTAGGCGGATGCTAGACCATCATTTTAGGTATCTTTTTATCATTATCAGTCAAAATACTTCTTCTCATACTATGCTTATCTTTGGATATCCAATGACCCTAATGATTAATATCATAGGTATTATGTCGATGATTTATTGTCAGTTTTTAATAGTTTTATGGTAATCTCCCAATAATAAATTCTGTTATACCTCGTCTTAAAGTTTGTATTTACGCACATTTAACACCATACTATTTGCCTACAATATTTATCTAATTAGCAAGTTTAAATAGATATTTTCAATTCCTTATTTACCCTATTTATAGATGGCTTCCTAAGATTTATATGATGTCCATTGTCTGTCCTGAGAGGCGTTGATGCTAGTATCGTTAACTTTACATCAGTTTGCGTTGATTGCTCAGCATGAGCTGAGCGTGGCTGAAGGTTTTAATGTCATCACTGGTGAAACAGGTGCTGGCAAGTCGTTATTGCTAGATGCACTATCACTATGTGTCGGTGAGCGAGCAGACAGTGCAATGGTCAGGCATGGCGCTGCGCATGCAGATATCTACGCTCAATTTGATGTAGAAAATAACAGCGTCGTCGCTGACTGGTTTGCCAAAAATGATCGACCGCTAGAAGAGCCTGAAGTACTTATTCGTCGACAATTAAGCAATACTGGCCGCTCAAAAGCATGGCTAAATGGTTCACCGGTTAGCTTAGCGGAGCTAAAGAGTTTAGGTGCTTTACTGGTCAATATACATAGCCAACATGCTCAGCAAGCATTACTTAAGCCGCAATTTGTGGTGCAATGGCTTGATGAGATGGCACAGATAACACCGCTAGCCATCCAAACTGCCAGTAGCTATCAAGCCTATCAGCAGCTAAAACGTCGCGCAGATGACATCGCGAGCCGCGAAGCCCAGCGTCAAGATCGTATTCAGTTGTTGCAGAGCCAATTAGCAGATATTGCCCCGTTATTAGCTGTGGATTACGCCGAAGTTGAATCTGAACACGAAGAGCTCTCCAACATTGAAGCCTTAATGCAAGAGGCCAGTCATGGTCTGCATTTGCTCGACAATGATACTGATGAGCCAGACGTCATGACCTTGCTTGGGCAAGCGATCAAACTCTGTGACAATCAAGTAAGCGTCAGTCAAACGTTTGAACAAGCCTCTGAGCAGCTGCATCTAGCACAGCAGCAAATCACTGAGGTAACTGCCCTGCTATCAGATTATGCCGAACAGCAGCTCCCTGATCCTGAACGATTGCAAACATTAGACAACCTAATCAGCTTAGGACATCGTCTGTCACGTAAGCATAGCTTGCCAGCGAGTGATTTAATTGATGAAGCAAAAGGCTGGGAAGCGCAATTAGAGCAGCTAGAGAACGAGCCAAGTAGTGATGCAATGGCAGCACAAATTGAGCAGGCTTGGAAAGACTATCTCGCTCTGGCGACACAGTTAAATAAAGAGCGCACAAAAGCTGCCCCGATAATTAGTAAGCAACTCATCAAACAACTACAACCGCTTGCGCTACCCAATGCTCGCTGTGAATTTGTCTTTACCAAAAAAGCTGAACCTAGTCAGTACAATGCCCAAGGTTGTTTCGATATTGATTTATTATTCAGCGCCAATGTCGGTATGCCAATGCAGCCTCTACACAAAATCGCCTCAGGTGGTGAACTGTCACGTATGGCGCTCGTGATGCAAGTCTTACAAGCGACCAATGCTGATAACAATGCTGCCAAGCCTATGTTGGTATTTGATGAGGTCGATGTCGGTATAAGCGGCGGTACTGCGCAAGTGGTTGGCGAGCTGCTACGCTCACTTGGCCAAACACAGCAATTGCTAGCCATCACGCACCAAGCACAAGTCGCGGCACAAGCGCATCAACATATCTTGGTACAAAAGCACCATCAAGAACAGACCGAAAGCGAGCTACTCATACTGACCGACAGTGCACAAGTAGACGAGTTGGCGCGTATGTCTGGTGGTGTCATTATCACCGATGTCACGCGCGATCATGCTCGCAGCTTATTATCTGATGTTAAGTAACTCTTATCTGACCTATCTAACGTTAAATAATCATTCGTTTTCATTAAAACGGATGGTTATTTGAATTTCGGTAATGGTCAGTAGCAATTAGTACGAATCTTGCTTTTCTATTGATTATCACCATATAGTGGTCTTTCACCCTTGTTATTAGGTTGCGTTTGTTTCTATGTCTAAAACCAATTTGACCCATCATTTTTTGATTGCAGCGCCCGAGTTGTCAGACCCAAGGTTTGAGCAGGCACTTATATATATTTGCCGTCATGACAAGCATGGTGCGCTAGGTCTGATGGTCAATCGTCCGCTTGAGCAATCTCGCGTAGGTAAGCTACTAGAAGATTTAGACATTGAGGTGACCAATCCACAGGTGATGGAAGATGTGGCATTAGAGGGCGGCCCTATGTATCCGGAAGTTGGCTTTGTGCTGCATACTGGTCAGCCAGAATGGGCGTCTTCTTTTGCTATTTCAGAGAACGTTTGCATCACAACTAGCCAAGATATTCTAAAGCGTATTGCCGCAGGTCAAGGCGTCGGTCACTATCAGCTGTGCTTAGGTCATGCCAGCTGGGGTAAGAAACAGCTAGACCAAGAGCTGAGTAATGGTGATTGGTTAGTGTGCCCTGCTGATCTGAATTTATTATTTGATACCCCGTTTGAAGAACGTTGGCAAATCGCAGCCGACAAAATCGGAGTCAATTTCGACTATCTTAGTAGTGACATAGGTCATGCGTAATATCATACGCTCTACGAATTTAGATAAAGACATAAAGGACACCCATTACTATGGTAGATAGTACTTTTACAGCCAATAGCACAGACGCTATAGATAATGACATTGAAAGTGAGTTTGTTACTCTCGATAACGATAGCACTGCTGAAACTATTGAGCCAGAGGTAAAGCCGCATCTTATCTTGGCGCTAGATTACGGTGTCAAAAAGATGGGTATGGCACTCGGTAATACCATTACGCAGACGGCGCGTGCCTTTGACATATTGGCAATGAATAACGGGCAGCCAGATTGGGATAATTTAATTGGTATCATTAAAGTCTGGGGCGTAGCGCAAGTCGTGGTTGGCCTACCGCTTAATATGGATGGCACTAGCTCTATGCTCTCAAAACGAGCACACAAATTCGCTCGTCGTCTGGCCCATAGAGTGATGGAGCAGCATTTGCCAGTGACCGTATCACTGTGTGATGAGCGGCTGACTTCCATCGAAGCAAGAGAAATCGCATGGGATAATGGTTGGATCAAAAACGAACGCGACCCAATCGATGATATCTCCGCTTGTATTCTGATGTCGACCTATTTTGCTGATCCTAATAGCAGTATCGCTATCGATGCAATCAAAGCAGAATAAAGCAGCCAAATAGGTAAAAGACACGTGTGCGGCTATAATATCACTTCGATACATCGTACCTCTTAACGGATAAATGACTGATTACTATGACCACTGTCTCAGACCAACCCTCGCAACATAAGTCACAGCATGGTTTTGCTCCACTTGCTATTGCCCGTATTAAAGGCGCACAGCGTGCCAACCAAATAGCGATTTATCTCATTTATGCGGCTATTTTCGCATTTGTGGTCTTTGGCACGATTGCTAGTATCAAAGCCTTCCATGATAACCAGTTGCTTTATCAATTATTTTATAATTTGCCATATGCCCTAGTAGCCCTCACGATACCCATTACTATTTATGATGCATTGGTCGTTTATCGTTATCGCTTAAACCAACCGTCGATGATTGCCATGAGTATTGGCGTATCAACCATTATATTGGTTGGTGGCTTAATTTTTGCCGATACTGCATGGTTAGGACTATCTTGTTGGCTGGGCGTGGCATTTTTATTTAAAGTAAGTTTTAAGCGGTTTTTTAACTTTTTAGAAATAGCTGATACGCCTGATGCCGACGAAGAGGCTGAAAGTACTGAAGCGTAGACGACCTACAAAGTACGCCGCAATAAGCACTTAAGCAAACTACTCATCCTCAAATTCACTTATTTAGCTTTACGATAATGACTATGACCACTTCGATACCAGACACGCCTATCCACCATCACTTAGACACTCAAGGGCTGATTTGTCCTGAGCCGGTCATGATGCTACATCGCGTCATTCGCAAAGCAGATGGCGGTGAAGTGATTGAAATATTGGCGACAGATCCGGCTACCACGCGCGATATTCCAAATTTCTGTCGTCATTTAGGTCATGAACTAGTAGGCCAAGAAACACTGGCTGAGAACGTGAGCTTAGACGCTGATCCTGATGAAATTACCATCGATAGCGATGAGGATACGCCTGCAAGCGTAACGCTATATCGCTATCTGGTTAAGAAAAAAATGGCATGATAAGTTTGGCATTATTTTAATAACTGTCTGTTATTGCTAACTTAATCCCTACCTGAGTATCATCCTATGAGCCGTGATCGTGCCGTGCAACAACGACAGCCTAAAGCATTGGCGGTCGATGATGAGCCAGCTTATATGACTGAGTTTCGTCAAGCCATGCTGGCACGCGGTCTAGCGACGCGTACTCGTAATGCGTACGTCCGCGACCTACGCTCTTGTGAGCTGACCAATCCTATCGCTCTGACACGCTGGCAGCCTGATGATGTGCTGCACTGTCTGTCACTCCTTGCTCAAGATGGCAAAACCCCACGTACACAAGCACGCATGCTCTCAAGCTTGCGCCAGTTTTATCTATGGATGATTGCCAGTAATCTGCGTGAAGACAATCCTTGTGAACGTATCAAAAGCCCAAAACTCGGACGTCCGCTGCCAAAAGACTTAGCCGAGGCTGACGTCGATAATCTACTTGCCGCACCTGATACCGGCACCGCGCTCGGTCTCCGTGATAAAGCCATGCTAGAAGTTTTGTACGCTTGCGGTCTGCGGGTGAGTGAGTTGATTAACCTCTCATTAGAGCAATTGAATCTAAACTCAGGCTGGCTACAAATCACGGGGAAAGGGAATAAAACGCGACTGGTGCCCCTCGGCGAATATGCAGCTGATGCGCTAGAAGATTACCTTTCTCATGGGCGTGGAGACTTGATTGCTCATTTAAAATCGGGGAATTGCCAAGCGGTATTTTTGACGGCGCAAGGCGGTTATATGACACGGCAGAACTTTTGGTATCTACTTAAGAAGTACGCCAAAGTTGCCAGTATCGATAAAGAATTATCCCCGCATACGCTACGTCACGCATTTGCCACGCATTTGCTCAATCATGGTGCAGATTTAAGAAGTGTGCAGTTATTGCTAGGACATAGCGATTTATCCACCACGCAAATCTATACTCATGTTGCAACGGCAAGATTGCAGAAATTACATGCCGAGCATCATCCACGTGGGTAGCCTTACCATATTGTCATATGGGCAGCATTGAAATCTAATATTATTGATGATTGTAAAAGGAATATATCGTGTCGCAAGCTCAACCGTCTACCTTAACAAAGAGTCAAAACTCTGCACTTAGAAACCTCACTATCATGGGTTATTTAGAAGGTACGTCTTTTCTATTGTTACTTGGTATCGCGATGCCACTCAAATATATGTTCGATATTCCAGAAGCGGTAAGCTATGTCGGTCCAGTGCATGGGGTATTATTCGTTGCTTATGTCATGGTATTAATCATCACCGCGAGCAGAATAAAAATGCCGCTTTGGGCGCTACCTGCTGGTGTGCTCGGCTCGTTTTTGCCATTTGGGCCATTTATATTTGATCACTTATTAAAGAAGAATTTGGGGAAGTAGTTTCGAAAAAAATTCAATATCAGGAACGATGTATAGCTGAATGCGGCTAACGATAATGCCATTCTATTCGCCTGCTGTATCTATCACTATTTTAGGATTACGTGCCTGTATCTCGCGATAAAAACGTGACTGGTCTTTTGGTGAGATTAGTATTTCTTCATCTTGATATGATATTTTAATCCTATCCAATGATAGTGCTGGCGCAGAACTCATACTTCGAGTCGGCATAATATAGATGATATCTGTAAGCTCAATTTTTTGAACAGAGAACCCACTATCTACTTGTAGTTGGTCATTCGTTAATATGTACTTAGTACCGAAAAAAGGGATGAGCATTAGTGCTGCAAAAGGGATGAGAATAACCGTCATTAATATAGTTTGTACGAGGGATTTGTGAGCACCTCGCTTCCACTGCCATAATGGAACAGACACAGTAAATAAACTCAAACTCCAAAGTAACAGTGCGAGCCAAAAGTCTACTTTGGATACGAATATAATGTCTGGCATAAATAATACTTAGCGACTATCAGGTTAAATTTGATTCTATCTTAAGCGATACCTCTTACCTAATATCTCTAACATTTTTTCTTAAAAATTTTTGCGATATAGCAAAATGCAGTTCCATAAATAGATAGCTGCAAACCCATCCTTTTCTCGTTACAATACCCTTATTAAAGTGCGTCATGATATACGTGCTGCCTAACTGGGCTGCGCACTACCTTTTACCTATCTATTATCCGAGAATCCCATGAGCCATAGACCACCTGCTGACCTATTAAAAAATGCCGAACACTGGCGCGAAGATATCAATTTTCGCCAAGAAGTGCTGGGTAAGCCGTTTGATTTTGCGACCACGTGGGGCATTTTTTCACCGCAAAAACTCGATGACGGTAGCTTAATGCTACTTGATTATGTAGATTTTGAGCAAGATGATGATTCGATCGATTTAGGCTGCGGTTATGGTGTACTTGGTATGACGGCAGCACGTGAATGTCCAAATGGTCAGCATACGCTGATTGATAAAGACTTTATGGCAGTAGAATACGCACGCCGTAACTGTGAGAAAAATGGTTTAAACAATGTCGATGTACATTTATCAAATGGCTTTAATCATGTGGCAAAAGATAAAGACTTTAGCCTTGTGATGTCGAACTTGCCAGCCAAAGTCGGTAAAGAGCAGCATTATTTATACTTCCTCGATGCCTATGCACGCATGCGTAAAGGTGGACGTTTTTACGTGGTGACCATCAATGGCCTACGCCAATTTGTGAAACGCTCGTTTACCGAAGTGTTTGGCAATAGCGATAAAATCAAGCAAGGTAAAACCTATACAATTACGATGGCGACCAAAGACTAGTTTTAGCTTTGCCTGATTGAGTTTCGGCCATTTAAACTGAGGCTTAAATTGAAATCGACATAAAAAAGCACGCTAAATCTAATTTAGCGTGCTTTTTATTTGGTATGACCAACTGTCTTTTTACATCTGGCGTTTTATCAAATATCCACCCAATAGCGCGCTGCCGATAATTGGTAATAGCACCATGAGCATTGGTGAAAAGCCTGTCGCTAGCGATACAAATCCGACTAAGTCCTGAATGTAGCTAAATAGTAGACCAAACAACAACGCCACGACGATACGCAAGCCTAAGCTGTGCGTCCGTAGCGAGCCAAAGACAAACGAGCAAGCGACAATCACCAGCGACAATATCGACAATGGCGATAGTAGCTTTTGCCAAAAAGCCACTTCATGATCTAAAGAGCGATTACCCTGTTGGCGCATAAACGTACGATGCTCATACAGCTGCGTCAATGATAAATCCTCTGCCTTACGCGTTAGCAGATACACAGACTCTGGGGCAAAGGGTAAGCTTAACGTATCTGATGGTGAAATAGCTTGGCTACTCTCAAAGCCCTGATTGATAGAGAGCTTGACCATATCGTTTAACTGCCACTCGTAACGATACTGCTCACTTGGCTTTTCGCTATTCACATCAATTGGTTCACGGCCAGTATACTTTCCACCTTCCGCATGGACAGCAGTTTGCAAATTGCCATTATTATCCAAATGCCAGCGTTTCACTTCGCCAATATTACCCGCAACATCAGCATAATCAATATATAAAACGTCGCTACCATCAGGTGTAGCACTACCATCTTCTGCGGTTTCGAATCGTGGCTGTATCGTCCAGTAGCCGCGTACTGATGTGACCAGTGAGGTACTGTCCTCATCATTAATCTGTTTTGCTAACTGGTTAGAAGACGGTAGGACGAACTGGTTAATAGCTAATGCCAACAGTACAAATATCAAAGCGGGCTGCAATACCCAGCCGACGATACGATAAATACTGACCCCAGCCGCGCGCATAACGACCAGCTCGCTTTTATTGGCCAGCAAACCTAACCCTATGACAGCACCCAATAGCGCACCCGTTGGGATAAATTGCTCTAAAAAATAAGGCGAGCGATAAAAGATATATTTGAGCGCCTCGCCCATAGTGTAGTTAACATCTAACGAATCAAGCTCTGATAAGTAAGAGAAAATCAGCTGTAAAGCCCACAAACCAATGACGGCAGCGATAATAGCCAATAGAGCATTGAGTTTGACATAGCGGCTAAGGACTTTTAGATTGGCAGGTTTTTTAGCCAATTGATTAGACTCGGCTGATTTAGCAAATAAAGAGCGCATTAAGACTGCCCTCCTTGTGAGCTGTTGTTCTGATTATCTATGTCGCTAACTGAACTAGTTGCGGCAGCGGCTAGCCTGTTTTCTTGTTTGCGAAAGCGCAATCGATGTTGCACACGGCTAGCCCAATTCATATAAAGCGCCAAAGCCATAAAGCCTAAAATAAGCCATGCATACGCCCATACGCTGATGCTGTCTTTGCTCACTGCGTTTTTGAGCGAGATGATACCTAATGCACAGCTGACAAATAATAAGATAGAAGGAAACAAGCGCAGCCAACGTCCTTGACGCGGACGGACTTGCGCCAGTGGCACGGCCAACATAGGCGCGATAATCATCAGCCATGGTAGCGCCAAACGATAGCCAAGCTCACCTTGTGCAGCGCGCATTGCACTATTTGTGCCTGATGGTGAGCTACTCGTGGCGGCTTGCCACAACGGTCCAATCTGTTGCGTTTCGATATTGTCTTCGGTGATAACTTCCTGTGAAGACTCAGTCAAGGTGATGCGATAACGATCAAAAGCGACTTGATTATATTTGAGACTGCCTGCGCCAACTTCGTAACGACGTCCTTGGAACAAATCCAACTGTGTCACGCCGCTATTGCCAGTATCAACTTGCTCAGCACGCTTAGCCAACGTGATAGTATCTTTGCTAATGTCCTTTGCACCACTATTTATAATATTTTTTGGAATATCAGAGATGCCAATTTGTTCAGCTGTTTCGCTGTCGATCGTATTATTCATATCAGTGGCATTAGCATCAACATCTTCAGCCGCACTACCTTTTTTCGCAGGTTCAGATTGGATCAAGATCACATCTTGCAGTTTTTTCTTATCATCGCTGAGACTACCCACATACAAATGATAATTACCGCTACTGATAAACTCGTTCGGACGAATCAAGTCGAACGCACTGGTCAATGCTTGCTGCTGCCACACAGCTTCAGACGAGCGAACACCCCAAGGCTTGCCAACGACAGATAGCGCCGCTTCACCAACGAACAGCGCCAATATTAACGGTGTCATTAACCGAGCAAGCTTACCTCGAGACACGCCACTAGCATTAATCACTGCCATTTCTTGATCGACATACAAGCGACCAAATACCAGCATCAAAGCGATAAAGAATGCTAACGGTAAAATGAGCTCTAAAAAATACGGTAGGTTATACCCAATGATCGTAAACAGTAGACTGACGTCCAAACGACCTTCAGCAGCGATGCCAAAATAGCGTATCAAACGACCGCCGAGCATCATCACTACCAAAAACCCCAACACTAAGGCAGTGGTCGAGGCAACTTGTTGTGTCATGTAGCGGCGTAATATCACAATGGGTACTCTTAAACGGTTGGTATGCGCGCGATTGATGATGAGCTTATTAAATATTTAGGACGTACGACGACATATCATCAGCATGATATGGGTCATCTAAATACTCAAATAACGGTAAACGTTACTAAGCGACTGGTTAGTCATACTCAATAAACACAAGCGACAGATATAACCGCTAATGCTAGCATGTTTTGCCCAAAAATGGCTGTGAAATGTGTTTGAAAACATTACCTACACCTTGCTGAGAGCGCATTATTGACAGTAAGTAACAAATATAGCAAGTATTGGATAAATAATTGATAAAACCTCAAATTACATCGAATTGATA
>NZ_PJAT01000060.1 GCF_002836715.1 Psychrobacter sp. 4Dc
CAAAGCGTGACTGGCTTTAGCGCCACCGGTCTTGTCAATGGTGAAACCGAATCCGTCTTAGCTCAAGTGAGCGCCAGTGGTAGCGGCACCAATGCTGGCAACTACGTCAGCACCGCCAGTGGTTCAGACAACAACTACGACTTGACCTTCGTAAATGGCAGCTTGGATATCGCCAAAGCCGCAGCTACTGTGACCGCCAATAGCGACAGCACCACCTACAATGGTCAGAGC
>NZ_PJAT01000061.1 GCF_002836715.1 Psychrobacter sp. 4Dc
CTATTTAAAGTCAGTACGCCAATAGCGCTACCATTAGCGCTGATAGTGGTGGCGCTGCCAAGAGTGATCGCTACTTGGGTGCCACTACCATCTACATCAACGCTTGCCGCTGATACGTTAAGCGTACTGCTGTCTATATCGGTGTCATTGTCAAGCACGTTGCCAGTTGCTGTGACCTCTTCTGCCACACGATTGCTATCAGGCTTGGCTATAGG
>NZ_PJAT01000062.1 GCF_002836715.1 Psychrobacter sp. 4Dc
TCAAGATCGCCTGTATCACTGCGGACGGTCTTTTTAGTGTGTCCGTTACGCTTATTAGGCTTATCCGCCTTTTCATGCTTGGGATAGCCGAGATGGTCTTCCATCTCAGCCTCTAAGGCAGTATCGATAAAGGATTGCATGAGCTGCTTTTGGAAGTCTTTGATGTCATCAAAGCTTTTCATGCTACCAGCCATTTGCTCGGC
>NZ_PJAT01000063.1 GCF_002836715.1 Psychrobacter sp. 4Dc
TACAAATGAAAATTATCCAGTAATATCATTGCCAGTTATATACAATACAAAAATATAATAACGCTACCTTCAATTCAAATTTCAATCTATTTATATGTTAGAAAATGGATTTATAGTTAATTGGAATCGTTGTTATATTTGACTTTTCTATTAGATATTCGCGGGGTAAGTTATCTTATTCAAAGCACTCAAATAACGCTAGATTTTGTAAGATTAATAATAATAAAGTGCGTATAGTACGTTATATTGATACCGCGATTAGTCATTAGGCATCAATTGTAGAAGATTCGCTGTTATCACAAATTTCAACGCAGACAATGCAAATATAGGTACTTATATCGATCTGACAATAGATGATATAAAAGTTTAAAATAGCCAAGCAAATTTTGTATTGCTAGATAGCGTTACGAACAAATAGTCGTTTACAGGACAATGAGAATGGAAAATAATTTTGAAGGTTTAAAAGTAATGGTAATTGATGATTCAAAAACCATTCGCCGTACTGCAGAAACTTTATTACAAAAAGCGGGCTGTGAAGTAGTGACCGCTATCGATGGTTTCGATGCGTTAGCGAAGATTGTAGATAACAATCCAGATATTATTTTTGTCGATATTATGATGCCACGTCTAGATGGATATCAGACTTGTGCGCTAATAAAAAATAACCCTGATTATGCTAATAAACCGGTAATCATGTTGTCATCTAAAGATGGTCTATTTGATAAGGCACGTGGTCGTATTGTGGGTTCTGATGAGTATCTGACCAAGCCATTTAGTAAAGATGAGCTTTTTGATGCCATTAATCAGTACCGTTAATCGAATAAATATAGACTTACAGGGAGTGATTGATATTATCGCTCCAGATTATTCAATACTGAATAATTATGATTAAAGAGTGGCTACCAGTCGATTTATAAGTGCTATTTTTAATCATTTTATCTGAACCATATATCAATATATCTTCACAGATATTTTAGAACATAAAGGAACCTCCTATGACTACCGTTTTAGTCATTGACGACTCGCCATCAGAAATGGCGAAATTTCGCGATATGCTTGCCAAAAACAACTTCCAAGTGTTGGAAGCGACCAATGGTGAGCAGGGTTGCCAGATGGCAGCTGAACATTTACCAGATGTAATCCTGATGGATGTGGTAATGCCTGAAATGAATGGGTTTCAGGCCACGCGCAAGATTACCCGCGGTAAAACCACTGCTCATATCCCTGTCATCATGATCAGTACCAAAAACCAAGAAACAGATAGAGTTTGGGGCAAGCGTCAAGGCGCTAAAGAATATATGAACAAACCAGTTGATGAAAGTGGATTGGTCAATATGATTCGCAAAGTGATGGAGTAACTTGTGGCTTCTAGAGGATTTATTGAGCTTCTGCGTTTAGCAGATTTGGCACGCGCGCGCAAAAGCGGTCGCCGCGGTGGCCAAGAGTTTGATTGGCAAGGTGTGGTATTTGAAATTGGTGGGCAGCGCTTAGTTGCCCCTATGGGTCAGGTATCAGAGGTATTATCTATGCCAGAATATACTAGCCTACCTCTAGTAAAGCCATGGATGCTAGGTATTGCCAACATTCGTGGGCGACTATTACCTTTGACGGATTTGTCGCATTTTTTGCAAGTCCCTAGTCGCTTGACACAAATGAGCCAACGAAAAGTTATCGTCATTGATTATGACAATAACTTTTCAGGACTGCTGGTTGATCAAGTACTTGGTATCGAACAGTTCACACAAGAACAGTATCGTCCAGAAGCCATAGATCCAGAGTCGCCGTTTGCGCCTTATAACCATGGCAAGTTTTTCAAAAACGACCAAGACTGGTATGTATTTATGCCAAGTTTGCTCGCACAGGATCCTCAGTATTCAGATGCTGCGATATAGCTATTACTTATAAAATACCTGTCTATTGAGTAACGATAGAGGAATAGCGACTGACATAATAGGGTTCGATGTCAGCATTTATACAGGCTTTGCTAATCATTGTTTAGATAACAATACGATTGTCAAAGTCAGCCACAATTAGACTTTGATGACTGTTTGAAAGGAAGACGCAAGATGAGTGATGTGATAAAAAAACCTGTAGCTGGTATGGCCAAAACATCAGCAGATGGCAAAGACGCTGATAGTACTTGGAAGCTATTGTTAGGATTTTTTGTTCTATTAAGTTTGGCTTGTCTGATTTGGCTAGTTAATTCGCTATCATCGGTAAGTCAGTATTTCGATAGTTTCAATCAATCCGTTATCTTGCCAGCGGCTGTATTTGCAATCGGCGCATTAGGGATTCTGTTTGCTTTGTACCAGCTACTGAAAAACCGTGGTGGATCAGAACGATCGCTTATTGAAAAAGAAACCTTGCGTCGTCGCCAAGAAGCAGAAGCTGAGTCTGAGCGAGCGCGTCAAATCCAAGAAGAAAACGAACGTAACCAGATCGCTATTTTACGTCTGCTTGATGAATTGGGTGATTTGGCAGAAGGTGATTTGACAGTCAACGCGACTGTATCAGAAGATTTTACAGGGGCAATTGCTGATTCAGTCAACTTTGCAATTGACCAATTGCGACAGCTGGTACTGGTTATTAACAGCACTGCTGACCGCGTATCGCAGTCTTCAGATCAAACGCAGATGAATGCTGTTGAACTGGCCGAAGCTTCTGAACACCAGGCACAAGAGATTGCTGGTGTATCAGCCGCTATTAATGAGATGACTGTCTCAATTGATCAGGTTTCAAACAACGCTGCGGAATCTGCAACGGTTGCCCAGCGTTCAGTTGCTATTTCTCACAATGGAGCAGAAGTTGTACAACGCTCTATTGAGGGTATGAACGTTATTCGTGATCAGATTCAAGAAACGTCAAAACGTATTAAGCGTCTTGGTGAGTCTTCGCAAGAGATTGGTGATATCGTTGGACTAATTAATGATATTGCTGACCAGACCAACGTTTTGGCATTGAACGCCGCTATTCAGGCATCGATGGCAGGGGAAGCGGGCCGAGGCTTCGCGGTTGTTGCTGATGAAGTACAGCGTCTGGCTGAGCGTTCAGCAAATGCTACTAAGCAGATTGAAACATTGGTAAAAACCATTCAGGCTGATACCAACGAAGCAGTTATGTCGATGGAGTCAACAACTTCTGAAGTTGTACGCGGCGCACGCTTAGCAAAAGATGCAGGTGAGGCGCTAGAAGAGGTACAGAGCGTTTCTAACACCTTGGCTGACTTGATTCAAAACATCTCAAACGCTGCATTACAACAGGCTGAGTCTGCGGGTCATATTTCTCACACCATGAACATCATTCAAGATATTACTTCACAGACTTCTTCTGGAACGATGGCAACAGCCCGTTCTATTGGTGAGTTAAGTGAAATGGCAGCAGCACTACAGGAATCGGTAACAGGCTTTAAGGTATCGAACGACGACGAGCTAGTAGATTATGAAGTGTTGGATACGGAAGGCGCATTGAAAGAAAGCGTTTAGTGATTAGTTATTCTGTTAGAACAAGATCGACAGCATTTGATTTTGCTGCGTATTGAATAAAGTTGCTGCTGTAAGAGTGATAACAAGAAGCCGTAATTATAGTAGATGATTTGTCTGGCATAGATGGTGTTAATTAGTTAAACCATCTGCTTAATACAGTTGATCTGACATTGGGTAATACTTTGATGAAAGTCGACAGTTTGGATGTGCAGCGATGGCAGAAGTACATAGAGCAAGAGACTGAATTTGTGCTGCCAGACGTACAGCTACAGTGGCTGGCTAATGCAATCGACTGTACGGCGAGGTCGAACGGATTGAGCGTTCAACAATTATGGTATCAACTATCGAAAAGTGATAGGTTTCGTCAACAGTTGCTAGATAAAGTACTCATTCATGAGAGTCGCTTCTTTCGACATAGACCCTCTATCGACTTTGTCACAGAATATGCATTGCAGCATCATAAAGCGGACAACATTGATAGTTTGTTTCGTATTTGGAGTGTTGGCTGCGCAAGTGGACAAGAAGCTTGGTCACTGGCCATGAGCTTGGCCGCACAGCGATGTCAAGACTATGAAATATTAGGGACAGACATCAGCGAAGAGGCTATTAAAAGCGCACGGCTGGGGCGATACGATAACAGGCAGCAAACTTTAATCCCGCAATCGTGTCAGCCGTTTGTTCAGCCGCTGCCTTCTAAGAGTACATTAAACAGATTGAAGCCTAGCAACCCAGAAGCGGCTAATAGTATGCAGAAAAAATGGCAAGTAGCACCTGTATTGCAGCCATATGTCAATTTTTCTGTACACAATATTATTGAACAAAAACCACCCACTACGCATCTTCAGAATGTGATTATTTGCCAAAACATGCTGCTATATTTTCGTAAATTTGATCAGCGTGATATTTTGGCACGGTTATCAGAGCAGTGCGCGTTAGAGGGATATATTATATTGGCTCCAGGTGAGGCGTTGTTCTGGCGTCCTTCAAATATGCGCCGCATTGCGCACCCACAGGTTAATGTGTGGCAAAAAATTAGTGCCTAAATTAGTGCATAGACGAGTTAGGATAAACCTATGAAAAACCAGCCCAATGACATCGTGACATTTCAGTGGTTGCTACCATTATTCAATCAGCAGTTAACACAGATATCTGACGGTTGGCAATTAGGTGAATCTAGCATCGACCATGAACAGCTGATATCAAGTTATCATCAGGTTAGTGGTGCACTCATCATACTTAAGCATCCCTTATTAGCAAATGTTGCTAGCAAGTTGAGTCAACTCGCAGGATTACGAAATTACGATGATTTTTCTGTCAAAGAGCGTCGTATAGGTCAGTTTTCTCATCGATTGTTGCAACGAGAGATCAATCAGTATGCGCGTACAGGAATCTATCATATAGGCCTAATAAGTAGGGCGGTTGATGAGCTGACCCAAGCCTTGTCTCAACGAGATATAGAAACTGATATTCTTGTAAACATTAGTGATATTCAGCATGAATACACGAATGATCATGCGAATAACGAAAATATTATCAATAGTATTGAAGTGGCCGTACCAACAGAACAGGCTACTGCTAGCTTGACAAGTGAACAGTGTCAGCAGTTGCTACTCGTATGGCGTCAACAAGTACAGGCATTACTAATCACTAATACAAATCAGTCGTCAGCACTCAGTACCTTAGAAAAAGCTAGCCAGTATCTCAGGCAGACAACACAAGATAGTGGTTTACAAAGACTATGGTGTTTAACCGAATTACTGCTAAGCGATCTGGCCCAAAACGAGAAACCACTTCCTGAGCGTTATGCTCCATTATTAGGTCAGCTTGATCAAGTTATAGAATCTTGTGCCCAATCAAATGAAGTACCTTCAACTATAGTTGTAAGATTGACCACCGCAATCTATGTCGAATTGAGTTATCTAGCGCACAGTAGCAAACGTACTCAGTCTATTTTGGATAAAGTATCTCAAAGTACTACGACAGCGTCTCGTTTTTTACCGCAATTATTGACTCAGCTTGATGCGCTTATCTTCAAGTTAGATGAGCCAGATAGCTTGGTAGCTCCTTTGCAATATATCAGAGAACAGCTCAAAAACCGAGGCTGGACTTACTATGTGTCTCAGGTGGAATCAATCCTTGCAGATTTAAAACAGTCTCTCGTATCAGAAACAAGTTTTGCGCAAGAGCAATGGCAAATTGAACGCAAGCTGCAAGAGTTATACAACGCTATTTATAGCACTGAGCAAACTATTTCTCTTAAGATTGGTGATGCGACCTCTTTTGCTACTGTGCCTGAAGTGATAAATAGTAACGAGACAGAATTAAAAGGTAAACATGACTCTATTCCTACCGATGATGGCCTACGTGAGCTTCGAATTGCAGTAGAAGAGATAAAGCAAAACTTCAACGACTATATACAACACCAAGATATTGGGTTATTACCAGCGTCTACTGATTTTACCAGTATTGGTCAAGCCTTTGACGATATGAAATTGCCAGAAATTCGTCATACTATGGATGATATCGGTAGTCTATTTGCACAGTTAACTACTCGTAATATTACTACCCCGAGCTGGAGTTTGGTGCAGGCGTTGGCTGAGAGCTTAACGTCTATTGAGCTATTACTTGATTATCTTGCGCAGCAGGTCTTTGATCAGCAGCTGCTTACTTTAGCAAATGAACATACGGCCAGAGCAACACAGCTTCTTGATACTGATATCGATTCACCAGAAACGCTTAATGAGACTGTGTTCGCTCAAGAGTCAGCTGCGACGAATGTTGTACGTTACGATGATAGTGGCGAGATCAGCCCTGTTATCAATATAGACGATGCAAATGTAGTTGAACAAGATAATGTGAGTCTGTCCAATAGTACTGAAAGTGATGCACTAAAGCAGGCTCGTGAACACGTGAAGCCTGATAACTTTGAAACAGATGAAGATGTCCACGATATCTTTATCGAAGAAGTGACTGAAATCATCACTGATCTTGAGGATTTTCTTCCTATCTGGGCGCAAGACTCACAAGATCTAACACCATTGACCGAAGTACGTAGAGGTTTTCACACTCTAAAAGGCTCAGGTCGTATGGTTGGTGCCTTTAGTATCAGTGAGATAGCATGGTCAATCGAAAACCTACTCAATCGTTTATTAGATAAAACATTGCCAGTAACAGATGATGTTGTGAATCTAGTAGTTGATACCACAAAAATTCTACCAGCGTTGGTAGCAGATTTTTCAGCGCAGCGCCCACCAAGCTTTGATCCTGCTATTGCTATCTTACAAAGTAGTAATCTTATGAGCCAGCAGCCGGTCAACACTGGACTGACGCTAGCTGAACTTGCTCCTAAAGAGTTTATGTCAGATGATGCAGAATTAGAAAAATCGCTACTAGAAATCGATGATGCTGATAACGATTCTAATAACGATAGTACCGAGTTGGTTACTGACTCGAATAACAAGGAAGCAAATACCAACGAATATCTATCTACATTGGATATTCCAGAGAATCTTGCACCTTTTATTAAAGAGACTAATAAACTACCAGCTGATGCCGACGGTGCAGATCCTGATATCAAAGAGATATTTATAGAAGAGGCCAATGAAGTATTGGCAGAAATTGTGCCGTTGTACGAAAGCTGGCAGGAAAATTCGACCGATCTAGAGGGATTAAAGGATATTCGCCGTGGTTTCCATACCTTGAAAGGTTCGGGCCGCATGGTAGGCGCTAACTATACAGCGGAACTGGCATGGTCTATAGAAAACATGCTTAACCGTGTTTTAGATAACAGTGTCGCTATCTCAGCTGATATACGTCAGTTGATTACAGATGTACTGGCAGCTTACCCCAAGATGCTCGTAGCATTTGAACAGGGTACTCAAGACTATCCAGCTGTTGTCCCAGTATGGATTGCATGTGCTGATGCGTATAGCAAACAGCAGGGTAATGGATTTAGTTATTCTGCGTTGTTTGCACAATTAGTAGATAGCTCTATAGATGAGATGGAAGAAAAGACGCCATTGTCTGATACGGCTGAGACTGGCTATGTTTATGATGACAACAGTAATGAAGCAATAGACTCTACCTTGCAGACCTTTCATTCGGTCAATGAAAAAATGGCTGAGGCAGCGGTTGTCCTTACCCCTCAAACTGAGGAAGAAAAAGCATTTTGTAAGATATTTATTGATGAAGCAGAAGAGCTGCTTGATTGTATCGAACAGTTTGTCAAAGACAATAGAGAACAGCATCATATAGAAATCACAGATGAAATCGTACGCGCATTTCATACTTTGCGCGGCGCTTCGGGTTCTAGTGCTTTGGCCGCTATCAGCGAAGTCAGTGCGACCATCGAGCATAGCTTGGAGTCATTACAACAACAAGATATAGGTATGAATGCTCAGCACTTAGCAGCATTAGCCCAGTCAGCCACATTAATAGATGGTTATCTGAATAATTATAAGCAAAATGTAGAGCAGCATGATGCATCAACAGAGGACGATGGGTCGCAGAGTCAGCATGATATAGCGTCATTGCAAGCCATGCTTGGTGAGCAATACGTGGCTAATGACACTACTGTCATGACCAATAAGAAACTGACGATAGAAGAGTTATTAGACAGTAATATTGATACGTTGCTCGATGCTGAGTGGGAACTAGATGATGCGTTGAATCATACTGAAATAGAGCATATTCAAAGTTATATAGAGCAGCAAATCTCTCAAATAGCCTCTCTCATGGAAAAGGCGCAAGCATTTCCAAAATTTGTCACGATTTTAGATGAGCTGGGTAATGCGTATCGTTATTTGAGTAATAATATCGATAAAGCTCAAAATCAAGACATTCAAGCGATATTGCATGCAGGTCATGCTCAGCTGATTGGCTTGTTCGATGCCTTAGCTGGAAGTACCTCCTTAAAAATAGATAAACAAGTCATTGATGATCTACAGAGTATTTATCAAGAAAGGGATGAGAACGAGGACGTTGGCTTCACCGTTAGAGTTGTTCCAGCAACTGAGCTACAGTTCGAAACCATTGATACTGATATCGAGCTATTAGAGATATTTTTAGAAGAAGCACAAGAGCTTGATACTGCACTAGATGAAAGCTTCAATAAATGGCGGGCCGATATCACCAATATCAATGCGCTGAAAGTTCTACAGCGTCATTTGCACACGATTAAAGGCGGTGCACGGATGGCCGGTATCCGTAGTATTGGTGATTTAACCCACGAAGCAGAAAGCGTCTATGAGTCGTTTGTAGAGAACCGAAGAGCGCCAACCGCGCAGTGGCTTGAAATCATGCAAATGGTGCAAGATACGATGTCACTACAAGTGATGCATATTGTGAGTCATAAGAAATCTTTCTTTACTCCAGAGCTAATTGAACAGTTGCATCAGCTTGAAAAAGCAAAAACGTTACCAGAGGTAGTCGATCTAGTCATACCAGTACCAAAAAATCACTTTGAACCTACAGAGCGTAGCATTGCTGCCAATGTTGTTGATAGTGATAATGAGGCATTGAGTACCCTAAGTCTGGATAGCATGATTAAGCAATCATGGGCCAATGGATTGCCTGATCCTGATATATTAGCGGTATTTTTAGAAGAAGCAGAAGAGCTTACCAATCGTAATAAGTATCTGCACTTGTTCTTAAAAGATACGAGTAATACCACAGCGTTACAAGCGCTCCAACGTGACTTGCATACCATAAAGGGTGGCGCACGAATGGTCACTGCCTCTGGTATTGCTGATTTGGCGCACGAGATGGAGTCGGTCTATACGGATTTTGTCAGTAATCGACGTCCAGCCACCAAAAAAGTATTAGAGTTGCTGGTTGCAAGTCATGACTGGCTGGCTGATGCAGTATTTATTCTTCAACAACATGTTAATCCACCGACGCCTACGCTGTTAATTGAAGCGTTGGAGCAATTTGGTAGAAACCCTGATAGCCTAAAAACGATACCTAAAGAGTCTCTACAAGCCCAGCGTGAAGCAATCTTGATTGCCAAAGAAAACCAAGATTCGCAGTATCTTGCAAAAGATATCAGTGAAATGCCGTCTATGCTTAGAGATACTCATGAGGAAGATCAGAGCGCTAGTAGCAATGAGATGATTCGTATCTCGGGTGGTTTAATTGAGCACATGATTAATTTATCTGGTGAGTCAGCGATTAACCGTGCTCGTATCGATATGGGTATCAGTAGTCTAACAAACAGTATTGAAGAGATGGGTACGACAGTACAACGTTTGGCAGATCAGCTACGTCGTATGGAGATCGAGCTAGAAGCACAGATTCTATCTCAAATAGATGAGGAACTCATCGATAATGAAGACTTTGACCCTCTAGAGATGGATCAATACTCATCTTTGAATCAGCTGTCTAAATCTTTAACAGAGTCGGCCTCAGATTTGGTTGATATTAATCATACATTATTAGAAAAAACCCGTGATAGCGAAAGCCTGCTGCTACAGTTATCTCGTACCCAGACGGAACTGCAAGACGGTTTGATGAATTCACGTATGGTGCCATTTACACGCTTGACACCACGTCTTGAACGTATCGTACGTCAAACAGCTAACGAGCTTAATAAGTCTGTTGAACTGACCATTGTTAATGCTGATGACGAGATGGATAGAACCATCCTAGAGCGCATTACGTCACCGCTTGAGCATATGTTACGTAATGCTGTCGACCATGGTATTGAAACCACGTCAACCCGTCTGAAGTCAGGCAAAGAGCGTAGTGGTCGTATCACCCTTGAGGTCCGTCGTGAAGGTAGTGAAATCGTCATTCAATTAACAGATGATGGGCGAGGTATTGATGTTGAAGCAGTACGTAGTAAAGCCATCTCTCAGGGTCTAATTGATGCAGATAATAATAGTCTGTCAGACCTTGATATTATGCAATATATTTTCAACGCTGGATTAAGTACTAGTCAGCAAGTGACTCAGATTTCTGGACGCGGCGTTGGTATGGACGTTGTTATTAGTGAAATTCGTCAACTAGGTGGAGCGGTATCCGTCGTTTCAGAGTTGGGTAAAGGCTCAAGTTTCACAATGCGTCTACCACTGACGGTAGCCGTGTCTGACGCGTTGGTTGTTCGTGCTGCAGATCGCTACTATGCGATTCCATTGGTACAGATTGAGCGCGTGGTTCGAATGAATCCAGAGAAGCTCTATGACTACTATCAATCAAATGATGCCACATTGAATTTTGAAGACACTGAGTATCGAGTACGTTATCTAAATGAAATTTTATCAGGCAATAAGTTAAATGAGTTGGTGGTAAATACCAATACCAGCTTACCGCTTATCATTATTAAAAACCGTACTGGACAGAATATCGCTTTGCAAGTGGATCAGATTGCAGGTTCGCGCATAGAAGTTGTTGTCAAACCTTTAGGCCAACAGTTATCAAATATTCCAGGGGTTTCAGCTGCTACTATTATGGGTGATGGCTCGGTCATGCTCATCTTAGATTTGATTGCCCTTATGCGTAATGCGCAATTGGTCAAGAATATTACGAAAGCTGCTGATGCTAAAAGAGGACGTATAGAGTCTAAATCTACCATTCTAGTCGTCGATGACTCCGTGACGGTACGTAAAGTAACCTCACGTTTCTTAGAGCGCCAAGGGTTCAATGTGGCAGTCGCTAAAGATGGTATTGACGCAATTGAGATATTGCAAGATATGACACCAGACATGATATTGCTTGATATCGAAATGCCTCGTATGGACGGCTTCGAGGTCGCCACTCAAGTCCGACATAATAGTCGTCTAAAGCAAATTCCGATTATTATGATAACGTCACGTACTGGCGAAAAGCATCGTGAGCGTGCCTTAGAGATTGGTGTGAATGACTATATGGGTAAACCATTCCAAGAAAAAGAGCTGCTTGATAAAATGCAAAAATTACTAGGTGAAGGGGTCAGCCTGACTAATGAAGGATAATGCACGTGTTTTAGCGCTGCGAAAAAAAAATAGAAACGATATTAAAGTGATGGTGGTGGCAGAAGACCATCGCCAGCGCATGGCGTTTTCAGATACGGTACGTGGCTTCGGCTTTACGCTGGTCGGCTGTGTGTCACGAGCACAGTGGCGGGAAACAGGTGCGCTTTCTAACTCAGCTATCGATATTTGGCTGATAGACAGTGATTATGATGACAGTGTGGCAATAGCGACGGTGGCATCCAAACCAGCAGCAGTATTAGTGGGCTTCAGTCAAGCACCGTATCTAAACGAATCACAAGAATATGCAAAATGGCAGCGTAAGTTAAAGCGTAAATTTGCTCAACTGCTTGACTTGCCAATATTGGTAGATGCTCCAGCTTACAAGAGTGCTGATACTGACTGGCATTATGTCGTATTTTTGGGTGCCTCTACGGGCGGTCCTAGCGCGGTAAAAGAATTCTTAGATAACGTACCAGCCACACTGCCAATTTGTATTTTATTGGCACATCATTTTAATCAGGCTATGATTGGTACGTTGCCCCGCATACTTAATCGTCATAATGACTGGCGCTGTAAGATTATCGCTTCTTCACAGCGGCTACGAGCAGGAGAGTGTCTGATAGTACCTATTGATAAGCAGGTTGTCTGCGATTCAACAGGTCGCGTGATACTATTGGATCAAGATTGGCATGGTGAATATAAGCCTGCAATCGGGCAGCTGCTCAAAAATACCAGTGATGTCTATGGTAGCGAGCTTATTAATATTATATTTTCAGGTATGGGTAATGATGGCTCTCAGTATCTAGATTTAATCCAAGACAATAACAGTCAATTATGGGCACAAGATCCGAGCTTGAGCGCATGTCCAAGTCAACCTCAGGCTATCATTGACTCAGGGTGTTGCAATTTTGTTGGTAGCCCTACCGATTTAGCAAAAAAACTAACCGATTACATTGGTGAAAGGGCAGCTAGCCGTTCACATTAACTTATTGCGAGTGACTTATGACACAAATTTTGAAACATTCGTTTGAGGCTGTGAGTCTGTTGACTACCAACAACGGTATGCTTGACGTCACTATTGTTCCAGCAGTTAACCAGCCGGACTGGATCATTCCGAGTAGCCTGATTTTGAGTGTGGATGAGTCCCAGCAGCAGGTTTCTAGATACGACTGGCAACAGCAAGATTTGGCTGTATTTCATTTGTTACTGCAAGATCAAATCCCAGACAAAATGATTGTTTTGGAAGGTAATACGACTGATCACCGTTTTGCCTTACAGACGGCAGGTGACTTGCGTCAGCTGCAAGCACGAATTTCTGAAGTGAAAGATGTAGAGACACCTGAACAGTTTAGTACTGCCAATGGCGAAGATAGGGAAGAGTATTTTGATAAAAATGACGTCTTATCCTACCTATATCAAACAGTGATGATTGATGACGAGCTATACTTAGTACCAGATTTAGACAAAATTGCCTATCACCTGATTGATTCGGATAGCTAGATTCTTATCGCTATTTAAGGTATTCTCCATTCTATAAATAGTAAGCCAGTAACGTTAATGACTTCATCTGTTGAAGAGCATTAGCTAGCTTATAAAACTGATTAGAGATAATTCCTGATAAAGGTAGTAGAGTCACTCATGAATAATGCCAACTCGAATATATCAAAGTGGTCGGTTAGTAGCCGTATTTTTCATTGGATTAGTGCAGCCTTACTGTTAGTCACATGGCTAATGATACTGCTATATGAGAATTTAGATAGCAATATGTTTATTGGATACCATAAAGCGTTCGGCGTGAGCTTATTATTCTGGATGATTGCTCGAGTCATCAACCGCGTTTTTACTAAGGCGCCACCACCGTTAGCTATGCCAAAATGGCAAATGCTCGTATCTCAGCTGTCACATTTTGCTCTCTATGCCATACTGATTGCTATGCCAATGGTTGGCTTATTGATGGCAGTATATGGCGGTCGACCAGTCGATATTTTTGGTATTTTTCAGATACCTGTATTCGTGACCCCAGATAGAAGTTTGGCTCGTTTTTACAATAACTTGCATACTGAGATTATCTGGCCAATGATTATTGGTTTTACGGTCTTGCATATAGCCGCCGCGCTATACCATCAGTTTGTCAAAAAAGACAATCTCATTGCCCGTATGAAATAATCTATAATCGATAAACATCAAAAAGCCCCAAGTATCAAACTTGGGGCTTTTTTTATTCATTGTAGAAATACGTACTGTTAGAATGCTATTTCTTATGCTCAGGTAAATTGATATTCATCTCTAACACATCTAAGCTGTCTTCAGAACGATGGTTAATATTGACATCATCAATCTGCACACCGTTAACGTATTTGTTCACAACTTCTAAGATTTCACGTTTCATTTTTTCGATACGATCAACCGTTAATCGATTGTTTAATCTGTTTTCGCTAGCAACGATAACTTTTAAACGCTCAGTTGCTAAATTTGCACTACCTGCGTTACTGTTGTCGTCAGTACCAAATAGGCTACTCCAAAATCCTTTTTTCTTAGTCATCATTATCCCCCAAACCAGCGCTGTAATAGACTCTTTTTCTTCACGTCAATATGACGTAGTGGACGCTCTTCACCCAAGAAACGGGCGACAATGTCTTCATAACATTGACCAGCAACAGAGTCAGTATAATGAATAACTGGTTCGCCATGGTTGGACGCTTCGAGCACTGAATGGCTCTCGGGAACAACACCAAGTAGTGGAACTTTTAGGATATCGTTCGAGATAGTATCAATATCCATCATCTCATTGGCAGCCGCACGTTCAGGATTATAACGAGTGATAATCAAATGCTCGCGAACAGTCCCTTGGTTCTCTTCTACTTTTTTCGTCTGACTTTGCAGAATACCGATGATTCTATCTGAGTCACGCACTGAAGAGATCTCAGGGTTAGTGACAATAATAGCTTCGTCCGCATGGTACATCGCTAGCTGTGCACCGCGCTCAATACCAGCAGGCGAGTCACAGATGATATAGTCAAACTGTTTAGAGAGTTCAGCCATTACCTCTGATACCCCTTCGTCAGTCAATGCGTCTTTATCACGCGTCTGACTGGCTGGCAGGATATACAGGTTTTCAAGCTGTTTGTCTTTGACAAGTGCTTGCGACAAGCGCGCATTTCCAGTGATGACATCTACGAAGTCATAAACAATTCTGTTTTCGCAACCCATGATTAAGTCTAGATTACGTAGACCTACATCAAAGTCGATAACAACTGTTTTATAGCCACGTAATGCCAAACCAGCGGCAAAAGAAGCACTTGTCGTGGTTTTACCCACACCGCCTTTACCTGAAGTGATTACAACTATCTTCGCCACAATGGCACACTCCTATGAATCAATGGGATATCTTTTATATAAATAGCAAAATTACATGTTATTTACCTAACATATATACACTATCTTCGAAGCTAGCCTAGCATAAATAAACAAAAATTTATAGCAGCTCGATACTAAAGCAGAAAAACAACCTATGTATCGCTCAATTAGCCTCTTTGCGTGGTATTGGTAGGGTCATAGTCATGCTTTTTGGCTTGTTGAATAGAGCAGCTTAACTACCTTAGTTTTCTATAAAGTCACTTCACCGTGTATTATTTTTAATGGCGTCTTAAGCTTCATCCATCACGGTAAACACTAAGCCTTCGCCTTCTACAAATTTTACTTGTACCGACTTGTCGATGACATGCTCAGGTAAGTTGTCTCGTAAGCAGTAAGTTCCTGCTACTGACACCAATGACGGATTAAAGACTTGGCAAAATATACGGGCATCTTTATCCCCTGTTGCACCTGCCACCAAACGTCCTTGTGCACGGCCATATACATGTAAGCTATTGTCAGTAATCGCTTCAGCACCACTATTGATACTACTGGTCAAAATCAAGTCGCCACCAACGTGATTGAGGCTTTGTCCTGAACGCAGCATTTGATCATAGATTAAGCTAGTAATATGCTGGGTACTTACCAATGTCTCGGTTGGCATATTAGATAGTGTCGTTTCAGTAGCAGGTTCGCTCGTGGTAGAAGTATCATCGACGCTATTAGCATTAACTACTTCGGCGTTGTTGTTCTCTACTGCCTTTTGAGTAGGGATGGGGGCTTTTTTACTTGGTAATATACGTTCAATACGCTTACCATCTGCTGGAAATATCGCTAAGCGTTGCTCACGTGCTTGCGCATCCAGCACTCCTGTCACCACGCCAATAGGCTGCAATCCCCATGCCCATAACAGCTCTACCAATGCTGATAAATCCTGCTCAACGTCACTATCAATAAGGATAGGAATATTGCTCGATTTATTGCTGAGCGTTTCAGTTAGCTGAGCTTCTATAGCTGCTAGATCGTTTGTACTAAACTGTACGCGTGAAAACGTCAGCATCTTGCCATAGAAAGCTAGCGCTGGTGCAGTCTGGTTATCGTTAGCTGAAACTGTCATATACAAACCCTTAAAAATAATTCTGTCACGGTATTATGTCTCTTATTACGTCATGCTATTAGATAGCTAAACTATAGATTTAGTATATCTTGGTGCTTCCATTGCTGCACTTTTACTTGCGCTTCAAACGCAGTCAAACTGTCATCAATGATACTAGAAATTAAGGTATCTAGCGCTGTATTATTGGTATCTATTTGCGCAATACCGCTAGCAATTTCCATCATTAATATATCCAAGCGCTTAGGGTCTAAAAGTCGCTTGTTTAATGCATTTACGACGTTCTCACCGATATTGTGCCCGACGTGATGTAGCTGTGATTCAATAAGGCTGCCCGCGATAGGTATCATGCGTAGATAGCGGCGCAACTCAGGTGTGTTGGCCAATCCTTCTTCAATAGCATTACCCATCTCGCTCGCCAATATACTGCCCCCACCTGATGAGGCAGTCAGTTCTTGTAGCTTCGGTGCAAGCTCTGTACGCAGCACAGACAATACGGCCGCTTCAATCTCATTTCGATTTTTTGCAATCGTCGACTCAATGAATGATTTATGCGTGTCTGAACTGGTTAGCTCTTGTCGAAAGTTTTGTATCGCTGTCAAAATAACGCGATCTGAGAGCTCTTCTAACAGTAGGTCAATGTAGAACTTGATTCGATTGATCCACGCCTGCGGCAGTACTTGATAGCCAAGCTGATATAGACGTCGTCCAATAACGACCGCTCGCAGCAGTCGCAAAGCACGTAGCTGCGGAAAACAGCCTAATACTTCGTACCAATGAACGAATGGGAAAAAGAACCAGCGATAATAGACTTTTTGTTTGATGGCAATCGCCCAACGCAATAGCAACTCAACGACCAAAAAGATAGTAAAAAATCCTCCAGCAGTGCGTAGAGGATCATGTAGGGTTGTTTGATACCAATTGAGCGCTTCACTGATGGTTAGCCATTCTGCAGCATTACTACTAAAATTGCTCATCAAAATAGCGTCGATACTGATCAATAGCAGATCAATACTGATGGCAATAATCATGACAATATCGTAAGTGAGCTTAAAGCGACTCGGCTTTGGATGGTTCGGTTTTGGTGGCTCATCACTTATTGGATAAGGAGGCTGACTCAAAACAGATTCGGTAGCTAACGGCGAGCTAGTAGTAGAGGTGGGCACAGTCATACCTTATAAGTAATAAATGGCACAAAAAATGGGTAAGAATTCGATATTTACTACCATTTACTATCAAAGTAGACATCGAAAATCTATAAGTTCATGATTAGTCACATTATCAATGAATAAGGCTAAAAAACAACCCATCCTTAATTAAAATTTACTTATGATGCATGGCTGTTTTAACAGTAAACATCATAAGTAAGATATGACTATTGTGACATTTGTACCCGTAACTTTGTCGCCCAATAATTTTTTATCTCGTTATCGATATTTACTACTTAGTGCGCTTGCATAGACTGTGCTTGGTATTTGATAAGATTTCACGGTCCGCCAGTTTAGTACTGCTGAGTATCCTCATTAGGTATCTTGCGTTTTAGAATTGGTTTCAAAATCTGCCAACATAGTGCTAATTCGTTCATCTTTTTGACGCCACACTTGTTCAACCCAGTCGAACATTTGAGCTTTTATATCTTCATCATTTTCGTAGCCACCTTGCTTGATACTTTCGAATAATGCATCTGGTATATCGATGTAGCGCAAATCAACGCCCAAACGTTTGATATTACCTTTCCAAAGATCGCCATAGCTTGGTACACCATCAGGATATACGATGGTCATGTCTAGTATGCCATCGATATCCTCACCTAGTGCGCTGATGGCCAGTGATAATCCGCCTGCACGAGGTTTCAATAAGTGCTTATAAGGCGATTTTTGCTGAACTTGTTTGGCTTTGGTAAAACGAGTACCTTCCAAATAATTTAATAAGGTAAAAGGTTTGTCTTTTAGTAGGGCGCAGGCACGTTTGGCTTCTTCGATGTCTTTGCCTTTTAGCGCAGGGTTTTTGGCAATGGCTTCTTTTGAGTGTCGGCGCATCATTGGAAAATCTAAAAAGTAAAAAGCTTGGCCAACGATAGGGATGTAGATCAGCTCAAACTTGGTAAAAAATCGCGTAAGTGGCAAACGTTTTTCGCCAATATACTGCACGATGCTAGTATCGACCCATGATTGGTGGTTGCTCACTAGCAGGTATTTACCATTGGTATGGATATCGTCCGGTAGGTTGATACGCCAATCTTTACGAGGCAACATGTTATCGATCAAGGCACTGTTGCTACTGATCCAGTGAGTAGCAATTTTTATGACGGCTTTGTCTGCAATAGAGGCGCCAGTAATGACTTTACCGACGCCCATTAGCCATAAAGGAATACTACCACCGAAGCTATTGGCGGCGATGACACCAGTGGCTGTTGCAAGCGACACAGCTTTACCCAATTTAGGCGAACGTTTATGCATTTTTCGAATGGTAGATGTCAATCGCATGCTCAATCCTTTTCAGTCTATCTGATTAATAATAAGCCGTATGCCGCTGAATCTGTCCTAGTCAAGTCAGGGATATTATGAACGTAAAGCTTCAAATTATGACTATTTAAAGCCGACAAATTCAGCGATATAATTTTAGCAGAAACATGTTGTAGTGTACGGTTGTAAACGTGACTAGTGGTAGCAAGGCGCGAAGATTTGACCTATAAAACCATTGAAATATAACCTGCACTTCTCATACATAGGTATGACAAAATATTACACAGAGATAGGTTGTAGTTGCCATAATAATGGGGAATGTAGATAAGTACTTAAAAAAGATTAACGGACAATCTTTATAAAAAGCACGATTTTTTAAACTTAAGAGGAAATATTATGCGTAATACTTTAATGATTGCAGCAGTAGCATCAGGTCTAGCACTTAGCGGTTGTACAACAGATCCAAACACTGGACAACAGCGTCTAAACAAAGCTGCTCTAGGTGGTCTAGTTGGTGCAGCAGGTGGTGCAACTATTTCAAAAGCAACAGGCGGCGACAAAACTGGTCGTGATGCGGCTATCGGCGCAGCATTAGGTGCAGGCGTTGGTTACTACATGGAGCGTCAAGCTCGTCAGCTTGAGCAGCAAATGGCTGGCACAGGCGTAACTGTTGAGCAAAATCCAACCACTGGTAACATTGATTTGGTTATGCCAGGTAGCATCACGTTCTCATTTGATGATGCAACCCTTAGCTCATCATTCAAGCCAACGCTTGATAAGCTTGCTTCAACGATGAACCAGTACAACCAAAACACAATTACTATCGCTGGTCACACTGATAGCAAAGGTTCAGCATCTTACAACATGGGTCTGTCACGTGATCGTGCTTACTCAGTTGCTAACTACTTAACAGCTCGCGGTGTTGCTTCAAACCGTGTAAACGTTGTTGCTTACGGTGAGTCACGTCCAATCGCAGATAACAACACTGAATATGGCCGTGGTCAAAACCGCCGTGTTGAGCTAACAGTTAACGCACCACAGAGCGTAAACTAATAAATAGCTATATAGCTATTAAATATGTGCTAGATATTTGAGCGCATATATTTCAAAAAGAGTCAGCAATATGCTGGCTCTTTTTTTGTGTTTTCAGTTTGAATAAAACAATGATGATTGATAGATATAGTTAATATTAAATTAAATATTGATAATGATTATCAATAACACTATAATTTGTCAGTGTTTGCTATCAATGCAATATTAAACGTCTTATCGTGCGCACTGAGAGTCAATGTGCATGGCTAAGATAGCCTGCTGTAACATGGCTTGATTATCAAAATAATTGAGGCTACTTAACCAAAACGAATTTTTGCTATATTTATTGAGGATATGTATGACGATTACCACAGTAACGAGCCGTAAGCTTTTACCAACTACTTTAGCTGTTGCACTTGCAGGATTGTTAATGGTGTCGGGCTGTACAAAGCAAGCCGATGAAGACACCAATGCTGCGACAGAAACGCAAACAGAAGTAGCAAACACAGAGACAGCTGATAATTCAGAGATGACTGCTGCCGAAAAAGCACATATTGATAGATTGATTATCAGTTATGCAAATATGGCACACGCCGCTTATAAAGATTCGTTGGACACGGCTAAAGCGCTACAAAATGCGGTAGAAACTTACGTAGCCACTCCAACACAAGAAAATCTTGATGCTGCAAAAGCTGCCTATAAAGCAGCACGTCAACCATATTCACAAACTGAGATTTTCCGTTTTGACGAAGGCTTTGTGACTGCCAATGACAAACGTGCTATCAACAGCATCGATAGCTGGGAAGGGCAGATCAATGCTTGGCCACTTGATGAAGCATTGATTGATTATGTTGGTGACGATTATGAAGGCGAATATAACAGCCAAGAGAACATCATCAATAGCGACAGCATTACTGTCGGTAGTATCAAGCAAGATACCAGTACAATCACACCTGAGCTACTCGCAGAAATGAATGAAATCGGTGGTAGTGAAGCCAACGTAACGACTGGCTATCATGCGATTGAATTTATGCTGTGGGGTCAAGACAACAATGGCGTAAAAGAAGGCGCAGGTAATCGCCCAGTCACTGACTATGCGACTGAAGCCGGACAGTGTACTAGTGGTGAGACCGTCAATGAAGATGCCAGTATCTGTGAGCGCCGTGGTGAATTCTTAACTGCTGCAACTCAACTATTGGTCGATGATTTGACCGCGATGGAAGCTCAGTGGCAGCCTGATACTGAAAATACCTTACGTAGTGATTTGATAGCGCGCAAATATGACAATGGTCTGCGCCAAATTATGTATCAAATGGGTAGCCTAGCATTAGGTGAGCTTGCTTCTGAGCGTATGCAGGTCGCTTTTGTTACTGGTTCTACTGAAGATGAGCACGAATGCTTTAGTGATTTGACTCATTTGAGCTATGCCAATAATGCACGCGGTATCCAAAACGTCTTTAATGGTAGCTATACAACAGTCGCTGGTAAGACAGTGGGCGGCTACGGTATCAAAGATTATCTAACGGATAACGGCCACACAGAAGCTGCTGATAAGTTGGCTGCTGAGTTCAACAAAGTAGAAGGCGCGTTCAACGTTATCGTTGAAAAAGGCGAAAAAGACGGTATCAAGATTGACCAGATGATTGCAACTGTCGGTCAAGCCAGCCAAGAAGGTATCTCTGCTGAAGAACAAAATGTCCGTCGTGGATGGGTTGAAGCGGGCATCACTAGCTTACAAGAGCTGACGGCCAGTATTGAAAACGCTGCAAAAGCAGTTGGCATCGATAATCTAGATGCAGATGCCGGGTCACAGTTTTAAGAAAAATTTAAACTAGCGGCCCTTATTTAAAAGCCTTTCATTGGCTTTGCGACGTTTTATTAGTCGTTATAGGTCAGTAACCGCTGTTTATTGGATACTTAGATTAGATATAATACGTGCGTTGTCAGCCACCGTTGGCAACGCATTTTTACGAGCATTAAATAAGCCAATTGGCCGGTGTACCACCTCATTATATGTCGACAGGCAATGATTGTGACGACATATAATGAGATGGTATGACAAAATTTTAATGGTTCTACTCTAGCGCTAAGGCAATTAATTTCTATGAACGCCAATTATGTTAACCCTTCTGATTCTCCTCTTGCTGCTCAAATCCTACGACATATACCTTCTAAGCTTGCGCTAATTATCGCCAGTGCAATGGCTATCAGTGCATGTCAACCATCTGATAGCGTTTCTGACGACACTTCTGACGATGTTTCTGATGTTACTTCAGAGCAAGCCTCAAGTAATGAAAGCACCAGTGAAAACAGCCAATCGCTGTCGTCCGAACACGTCAAAAATATAGAAACATTGGCGGGCGTGTCGATGCAGCAACTGGTGAGCTTTGACCCCCAAGAGATCAAGCAGGGCGGCGACTCTGGTATTAGCATTAGCAGTGCTGAAAGCTACTCAAAGCCTTCATCGAACCTAGCTGCTTCTCGTAAAGGGTCGTTCTTTATTGGTAATGCGTTCTTTAAGCAGCCGTGGGTGGTTGCACCTGCTAGTACTGATAGTCGTGATGGACTGGGCGCACTATTCAATGTAGCAGCTTGTCAGTCTTGTCATGTCAAAGATGGGCGAGGTCATGCGCCGATGACTGCCGATGATGATGCTGATAGTTTGTTAATTCGGCTGTCTATGCCAGCGACGACCGATGAGCAGCGCCAGCAGCTACAGGATTCGCTAATTGAAAAGGTGGCTCATCCTATGTATGGTGGCCAGCTACAAGATCGCGGTATTCAGGGCGTGCCTGCTGAAGCGAGAATTGCGGTGCAATGGACAGATAAACCAGTTACCTTTGCTGACGGATATGTCGAGACGCTGCGTGCACCAACGTTTAATTTGACCAAACCTGGTTATGGTGCTTTTGACGATGACATGATGGTATCACCGCGTGTGGCGCTACCAATGATTGGGCTTGGGCTACTAGAGCAAATATCTGAAGATGACATTAAAAAACAAGCTAACGACAGTAATGATAGCGATATCAGTGGTAAGTTTAACTGGGTCATGGATCCACAAACGGGCAAGCGTGCGCTTGGACGATTTGGCTGGAAAGCGGGTCAAACCAAACTTATTACTCAGAACCAAAGTGCCTTTAACGAAGACATGGGTCTGACGTCCAACATCCGTCCTAACGAGTCCTGTATGCCAACGCAGACCGCTTGCCTAAATGCAGCGACAGGTGCTGATGAACAGGGCAATGGTAAATCACCTGTTGAAGTAACCGATGAGGTCGCGAAATTTGTAGAATTTTATACTCGCAATCTAGCAGTGCCGCATCGCCGTAATGCAGATGATAAGCTTGTGCTAGCTGGCAAAAAGCGTTTTTATGACATGGGTTGTCAAAGCTGCCATACGCCAAGATATCAGTTGCCAAAAACCGACGATGATCATCTTGAGCAGCATGGACAAGTGATTTATCCTTACACAGATTTGCTATTGCATGATATGGGCAATGATCTCGCTGATCGTACGATTGCCGGTAAGCTACCACCAAAAGATGCCCAAGTTGAGTTTTTAGCCAACTCTTATGAATGGCGTACGCCAGCACTTTGGGGCGTAGGACTTGCGCAGACAGTTGATCCTCAAGCGACGTTTTTACATGATGGCCGTGCCCGTACATTGATGGAAGCTGTTTTATGGCATGGCGGAGAAGCCGAAAAGCAAAAGCAACAAGTATTAAAGTTAGACAAACAAGGTCGCGCAGAGCTTAATGCGTTCCTAAAGTCGCTATAATAAAATCACTGTAATAAAGTCGCTATAATAAAATCACTGTAATAAAGTCGCTATTATAAAATCAGTATAAAAACGCTATAAATTACTACCTATAACATTACCGAGAAACCTATGAAAATAAACCACGCTTTGGCAATGGCGCTATCTGCATTGAGTGCTGGACTGCTGATCAGTTGTGTCAAACCTGCCGATGACAACAAAGCTGCAGATGTAGACAGCCAAAAAGTTGTGCAAGACAGTGCAGCTACTGACAGCTCAGTAGAGAACAGCAAAGAAAGTACTGAGCAAGTCGTTGCAGTAGATATCAGCCCTGAGACTGCAAAAACGTATTTGACGCATGTGGCAGACGATATCGTGATTCCCGCGTATGCTGATGCAGCCAAGCAAAGCGATCTGTTGAACGAATTGGCGCAGAAGCACTGTACCCAAGCACCCGTAAGTGGCGATGAGCTACAAGCATTACGTGCACAGTGGCTAGTATTGGCACAAGCATGGTCAAGTGCTGAGATGGTCAACTTTGGTCCTGCGACTGCTAGCATGAGCAATCTATACATTAACTACTACCCTGACGAGCGCGGACTCGTACATAGTGGCGTGGCTGATTTGATTGCTGCCAATCCAAAACTAACGCCAGAGCAGCTTGCTGGCGAGAGCGCGATCGTACAAGGTGTGCCAGGGTTGGAAGAGGCTTTGTTTGCCAATGACAGTTTAGACGTTGGTCAGTGTGCTTACGTGATTAGTGCCAGTAGTGCGTTGAGTACGCGTCTAAAAGACATCGAGAAAAACTGGCAGCAAAACGCGACTGATTTATTGGCGATAGACAAAACAGCAGAGAGCGATAGAGGTCTAAATCAGTGGATTAACTCTCTACTGTCATTGATTGAGACCATGAAGTCTAATGCCATTGATCAGCCACTCGGTCTGACAGGTAAGGCAAAAGGTCATCTGCCTGCTGCTACTGCTGGTCAAAGCCGCGCTATCATCAATGCTAAGTTAGATACGATTAATAAAGCCATGACTGACCCTGTATTGACGGCTATTCTTGGCAGCAATGACGAAAACAAAGTTTCGGATAATTTATCGACCGCATTGGCTGATACGACTGCATTATTAGCACAAATGCCAGAAGATTTATCAGAAGCGAATAAGGACGATCAACAAGCGTTGTACGATCATCTGACTGATGTCACTCGTCTGATTAAGCGCCAGTTAATCCCAGCACTTGGTATCCGTGTGGGCTTTAACAGCACTGATGGCGATTAGACAATGTCTACTATCGAAGCGAGTACAGCAGTGTCAGCAGTTCAGACTCATGATCAGATGAACAGATCTAATCGGTCTGGGAGAACTTCGTCAGCTCATGAGCTTTTGACGACTTCAGTGCTGACAGCAGTTGGTACGGCAGCGCTGGTCGGTATTCACCATCGTTATCGTAAGCAGCAGCATCCAGATGCCAGTCTACAAGATTATGTAAATGGTATTCGTACGCAGTTGCAGGTATTACGAGCTAGTCCTGATTTAACGCCGAAGCTTTTGCGCTTGCGCTATGCTTGTGAGCAAGCAGCAGCAACCTGGAAGCAGGCTTATCATGCTGTAAGTGATGATAAAAGTAAAACGCCTGACTTTGCTGTCATGCATACAACAACGATGCTGGCACGACCAGTCAGTTGGGTCAGTGGCGTCGCATCCATGCCAAAAGGTCAGGCTACATCAAGCCAAAATGAGCATGACTTTGGCGTGGTAGGTATTGATGCTGACAGACAAATCGTTTGGCAGACAACTATGCCTGAGCGTGTCCACGACATCGTTGTTCAGCCTGTATCTGTCAATGTATCTGAAGCTCAAACTCAGCATAGTAGTGTCGATCAAAGACGTGATGTCGTCGTCATGGGTCGTCGTCCAAGCGAAAGATTCTGGGTGCTTAATACATCAAATGGGCAAGTTCAACATGCGATTACAGCTGATGTAAACCGTCACTTTTATGGTCATGCTTGCTATAGCTTAGATGGCAGCTTGCTCTATGTAACTGAGAACGACACGGTGAGTTTGGCAGGTAAAATTGGTATCTATGATGCTAATAATGCTTATAAAAAAGTAGCAGAGTTTGACTCATATGGTATCGGCCCGCATGAGCTAATTATGCATCCTGATAGCGAAACGCTCGTCATTGCAAATGGTGGTATCAAAACCGAGCAGGCCTCACGCGAAGAGCTAAATCTAGATACCATGCGACCATCACTAGTTTATCTGAATCGTCATGATGGCACACTGCTTGAGCAAGTGACTCCCGAGCATAATCAGATGAGTGTGCGCCACTTAGCCATGCACGATGACGGCACAGTGATGATTGGTATTCAGTTCCAAGGTGAAAAACATATCAATGTACCGTTAGTGCTGACTCATAAACGTGGTGATGCCAGCTTTACACCACTCACTATGCCAAATAATCAATGGCAACGTTTTCACCAATATATCGCTAGCGTGGCGGTGGATAGTGAGCGTAACTTACTGTGTGTGACCACACCGATTGGTGGCTGTGCGGCGATTTATGATTTGCATACTCGCGAGCTGATTGATGACGTGAGTCTGCCAGATTGTGCAGGGGCTTCGGTGTTAGTTAATTCTAGTGCTTCAATGAGTAAAATTGATAAACATGCCGAGTCAACAGGATTTATCGTCAGTGATGGTCAAGGGCAGTTAACAGCGCTAAAAGTAACTGTTTTACTAGAAGTAAAATTGAACGTAGACGATGTTGAACCTCATGAGCGGATTATCAAAGACAGTCAACTGCATATGATGTCGTTTGACAACCATTTGCAAGCATTGTGACCCATAACGTTCAACAAGAGCGACAGACGCACAGGCATGACTATTAATAACGACTATTACTAGAATAGCAGTAATAGTCAGCCAAGGAGGTAGAGCATTAGCTTAGATACCAATTTAGATACAATCAGACAGCAGCTTGCACAGGTAGGCATCGAGCTACACATCAGTAAAAAGCGTGTTAAAAATATCAATTTTCGCTTAAAGCCTCATACGTTGATGGTCTCTGCACCGATGCATGTCAGCGCATTACAAATGTTGCATGCTGTTGCTAAGCGGGTGCCGTGGGCTATTGCAAATCACCCGCAGGTATTAGAACAATATAGACGTAGACAAAATACGCCGTCTGACCCTTCAACTGCTAATAATTCAGTGTTGTTATGGGGTACAGAGCAATCATTTACGCTCAGTCCTGATGAAAAAATCACCTACTATCGGCAACAACTCTCCGAAGTCGCACCTGCACTATTTGAAAAGTGGCAGCCAATCGTTGGCGCTTACGCCAATGAAATACGGTTAAAAAAAATGCACACACGTTGGGGCAGCTGCAACACGCGCGCAAAACGAATTTGGCTATCGGTTTATCTTCCTGCCTATCCTATCGAATGCACCGAATACGTAATCGTTCATGAGCTGTGCCACTTGCATCATGCCAACCATAGCCGTGTGTTTTGGCAAACGGTTGCGACAGCGATGCCAGATTACCAGCAATGGCATAATATCCTAGCGGGCAAGACAGGACAGCTGGACTAAACGTATCATCTAACTATTTAACCATCTAATCAGCTAAATAGTTCTCGTAAGCACCTCGATATCATCTGTGTAACTTTCATTATGCAGAGCATTAAGTCCTATTTTTATCATCATTTTTAAAATAGGGACACACCTGAATAAGCCTGATATGATAAGGAATAACGGTACAAATCGTGTCGTTTAAACAATGGTTTTATATACAGGGATGTCATATGGAAAACGTCAACCAAGCGGAGTTTTGGCAGCAGCGTTATGAGAAGAACAGCATCGGTTGGGATATGGGGCAGGTATCGCCACCGCTCAAAGCTTATATCGACCAGTTACCTGAGAGTGCAAAAAATCAGGCGGTACTAGTGCCAGGTGCAGGCAATGCCTATGAAGTGGGTTACTTATATGAGCAAGGCTTTACCAATGTCACGCTGGTTGACTTTGCCTCTGCACCGATTGAGACGTTTGCAGAGCGCTATCCTAATTTCCCCTCTGAACATCTGATCTGTGCGGACTTTTTTAGTTTGTCAGCTGAGCAGTATCAATTTGATTGGATACTTGAGCAGACGTTTTTTTGTGCGATTAATCCATTGCGCCGTGATGAATACGTGCAGCAGATGGCAAAGCTATTAAAGCCACAAGGTAAGTTGGTTGGGTTGTTATTTGACACGGATTTTGGACGCAAAGGGCCACCATTCGGCGCCAGCAAGGAAGAGTACCAGCAGCGTTTTCAAAGTTATTTTGATATCGAGATTATGGAGCCTAGCTATAATTCATATCCAGCGCGGCAGGGTAGTGAGCTATTTATAAAGCTGCGAGCAAAGTAAGCTCGTGCTTGATATTATCTCGAGCTTGCGTTTCTAACTGACTATAATAATGGTCAGTCAGATAGAGTTTGGGATGTGCTAGTAATCCTTGTAATACTGCAGTGCGTCCATCACGGTAGCTGTCATCGGCGACATGCTTATATTCTTGACGTATCGCCTTTGCATACTGCTTGTAGGTAGGCCAAGGCATACCCAAGATACTCAAATCCATATCTAACAGATATGCCGCATCGTTATATTTGTCAATGTCTACCAACGTATCTAGCTGATGATTAGCCGTCATCATAATGAGAGCGTGAATGTGTTGGCATTGCTCTGTGTTTAGATAAGGGCTCAAAGCATCTGTCGCAAATTCTGCACTTTGAAACTCATTGTCGGAGCGTTTTGGATCGTATACCACATCATGATAGTACAGTGCCAATGCAATGATATGCGGCTCAGACAGATGGTGCTTAATATTCTCAAACTGTACCAAGAGCTGCTCAATATGATTGAGCGTATGATAGGCACGTTGTGGTTCACCATAGCGCGTCACGATATCTTGCCAAAGCCTATCTATTTGCTTTGGCGAGATATCGCTGGTCATAGCTGACAACTGCTGTGCAAAGCACTTGCCAAGCTCATCGTGCTTATTTGAGACAGTTTTCATATGTCATTTTTCACTATGACCGTGGTAAAAATGGTTTGATTATTCTTTATTAGCTACTGCGTCTTTAAATGCTTTATTGAATACATCGCCAAGCAAGCTAACATCATCGACACGCGCATAGTTCAAACGGGTGACAAAGGCAATATGGCGATGCGGCCCGTCTTCAGCCAATGGTATGGCGACGGCATTTTGATTCTGCAGGTGTAGCTGATCGAGCGCCATTTCAGGCACTAGCGTTGTGCCCATATTGGCAAGTGCCATTTGAATCAAAGTATTTAAACTGGCATCTGAAAAGCTTGACTTCATTTGTGCACGGTCGAAATGACAGACAGACAGCGTCTGGTCAGTTAGACAATGTCCTTCACCAAGTAACATGAGATTGGCAGTCGCCAGTTCATCAGCATTGATGGTATCAAGCTTGGCATGTATGTCATCTTTTGGAAATACAGCAAAAAAGTCTTCACTCCAGAACTCAAAACTGTGTAGCCCATCTACCGCATACGGCAGCGCAATAATAGCGGTGTCGATATGACCGTAGCGTACTTGCTCAAGCAACCGCTCTGTCTGTTGTTCGACGATGGTCATACGGAACTCTGGATATTGAGCACGCAGCGCTGGTAGTACTTTTGGCAGCAAGTAAGGTGCAATCGTCGGAATGATACCGACAGTCATGGGATAGGCAAGCGGCGTCTGATGGCTATGAGCACGCGTGGTCAAATCGCTGACCTCAGAAAACACTCGCTGCGCCCGTGTGAGGATGTCTTGACCGATAGGGGTAATCAATACCTGTTTATTGTTGCGCTCAAAAATCTGAGTATCTAGCTGTTTTTCTAATTCTGCGATACCCAAACTTAGTGCAGACTGCGAGATATTGCAATCTTCAGCAGCACGTTTAAAATGACGATGTTTGGCGACGGCTAGGGCAAACTCAAGTTGTCGTAAAGTAATCATAAAACCTCTCTTTTAGTGGGTTTTTAATGCAATTTATTATGTTTGGTCAACCTTTATGAGGTAGCAAATTACCAATTGAGCACCAATGATAAAATGTAGAGATAATAGTTTAACAAGTTTAATAAAACAAAACATCACATTAAAAACTTTTAACTGGATTAACCATAGAATTCGCGTATAGTTTGTCAGGTAGCCCAGAGAGCTAGAGGGCTAATTGAAAAAACCATATAATTAATTTCCAATTTACTTAACTATAGAGGAGCCAACCATGGCGTCTATCATCAATCAAGAAATCCCAGAATTTTCAGCAGATGCATACGTAAACGGTGAGTTCAAAACCATCACTTCAGAAGACGTAAAAGGCAACTGGGCGATTTTCCTATTTTACCCAGCTGATTTCACGTTTGTTTGCCCAACTGAGCTAGAAGACATGGCCGCTCATTATGACGAGCTAAAAGGCCTTGGTGTTGAAGTGTACTCAGTATCTACTGACACGCATTTCACGCACAAAGCATGGCATGATTCTTCAGAAGCTATCGGTAAAGTACAATACCCAATGATCGGCGATCCTACTGGTAAAATCACTCGTGGCTTCAACGTCATGATTGAAGAAGCGGGTTTGGCTGAGCGCGGTACATTCTTAATAGATCCTGATGGCTTGATCCAAGTCGCTGAAATCCATGCTGGCGGTATCGGCCGTAGTGCAAAAGACATGCTACGTAAAGTGAAAGCAGCACAATATGTTCGCGAAAACGATGGCGAAGTTTGCCCAGCAGCTTGGGAACAAGGCGGTGACACATTGAAGCCAAGTCTTGACCTAGTTGGTAAAATCTAAGTAGTTATTTTATACTTAGATAAAAGTAGCGCTGTATCTTAAACATCTGATTTAAGTCAGTGCTACAAATAAAGACCCCATTAACATAAGTTGATGGGGTCTTTTTACGTCTTAAGCATAGGTATTGTTAGTATTATTTTTCAGCATATCTCTAAGTATAGACGCAATATTAAGCGCGAGACTGTGCTTTATTTTTATCAATGGTTTTATAGATCTCGTCTTTAAGCTGTAGCTTTCGTCGTTTCATCTGTTCGATTTCTTCGTCGCGACTGGCATGCTTGACCACATCGTTTTCAAGCTTATTAATTTGCCTATCTAGAGTCGTATGCTCGTCAAAGATACTCGCAAAATGCGTGTCCTTTTGCTTAAGCTCATCGATAATATCACTGTGATCTTGCCATGTGTCTGTCATTGTCATGTTGTCATCCTTGTTATTTAGTGCAAGCTTAGAATAGGCGTAAGCACGTTATGGTTAAGACGCTTATGATGGTGAGACTTTTTTTGGAAGGGGTGAAAGTTTAATGGTAATAAAGGTAGTTACTTCACGATATTGATAATGCATATTGCTATCCATACCATTCGATTGTAGCGAAAAAATAGACCATGTACCATCACTATCATTTGTTTGTGTATTTGTATTTAATTGTTTAAAGCGATAAACGATTAGTTTTATAAAACATAAAGTTTGAGTTTCTCAGCTTGCCGAAACTGGCTAAACGCTTGATAATAGACACATCAAAGGGCAAGAGCCCACTATATATAACCTTTTATACAAAATTATCGACGCCAACTATTTCATATTTAGACGCGTAGCATGACAGTTGCCGTTACATATTCAGTCATAATGAGGAACAAACATGATAGATCAAAATTTATTAGATGCCGTTAAGAGCTATAGCGAAAACATGACACGTCCAATTACTTTTGTATTGGGTAATGGTACGCATGCAAAACGTGCAGAATTGGTAGATTTTTTGACCAAGATTGCTGGAACGACAGATAAAATTAACTTCGATGCAGAAGCAACTGACGATAGTTTGCCTAGTGCGATTAGTTTTAAAGTAGTCAGTCACATTGATGGCGAATCAAACGACACTGGTATCGTATTCAGCGGTATCCCAGGTGGTCATGAGTTTACGTCATTGATTTTGGCGATTCTGCAAGCGGGTGGTCATACGCTAAAGTTGGATGAAGGTATCCAAAAGCTAGTTAAGCGCTTTAATAAGCCGCTACAGTTCCAGACCTACGTGTCATTGTCATGCCATAGCTGCCCAGAAGTCGTTCAGGCATTGAACCAGTTTGCGCTACTAAACGATGGTATCAGTAATGAGATGATCGACGGTGCATTGTTCCAAGAGCAAGTAGAAGCGAATAAAATTCAAGGTGTACCAGCTGTATTTTTGAATGGTAAGCCATTTGCTAATGGTCTAATCGACACTGCTAAATTGATTGGAAAATTGCAAGAGCAGTTCCCTGATTTACTGTCAGAAGTAGAAGACGATGCTGAGCAATTAGAGCAGCAAGACGTCACTATCATCGGTGCTGGCCCTGCAGGTGTGGCTGCAGCCATTTATACAGCGCGTAAAGGCTTAAAAGTCACGATGGTCGCTGATCGTATCGGTGGACAGGTAAAAGACACGCAAGACATTGAGAACTTGATTTCAGTGCCGCTAACCAATGGTACAGATTTATCGACCAACTTTGTTAAGCACTTGGCCGAATACAACATCACATTAAAAGAGCATGTGAGCGTTAAAGAAATCGACGAGACTGAAGAAGAGAACTACAGTATTCACCTAAACACTGGTGAGACTTTTAATACTCGTAGTATTATCTTAGCGACAGGTGCTCAGTGGAGAAAGCTTGGTGTACCAGGTGAAGAAGAAAACATTGGTAAAGGTGTGGCTTTCTGTGCGCATTGCGACGGCCCATTCTTCAAGGGTAAAGATATCTCAGTGATCGGCGGTGGTAACTCGGGTGTGGAGGCAGCACTAGATTTGGCAGGTATCGTTAATCACGTTACTGTACTCGAGTTCGCTGATGAATTAAAAGCTGACCAAGTACTGATCAACAAAGCTAAAGAAAAAACTAACATCGAGTTCATTACCGGTGCAGAGACGCAAGAGATCAAAGCGACTGATGGCAAAGTATCATCTATCGTCTACCAAGATCGCAGCACAGGTGAGACTCATGAGCGTGATTTATCAGGGGTGTTTGTACAGATTGGTTTAGTACCAAACACTGGGTTCATCAAAGGCTTCGTTGATCTAAACCGCTTTGGTGAGATCGAAATCGATGAGCGCTGCCGTACAGATCGTAAAGGTATCTTTGCTTGTGGTGACGTAACCACCGTACCATTTAAGCAAATTAACATTGCGATGGGTGAAGGTAGTAAAGCGGCATTGTCAGCCTTTGAATACTTGGTCATGCAGTAAGCTGTTCAGTTTAGTTTCAGTATAAAAGGCCACCTCGGTTGAGGTGGCTTTTTGATGTTAGCGTATAAATACTTCTCTATAGAACAAACCTTAATATTTAGGAAATAGCCACTTGCGTGAGCCAATAACGCGTTTTCACTCAGAAAATATCAGTATTTACGTTACAAATTCGACATTTGCATTACAAACTCGTGTTGTTGATGCAATAATGTATGCAATAAAACCTATCATAGCGTCATGAACTATAAGGAAAATAGGCATGGAATACATTGAAGCTTTTTTCGCCCTAATCGGGGATCTAACGTGGGGCTGGGCGCTCGTGCCTATGCTAATTATCTTTGGTTTATTGTTTACCATCGTAGGTAGGTTCGCTCAGTTTAGATATTTTAAACGTATGTTCCGTGTGTTCAAAACGGATGAAGTAGGAGACGACGGAATTTCTGCCCGTCAGGCGTTGCTCGTTTCTATCGGTGGACGTGTAGGCGGCGGTAACATTGCTGGTGTTGCGGTTGCAATCTCTTTAGGGGGGCCGGGAGCGGTATTCTGGATGTGGGTTGTGGCCTTAATTGGCATGATGACCAGCATTGTCGAATGTAGCTTAGCCCAGCTTTACAAGCGTAGAGACAATGATGGTAACTTTCGCGGTGGCCCTGCGACCTATATTTTACATGGGTTAGGTAAAGACTATCGCTGGCTTGCTGTTATTTATGCGATCTCGCTACTACTGTCTTTTTCTATCGGGTTTGTGGCGTTCCAAGGCAACACGGTAGCAGGCTCAGCGCTTGAAAGCTTTGGGATTGATCGCTGGATAACGGGTGTAGTACTGGTAATTGCGGGTGGATTTATTGTCTTTGGCGGTATTCAGCGCATTGCCAAAGTAGCCGACGTTGTCATTCCGGTTATGGCATTAATCTATATCAGTATGGCACTTATTATTATTGCGTTTAACTTTACAGAATTGCCTGCACTGATGGTAATGATTGTTAAAAATGCTTTTGGCATTGAGTCTGTCGTGGGCGGTGGTATTGGTGTGGCGATTGAGCAAGGCATGAAGCGTGGTTTATTCTCTAATGAGGCAGGTTTGGGTTCTGCGCCTAATATTGCCGCCACCGCTTACGCCACTCATCCTGTTAGTCAAGGTATCTCGCAGTCACTGTCTGTGTTTATTGATACGATAATCGTATGTAGTGCCACCGCATTTATGATTTTACTGAGCGGCGTGTATCAACCAGGTGCTGAAGTCGATGGTATTGTACTGGCACAGCAAGCGCTCACGACCCAGCTTGGGGATTGGGCACAGTATATCCTGACCATATCGATATTGCTATTTGCCCTAAGCTCTATCATGTATAACTATTATATGGGTGAAAATGCCATTAATTTCTTGGTCAAAAAGAATATCAAAATGGCGACTCTGGTTTTGCGAGTTGTTGTGATTGCGGTATTATTCTTGGGCGCAGTGGCTCCTGCAGCAACCGCAGTGTTCTTCTTCGCTGATCCGTTGATGGGCGTGCTAGCGCTAGCAAACTTATTGGCCTTGATAATGTTGTTTCCGCGAGCTAAGCGTCTACTTGACGACTTTGCAAGTCAGTTAAAATCAGGGGTTAAAGAGCCGCTATTTGATGCGCAAGAGTATGAAAAACTGGATCTCGATTTGAGCGCATGGGGTAAAAAAGCAGTGAAAGAAGCGTTAGATCAAAAACAGTAGTACCTGTAGGCTTTATTTCTCATGAAAGAAAAAACCACTTTAACTGAGTTGAAGTGGTTTTTTTATGCAAGATATTATTTATGCCTAAAATGAATGGTTATTCGCCAATACGCCAACGACAGACAGTATCTCTCCTGCTTCATCTTCTTCAATAATTCGAGTCTCTGTCAGTGCTGATTGTTGCCACGCCTGTATGTGCGGATGATTTAGCATAGTTTGGCAATACTGCTTGGTCAGTGGCTGCAAAGTAATATTAGATGCATCAGCATAAGTCTGTAATCGCAGCACCACTGGAGCAAAAAACACATCGGCTGTTGTGAAATCTCCGAATAAGAAACTGTCTGCTGAGCAACCTTTTAAACAATCGGCAAAGATGTTTTCGATACGAGCGATATCCGCTAAGCAAGCGCTACTTGGCTGTATCTTAGCCGTTGCTCGTATATTCATCGGCATCTCGTTACGAATGCCTGTCAATCCCGAATGCATCTCAGCCACGATGCTTTGGCAATAGGCGCTATTTATTCTACTTTGATTATTATCTTGTTTTTCAGCGTTAGATTTATCAGTGCCTGTCCAAATATCAATATCCGTAAAGTACTCATTAACATGCATAGCAATCGCTAAGGTGTCCCAAACGGTTACTTTATTATTTTTTTCCCCATAGACTAAAATAGGCACTTTACCCGTTGGCGAATGCGCTTCGAGCGTTGGACGTGCTGATGGATGAAACAACTCAACAAGCTGCTCATCAAAATCAATATTGAATGCTTTGAGCAACAGCCACGCTCGTAGCGACCACGATGAGTAGTTTTTATTACCAATAATTAATAGCGGTTTTTGCATCATAGAGTCCTATTAAGCGATAACAGTAGCATTTTAGGTGGTGTGTCAAAAAGTATGCTGATTAAAATTTGAACAATTTTTGAAGCCTTGAAAGCCTTATAGAATCAGAGAACTTAGCATAGATTTCGTATTGACTTTTATCGCCAGCATACTTTTTAGAACACCACCGCATTTTATTATGTACTCAATATTGAGTATTGACCAGTCTATAACCCAAGCCATATTTCCATCATGTAAATCATATCTCAAAAAAAACGCCCATCCAATGTTTGGAAGGGCGCTTATTTAGACGGGCACTTATTGAGAAGGGCTATTTTTATTTCTTACATTCGCTATCATCAGTTCTTGTTTTTGATTAGAAGAATAACGGGCAATGCAACGACATACATCAGAACACCGTACAAAGCAGCAGGCAATGCTATAACTGGCAGTGTGCTCACACCCATGATGATAGGGGCTAAGGTAATAGCCGTCGTGCTATTTTGGATACTGGTTTCTATCGAGATGGTTTTGGTATCAAACCAACTGAGCTTTAGGACTCTAGAGATCAAAATGCTAATAGCAAATAAAATAGCAATGATAAAGATAAGTTCTAAACCAATTTGAGTGAACTGTGATTGTAGTAGTTGCCAGTTGGAGGCAATAGCAGCAAAGACGATTAGTACAAAAAACACGCTGGCCAAGCCGTTTAGAAGACTGCTACGACGTACCATAAAGTCAGTAAATTTGTGGCGAGCAAGCATACCAAGAGATACGGGCAATGTGGTCAATAAGAACATGACTAGGCCAATCTTTATCGCGCTAATAGAGTTTGCCTGATCTTTCATAAAATGATCAAAAGCCAGGGTGATTAAGATAGGCAATGTAATTACCGATAGTATGCTGACCACACCGGTCAACGTGATAGAGAGAGCGATATTTCCTTTGGCATAGTAGGTTAGCATGTTGCTAGTGACGCCGCCGGGACAAAAACTAATCAGCATAATCCCAAAAGCAATGGCTGGTGGCGGAGCCGTCACTAACACGACTGCTAGCGCAACCAACGGTACCAGCACAACTTGATTGATTAAGCCAACAAAGAACGCTTTTGGATATTTAGCAATGACCTTGAAATCACTAAGTTTTAGTCCTGCTCCGAGGGTGAACATAATGTAGGCAAGGGCTAGTGGCAGTAATGCTAGCGCGGTATTATTCATCAAACATTCCTTGTAAAACTAAAATGCCATATCAAGATGGCTTTTTGAAAGTAAATAGCAGCGGGGCAACCTTGTCATCAGGCAGCTGCTCACAATCCATGTGTTTAGGTATTTAATCGTCTAGCTAATGAGGTGTCTTAACCACTAAGCTAGATCAAGCCTATCAAATGATAATAGCGGTATTACGCTCGTATAGTAACCCACTTGTCGTGACTATTGAGGTTGGTCGAGGTTGTTGGAAGCTATCGGGAGGTGATTAGGCAGTGACTAGGTAGTGATTGAGTTGTTTGTGGCTAATGACACTTTGAGCATAATGATACGCACAGTAAAAAGCCCACAAGATTCTGTGGGCTAAATACGCTAACTTTCTAGTCTACTTATGCTGCACTAGTCGTCTAGTAAATCCATTTGCTTGGCTGCTTCATAGATACCGTTTGAGCGGTTACCCGTGCGGCAAAAAATCAGCATTGGCTGCTCAGCTTGATTAAAGAAATCTGCAAACGTTTCGACGTGAGTTTGATTTAGCTCATTACCTGCAAAAGAAATCTCTTTATAAGCAAGACCAGCTTCTTTGGCTGCTGCTTCGATTTCGGCACTGGTTGGCTGATTTGGCTCTTCACCATCAGGACGGTTATTGATAATGGTTTTGAAACCATTTTCGGCAATCATAGGCACTTGGTCAGGCGTGATTTGTCCGGTAAAGCTAACTTCATGGCTCATAAGAGCTCCTTTTTTTATTGGTGTTGTTGGGTTTATAAAACGTGTGAGTTCGAGCGACGGTTGTTGTTATAACAGACCTTGCATCAACGCGCTTTGATACAGTAGCTTGGCGCGTGCCCCAGTACCGCAAAACATTAATATAGGCTTGGGCATTGAGTGATAAAAATCGGCAAACTGCTCAACCGTCAGCATACTTAGACGCTCATCATCAAATGGCAGATGCTGATACGCTAGGTTTGCCTGTTCGGTAGCAGTCGCCAAATCACAGCTATTAGGCTGTGTCTCAATCTCGGCATCTGGGCGAATATTAAGCACTGAGCGATAACCAAGTTCAGCAATTTTAACGCACTGGCTTGGGTATATTTGCTTATAAATCGTTAAATCATCGGTCATAAAATAGGTTCAGTTATATTTGTTAAAGTATATTTATTATTGAGGGTTGGGCCAAGAATATCAAAGGACTATAAACCAGCATTTTTTAGGCTAATTTCTAGGTTAATTGATTCCCTATTTAGTACGTCTAGCATAACACAGGCGCTATCATAGCGATATTGTGTTGTAGGCGACAATAGTAATTGAGGTTGAGTGAAAGCTAGTGTTATGGCTGTCGCAGCGATTTTGTTGTGGTCAAACTATAGATTACTTTAACGCATCGACAGCATCTAAAGTACTCAGATAGACCTGCCCTGATAGCTCACTAATCAATGGGGTGTGACCGATGATGTCCATCACAGGGCCTTTGATAAAGCTAAAATGTAAGCGCTTATTCTGTAACGCCAACTCATGATTTAAGGTACAAAGCATTTCTTGAGCGGTCAAATCTATGTGATTGACAGCGGCCATAATCAATATGATTTCATTGGCATCGGGATATTGCTGCATGGCATTGAGGATGCGTCGATGTACAGATTCACTATTACCAAAGAACAGACTCTCATCGATACGCAACATCAATAAATTGCTAAAAGTTACGACGTCATGGCGATTGATATTACGAAAATGTCCTGTACCGCCCAATTGCCCAACGACAGCCACGTGTGGCTTACTCGACTGCCAGATGAGACTGGCGAATGACACCATGAGACCAATGACCAGCCCCGTGTTTAGTCCAAATATCAGCACACCGACGAACGCGGCCAAAAAGCTAGCACCATCTAAGCGATCGCGCTGCCATGCAGATTTCAACGTTGCAATATCTATCAGGCCAATGATGGAGGCCATGATGGTTGCGCCCAGTAGTGCATAGGGTAGTGGGGCAAGTGCATTGCTAAAGGCTATGAGCGCGGCAATCATCACCAGTACGGTGACGAGACTGGCAAGTGGTGTCTTCGCGCCTGAGTCGGCATTGATAGCTGTACGCGAAAAACCTCCTGCAACCGCAAAACTTTGGAACAGTCCACCAGACAGATTGGCCAGTCCAAGTCCAGTCAGCTCGCGATTGGCATCAAAGCTCTCGCCACGCAAGCGAGCATAAGTACTGGCAACTGAACTGCTCGATACAAATACGATTAGTGCCATCAACCCTGCTGTCGGCAATAGCTTCAGCGCCTCTTGTAGGTCTGAGATATGCGGTAACGTAAAGCTCGGCAGCCCTTGTGGAATACTACCGATAGTCGCGACACCATGTGTGCTCCAATGCAGTGCCATACTGAGTACGATAGCGACACCAAGTAAAATAAGCGGAAATAAGCGCTCTGCCCATTTGGCATAAGATGATGATAGCCACGTCTGCCATATCCACTCACTTGCATAGCGATTGGCAACCAATAGCGCAAATGCGGTAATACCGATAGCTAAGGTCAATGGATGCAGCTGGCTGGCATAGCGTTGCATGGTAGTCAAATACCCAATCAAACTATTGCCAGTGACTGGAATATCTGTCAGATATTTGAGCTGACTGACAAATATAAGTACCGCTGCACCGCTGACAAATCCTGCAGACACCCCGCGACTGATAAACTGCATGATCCAGCCAAGTTTTAACCTGCCTGCTATCCACAGCAGTGCACCTACCATCAGTGCCAATAGGCTGGCCATCAGTGCGTACTGTTCAGTGCCTTGTTCAGCATAAGGCAGTAGACCACTGGCGGTCATGATAGCGGTAATGGCAACAGGTCCTACGGCTTGCACGTTGCTAGAGCCGAGCCACGCATAAACGAGGACAGGTACGATCGCTGCATATAGGCCATAGACAGGCGGCAGTCCTGCAAGCACGGCGTAACCGAGGCTCTGCGGTATGACCAACACGCCCACCACTATGCCTGCGACGAGATCGGTCGGCAACGCTGAGAGCTGGTATTGACGCAGCCAAGCTGGAATCAGACGAGCGACGATAGAGGACATATCAATCACCACAGTAGATAGTACAAATAATTAGGCGAGGGCGGCGTTATTCTGCTTTAGCACAAAAACGTTGATACAGTAGATCGAGTACAGCTAGCGCATCCTCGCTTGCGATACTATAGTAAATTTGCTTACCTTCGCGGCGTGTGGCGACCAGCTCGTCTTTACGCAATATACCCAACTGCTGCGATAAGCTCGGCTGTCCAACTCCAACCAAATCCTCAAGCTCACCGACGCAATATTCACCTTGGGTCAATTGGCAGAGAAGAAGTAGGCGATCGGGGTGCGATAGCGACTTTAATAGTTGGCTGGCTTGTAGCGATGCTTGCTGCATTTGCTTGGCAAGATCGGCAGGTACTAAATCTGCAGTATCAGATGACCCATCGTCAGTAGTACTGCGAGTAGGTGTACCTTCGGCTGAAATAGAAGTAGTCAGAACAAATTCCTTACATTAGAGGGTAACAAATGCCATGATTTTTTGAGCAATATATAGTTGATTATCAATGATATCACGCCACATAGCAAGTTATCATTAATTACATTATATAAATTGATAAATTGTATGTTGGTTGTTATATTGGTGGCATCATATAAGTCGTAGGAACGCATTATATACGACTGAATATCATACTTAAGGGTTAATTAAAGATAAAAATCCCTATGACCAAAATATGTATAAATAACTTATGTATAAATAATCAAAGAGGCCACCATGCAAGTTCATTCTTTTTTAGATAGCGATACAGAAACCTATACCCACGTACTTGCTGATACTGAACAAAAGTTATGCGCCGTTGTCGATCCTGTATTGAACTTCGATGCTAAATCAGGCCGAACCAATACCAGTAGTGTCGATGAAGTGATTGAGTTTGTACGTGAGCAGGATTGGACGCTCAAGTATATTATCGAGACCCATGCGCATGCAGATCATTTGTCAGCGGCCATCCATGTAAAAGAAAGCCTTGGCGGACAATTAGTCATCGGTCAGCATATCACCGAAGTACAAAAAATCTTTAAGCAAATTTTCAACTTTGATACCAGTTTTCGCACTGATGCCAGCCAGTTTGATATTTTGACAGACGAAGGCGAGACCTTAGAGCTTGGTAACATTACTATCACTGCGATGTATGTACCCGGTCATACGCGTGCTGATATGGCCTATCTAGCCGCTGATAATGAGAAAACAGTGGTATTCGTTGGGGATACGTTGTTTGCGCCTGATGTCGGTACAGCACGCTGCGATTTCCCTGGTGGCGATGCCAAAACGCTTTATCAGTCTATTCAGAAGCTGCTAGCACTTCCTGAAGATACCGTCATGTATCTGTGTCATGATTATCCGAGCAAAGGTCGTCAGCATTGCCCAACGACAACAGTAGCCGCACAAAAACTAGAAAATATCCATGTCAAAGACAGTATAAACGAAGCGGAGTTTGTGCAGATGCGTGAGCGCCGTGATGCGACTTTAGATATGCCCCGCCTTATCATCCCTGCTGTACAAATCAATATCGATGCAGGAAATTTCCCCGAGCCAGAAGATAATGGTACGCGCTATCTAAAAGTTCCGATCAATGTCCTCGGTGGATAAGTTAAACAGTTTAATAACTGAAAATCATTACCCGATGCAGCTCTACGTAAGTATCGTATGATTGATATCTATAAGAATGCTAACCTGTAGACTGTCCATTTTTAGATGCTATGTATGACCACCTGCAAGCGCTAAGTGCGGCAATAACTGGAGAGAGCAATGAACCCTTACGAGCGCTATGTGTTGCCAAAGATGATAGATATTGCCTGTAGTACAGGTAATGTGATGAAAGCGCGCTCTAAAATTGTTCCGCAAGCGCTCGGTAAGGTGTTGGAGATTGGCATTGGCAGCGGTTTGAATTTGCAGTTTTATGATGCTAATAAAGTCTCTTCTATTATCGGTGTGGATCCAGTGGCTCAAATGCAGTCGCTGGCTCGTGAGCGTGCAGCTAACATTGGCATTCCGGTTGAAGTGATAGCTGTCGATGTACAAGGTATCCATGCTGATACAGATCGGTTTGATACGATTGTAATGACTTTTACCTTGTGCAGTATTGATGACCCAGTAGCGGCGCTTCGAGAAATGGCACGTGTGTTAAAACCTAGCGGTCGATTATTATTTTGTGAGCATGGCGTAGCGCCAGATTCCTCTGTTGAGCGTTGGCAGCATCGATTGACGCCTTTTTGGAAGCCTATAGCAGGTGGGTGTCATTTAGATCGCGATATTCCGGCGCTTATCAGAGAAGGTGGATTTGCTATTGATGAATTGAGCGAAGCGTATTTGCCCGGCCCAAAACCAATGAGCTATGTGTATAGCGGTGTGGCACAGCAAATCGTATAAAGGATAAGCCCAATTAACTATGCTAAAATTATTCATGTAATCAATCAACGTAACTAGCTTTTATATAAAATGGTTCATGAACAGTATTTAAGACAATAAAATAATTAGAATAGGAATTAAATAATGAGTGAGCAAAGTTTTCATCTAGTATGCCCACATTGCCAAGCAACCAACCGTGTACCTGCTGCACGATTAAGCGCTGCGCCAAAATGCGGTAAATGTGGTCAGCCATTATTGACTGCCAGTCCGCATGAGCTAAATGCGCAAACAGCCAATAAGGTTATCCAAAAGAACGATGTGCTGACTATCGTGGATTTTTGGGCGAGCTGGTGTCAGCCTTGTATCATGATGGCGCCAGAGTTCAAGAGCGCTGCTAATCAATTACCGCAGGTGGTCTTCGCCAAGGTACAAACGGATAAATACGAGCAGGCAGCTGCTCCTTACAATATTCGCAGCTTACCAACGATGGTTGCTTTTAGAAATGGTAAAGAGGTCGCACGTCAATCAGGTGCGCTACCAAGTCATCAAATCATCCAGTGGGTGCAAAGCTTACAATCGTAGTATTAGTCAGGCTAGATTACTTTTTCTCCAAGCTATCTATCCAAGCGCTCATGTTTTCTTATAAAAAACCGTAGCTATTATAAAAAAGCCAATATGCGATCTGCATATTGGCTTTTTTGCTATGCCATGTACTATTTTACGGTGTCATACACTATCTTAGTCGTTCAGAGAGCCTTGCACTTGCTTAAGCTTATTCACCATAAATCTTGATGCCATTGGCAAAACTGCAACGCTGAATGCGTGCTGACTGGACAATTGCATCACGCTCACCGTAGAGACGCGATAATTTTGCATCGCGTGCTTTGGTATTGTTGCTCTTGCCTAGACCAAAGCTGATATTTGGCGAGATACCCCAGCGTCCAGCAGAGACGCCAACACCGACGCCTGATGCCGATAAGGTAGATTGCTCATTGCGTGTCGCTTCGACATAGCGGTTGACGCGATTGTACTCTTGGCCAAGTGCTTGGCAGTCGTAATTTTGATAAGTGTTTGGTGGCACATATTGCGGGGTGATGTTACCAGTAGAGGCACAGCCTGAGAGCGCAAAAATGCCAGCTAGTAGTGTCGCTGTTGTAAACGTTTTCATAATGGCTCCAGTAGGCTAAGTGATTGTATTTATATCTATTTAAGATAGCAAAAATAGCGCAATTAAGATATTCAAAATCCATCGATGATGAAAAATTTTCGCATCATGTCATCAAAATATCGACAGCTTTCTAAAACGTTTGCTTATTAAAACAGAAAGTCGCTTATTAAAACAAAAAATCGCTTATTAAAATAAGTTTGCTGGTTTGGCAAAGGCAAGTATCACGATCCCGATATAGGCAACGGCAGCGATAAGAATGCCTGTTTTTCTTTGTACAGGTGTCGCATCAGCTTTAAACGCTTTAATACTTGAGCTAATAGCCGCGATAAGTAAGATGATTTTGGCAAACACCCACTGTACAGGAGCATTGGCACCCATCAATTGCATTAGCATCATCGCACCTGACAGGATAAGCAGGGCATAGATAATATGCGTGGCTATTTTGACCACACGTGGTGCGCGGCGGTCTGCGCTGAGTACTAAGTAGCTTTGATATAAAAATAGCGCAACAGTCAGCGCTGCCATCAGCATATGTAGGTGTTTCATTGAATATTGCTCCCTCTAAAACTGCAGTATATAGGCTAATCTAAAATATGTAGTTGCGATTCAAACATAGTCGGCTATTTGTTTTGACCAGCACATAATGGACTCGCAGGGCTTTGACCTTGCCATTCTGTCGGAGTATAGGCATGGATAGCGAGGGCATGTACTTGGCCGCCTTGTGAAGTAAGTAAAGGCGTAACTAAGCCGTATATCAGCTGATGACGCCCGACCAGTCGTTTGCCTTCAAATGCATCGCTAACGATAGTGAGCTTAAAGTGGCTTTCTTTACCTTCAAAGTAACCAGCATGAGACATCGACTCATTGATCAGTTCGATATGCTGCGGCGCAAGCGCCTGTAGTTCGGCATGAAGTGCGTCGGCAGTAGGTGTGATACTCATAACAATCCTTCAATATATTTTGTGCAATTTGATTGGACAATCTTCAAATAATATTTATCGGCATTATAACAGACACGGTAAGCGGGATAGCGTGCGATTGCCAAATCGAACAATTGCAAACCCTGCCGATTACAGTGCTTATCAACTACAGTGCTTATCAACTACAATGCTTGTCAATTATAAAACCTGCAGTGTCCTAGCTATAACTAAAAAAGCAAAGCACAACGCTTTGGCTGTACTTTGCTTCTATGATATCTAAATGCGCACTGCTAAAACCTAAAAGTCGCTAATTAGCTACTTATTAGCGACGCGACTGTTGATATAGAGGCGTAACTTTTGGCATCAATGACTGTAACTCTGCGATACGGCTGCTGCTCGTTGGGTGAGTGCTAAGGAATTGTGGTGGCTCACCCTGGCTTGCTTTTTGCATTTTTTGCCAAAGCGTAACAGCCGCCTGAGGGTTATAACCTGCACGTGCCATCAGCTCAAGACCGATCTGATCGGCTTCGCTTTCTTGAGTGCGACTGTGGGGTAGGCTTAAGCCTAAATTACCCGCAGTACCAGCTAACTCAGCCTGTCCTTGTGATAGACCAAATATACTGGCAGCCAGACCGATACCAGTTTGGGTTGCATACTCGCGTGATAGACGCTCACGTGAATGCTCACGCAATGCATGAGAGATTTCATGACCCATAATGGCAGCAATCTCATCATCAGTGAGGTTCAGACGATCGATGATGCCTGAATAAAACATAATCTTACCACCCGGCACCACAAATGCATTTAAATCGTTAGACTTGATGGTGTGTACTTCCCATTGCCATTTGGCTGCATCTGCGCGGTAGACATCAACTTGACCAACCAAACGGTTGGCAATATTTTTTAAGCGGTTTAGCTGAGCAGTATTGGTATCTAGCACACCTTTTGATTTTGCGTCTTGTATTGTTTTGGCATAGCTTTGGGCAGACAGTGCCAATACTTGCTCACTAGACACTAATAGCAATTGCTGACGATCAACACCAACCGCGCCAGTACTGGTAGTGCTGGTACAACCAGTTAAGGTCAGTGCTGACAACGAAGCGGCCATCACTGTCGTGGTTAATAATTTCTTCATAAAATATCCTCTCTATAAAATGGAAAAACCTACAAACGAACAAAGGGTAAAGCAGTGTCGTAGATTGTAAAGGGGGCTTTATTGACCTCTTATTAGGGTTTACTCATCTACTCTAATGGTAAAATTCTACCTGAACTGCAATCAGACATAAGTATAATAATGTTAACCACCTAAAACCAAGATAGGAAAAGTAACAATAAAGCGTATGATTGTAAGTGCGATATCTTTTTATTAGAGTAAAAATAGTGAGTTTTTACTTTATCGATTGTCTTATGATCAATATAAAGCTGAAGGAAGTAGAGCCTAGGCTTAAAGTTCTATAATTAACGTGAGATATTTTTAATTCAATTAAAATTAATTCCTGTTTTTAAATCAATTGCTTATGTTTGTTTATCCGATAAAAAAGGCATTTAGCTAAAAATATTAGAAATAAATTCTAAAAAAGGTGTTGACACCCACAGAATATTTGCTAAAATAGCCAGCCTATCGAGACGGAGTAGTTGTTAACAACGCTACGGATTGATACTAAGCGGGAATAGCTCAGTGGTAGAGCATAACCTTGCCAAGGTTGGGGTCGAGAGTTCGAATCTCTTTTCCCGCTCCAAATATGGCTTGAAAAAGCGCAAAAAGCCTCACTTCACAGTGAGGCTTTTTTTTATGTGTGAAATCTGTGCTAAATCAGCTAATAGCGAAAACATAGAAAGCAAAAACTAAAGCTAACTATAAGCAAGACAGAGTCTAGCCATAATAAATACTGAAGAATTGACGCATAACTTAAATATTTGAGAAAATTAAACCTATAGCAACATAAGGGCATCCAATGCCACCAAAACCCATCACATTAATCAGTGCCAAGCTCGCCTTTATCATCTCCGCCATCGTCATCGGTATCATGGGCATCACCATGATCGGCTTTGGCTGGGTGCCTCATCTGTCTCTTATATTGGCTATCTGTGTGCTACTGGCTATCGGTATGTACAAAGGTCTCAGCTTTGATGACATGCAAGCGCAAATGGCCTCAGGTGTCATGCGCGGTATTAGTGCCATCTATTTGTTCTTCTTTATTGGACTGATGGTTGCGGCTTTGATGATGTCTGGTGCGATTCCTACACTCATGTATGTAGGCTTTCAGCTCATATCACCTGAGTACTATTATATTTCTGCCTTTATCTTGACCTCTATTATTGGTATTGCCTTGGGCAGTAGTTTGACGACTGCAGCGACTTTGGGCGTGGCCTTTATTGGTATGAGTAATGCCTTTGATGCCAATGTGGCGATAGCGGCAGGGGCAGTAGTATCAGGTGCGTTCTTCGGTGATAAGATGTCGCCCTTGTCTGATACTTGTACGATTGCGTCTTCAGTAGTCGGTATCGATCTGTTTGAGCATATTCGCAATATGATGTATACGACAGTCCCTGCATGGATATTGACGGTGATCTTGTTTTGGATGTTCTCAGGACAGACGACCAGTGCTGATCTGAGTCAAGTGACTATATTGCAAGGTCAGCTGATAGACAGTGGTTTGGTACATGGGTATTCGGTACTGCCGTTTGTGGTATTAGTCGGATTGGCACTGTTTCGGGTCAATGCGATTTATACGATTATCTGTACCATTGCCGCGGCACTGATCATTACTTATATCCATAGTTCACCAAGCTTTGGCCAATTAGGTGGTTATTTGTTTGCAGGCTATGCCCCTGCTGAATCATTAGAGTTAGGTGAGGTAGGCGGTATGCTGTCGCGTGGCGGTGTACAGAGTATGTTCTTTACTCAGGCGATTGTGATACTGGCATTAAGCTTAGGTGGTCTATTGACGGCACTGGGGATTCTGCCTGCACTGCTATCTGGTATTAAGGACACATTGACGACTTCAGGACGAGCGATATTTGCGGCAGCGATGTCGGCACTAAGCATTAACGTGCTAATCGGTGAGCAGTATTTGAGTATTCTATTATCAGGTACGGCATTTCGTTCGACGTTTGAGCGCTTACATCTACATCCGAAGAATCTGTCGCGGACGATTGAGGATGCGGGAACGGTGATTAATCCATTAGTGCCTTGGAGTGTCTGCGGGGTGTTTATCAGTCAGGCGTTAGGGGTACCGGTATTGGATTATCTACCTTATGCGTTCTTCTGTTATTTGTCATTGCTATTGACGCTGCTATTCGGGTTTACGGGGCTGACGATTAGTCGGGTTAAAGAGGGGAAGGTGACCCAAAATCAATAGCAATTGATATCGTTAGAGATAATAAGAGTGTTGATTAATATTGATCCCAGTACGGATTATCACCGAATTGCTCGGCAATAAAATCAATCAAGTAACGACAACGCTGCGACAAAAAACGATTCTTTGGATAAACAGCATAAGCGGTTAGGGTTGGCAATTGATAGTGTTGGAAGACAGGTACTAGCTCGCCCAGCGCCAGTTGTTTATAAGCAATAAAAGTCGGCACAAAGGTAATCCCATGCCCTTTGACTGCCAAATCCACTAAGAACTCACCATTGGTGGCTTTGATTTTGGCATCTATCGTACGATGATGACTTCTGCCTTCAGTATCCACCAAGTTTATACTATTGGTTTGACCGAGACTGTATTGCAACAGCGCATGGTTGTCTAAATCGTCTAGCGTCTCAGGCGTGCCCATTCTTGCCAAATAATCGGGACTGGCGCAAATCACACAACGAATCAATGCCAACTTTTTTGCTTGATAGCTAGAATCTTGTAGCTCTCCGATTCGAATGGCCAACTCATAGCCTTCTTCAATCAAATCGATACGTCGGTCAGAAAAATCCAGATCGAATCTCAGATTGGGATGTTTATTGGCGTATTTATCAATCACATCGTTCAGATGCATGAGTCCAAAGGACAACGGCGCTGTCATTTTTAGCGTACCTTCAATACGCATAGGAGCGTCAGTAGCATGCTCATTGACAGCGTCAACCGCACGCAAGATATTATTCACTTGCTGATAATATTGCTCACCAGCTTGCGTCAATTTAGATTGGCGGGTAGTACGGCTAATTAATTGACTGCCTAAACGCTCTTCCAATTCTTTAAGTCGGCGACTGACGGCTGATTTTGCAATATTTAACTGCTCAGCAGCCTTGGTAATACTACCTGCCTCAACAATGCGTACAAACATCGCCATGTCTTCTAATTTACCCATTATCGATGCCTCATGATTGTTCTTACACCAAGAACTTATATTTGTGATTATTGCTGTTTATCCCATGCTAGTCAACGCCTATAATCGCGCTATTCTCTACTTAGAGACATGATTAAACACACTTTTGGAGTATCATTATGGACAAATTACAGCAATTTAGCGCACCGCTCGGTCGTCTATTATTATCAATCATTTTCATCTTTACAGGCATTGGTAAAATCACAGATTATGCGACTACTCAAGGCTATATGGAGTCAGTAGGTGTGCCTGGTATGTTACTACCATTGGTAATCGCGTTTGAGGTACTAGGTGGTATCGCTATCTTGCTAGGTTATAAAGCTCGCCCAATCGCTTTTTTGTTCGCCGGGTTTAGCATCGTGTCAGCTATTATTTTTCATCAATTCTGGACTGACGAATCACAGATGATCTCATTTATGAAAAATATTTCGATCGCCGGTGGGTTTTTGATGATTTTTGCTCATGGTGCGGGTGCTTACTCAATAGACAATAAGTGATAAACAATCAGTAGCTGAGTTACCTCTTATACGCTTACAAAGAACAATCATGAATGGGTACTTTCAAATAAAGAGCGTCATGAACATTTTCACAGAAAATCTCAACAGCAGACAGTTTTTTATATAAACATAACTTAAAGTAATTTATATAAAGTTAGCTGTGCTAATATATGTAAAAAATCTATATTACGTTAAAACCGCTCTGATTGTTCTATAAAAAAGAATAGTTAATTGCATTTAGTGTTGTTTATCTATGTAGAATTAATAATTATAATAAGCCCATTGTTTAAATAGATTAATCGATAAGAAGTATATAGAGGATTAATCTATTGATAGCTAAGGATGAATTATGAAAACAATCTATCATGCAGCAGACTCACGTGGCGATGCCAATCATGGCTGGCTTAAAAGCAGGCATACCTTTAGCTTTGCCAATTATCATAATCCTGAGCGCATGGGCTTTGGTGCCTTACGCGTTATTAATGATGATTTCGTCATTGGCGGTCAAGGGTTTGGTAATCACTCGCACCGTAACATGGAAATTATTAGTATTCCTCTATCCGGCAAGCTCGCTCATGGCGATAGTATCGGCAACGAGGGCATCATAGAAACTGGTGAAATTCAAGTGATGTCAGCGGGTACAGGCATTACCCATAGTGAAATGAACGGTGACGATGCAAAGGCTGTGAGGTTTCTGCAAATTTGGGTGATACCAAACAAAATGAATGTCGCACCGCGTTATCAGCAAGTGCATATGGGCGATATCATGCGACCTAACGAGTTTAGCCAAGTGCTATCACCTAATGCTGATGATGCAGGGGTTTGGATTCATCAAGATGCTTGGTTTAGCATGGGTGGTTTTGACGAAGGTGTATCGCAAACTTACCAGTTAAATAATCCTAGCAACGGTGTCTACGTATTTGTCCTCAGCGGCAAAGTCGTGATAAATGGCCAAATCCTGTCTACTCGTGACGGCCTTTGCATTTGGGATATTCAGAGCTTTATGATGGACACAACAGTAGCTAGCCGTGTGCTAGTGATGGAAGTACCGCTATTTATGTAGTCAAAAACAAAGCTCTTTATCAATTAGAATGTTCATACCAACAATCACTCATATTAAAAATTATTTTTATTAACAACTATTTTACTAACAACATGGAGAAACACTATGTCAGATTTAACAACATTACAGCAGCTAGCAGAGAAACGTCGTTCTATCTATGCACTAAGCAACCAACTGCCAGTAGCTAACGACGAAATCGTAAAAATAGTTGAGCATGCTATTTTGCACACGCCATCGTCGTTTAACTCGCAATCGACACGTATCGTTGTATTGTTTGGTGATGATCATCGTAAGTTGTGGGATATGACCGAAGATACATTACGCGAAATCGTTGGTGACGAAGAGAAGTTCAAATCGACCAAAGAGCGTGTCAATGGTTTCCGTAACGGTGCTGGTACTGTATTGTTTTTTGAAGATCAAGCAGTCGTCAGAGGCATGCAAGAAGCAGCGCCACTATATGCTGACAACTTCCCAATCTGGGCAAGTCAAACCAGCGCCATCCATCAGTATGTTATCTGGACGGCACTAGCCAGTATCGATGTTGGCGCAAACTTACAGCACTACAATCCAGTAATCGATCAAAAAGTAGCTAGCGCTTGGGATATCGACAAAGACTGGACGCTAAATGCACAATTGGTATTTGGAACGATTGAGCAGCCAGCAGGCGAAAAAGCATTTAAGCCAGTCGAAGAGCGTATGAAAGTGTTTGGTGCTTAAGGTAAGCTAGTTTATACAGTCCTAAAAGCTTACGTAAACAAAGCGCCACTCAGTAATTGCTGAGTGGCGCTTTTTTATTGGTGACATTCTTTTGTTGAGGGTGAGAATTGTAGAGGTTGTTGAGTAGCCTAAAGCTAAGCTACGTTCTTACAGAGATTACGCAGAGATTGACAACTATTTGTGTTGCATCAAACTATTAGCCACCCATGCTGGACCGATTAATAAAAACTGTAGATCCTTAAAGAAAGAAGGTTTTTTGCCTTCGATTTTATGCCCAATGAATTGGCCAATCCATGCAACGATAAATACCGCTGCCCACGCTTTAAAGCCCCATGGCATCGATGCCATCACTGACAGACAAATAAGAATAAACATCCCCATGGCTAAAAACAGTGGCGTAGATAAGCGCATGTAGAATAATAATACCAATGCGCTTAGTACTAAGGTAAACCATACGGATAGCGACATGCCCATGCCTAACAGGCTGACAAAAATGGTTGGCACACATAGCCAATGGATTTTTTTATTGACCAGGTTTTGGTGACTGACAGAGTACTCACTAAGCCATTGCTCTAGCGTACGTTTAGACATTTTTGGTTGACGAGACATACTAACCTCCCTGTTAGTAAATAAGATAAGTAACTTATACTCGCTAATGGACTTGCTACTAAACTCAATGCGAAGATGATTGTTAACATCAGTTGTAGCACTAATTGCGCCTGTCTACCATGTTATCTGATAGACGGCACAGTCAGATACTGTTGTATTACTAGCACTATATCCGCAAGATTTTATTCAAAATTCCAAGGGGGTTTTTCTACAAGAGCCGCATTATCCTTGCTCGCTACGATGCCATTCATAGAGGCCAATAAAGGCGTTTACTTGATACACCATAGTTTGAATAGCAAAGATATAGTTGCCAGACATCAGATTCACAATGAGCCAGACAAAGTTGACGATAATCCACAACCACCAGTTAAATGAATAACGCAGAATCATAGCTGCCTGAGCAGTAATAGAAAGCACAAAGGCAATGACGTTAATCCAAAAGAAAGAGATAAATCCCAAAAACAGACTACTATCATCCTGTACGACCGCATAACCATAGCTTGCTAATAAGTCATTTACTGTAGGAAACAAGGCAAGACCAATAATAATAAATGCAGCGGTGATTAACCAAACAGCTTTACTTGCTGATTTGGGTATCATGTCGCCATCAGGGTCAGTATGCTTCGACCAATAAAAGATACCGTAAACATGGGTAAAAAAGTTAAATAGTGGAGCAAGCATCAAACCTACTGCGCCAGACGTTGCCTGTACGATGACTTCGCCTGCCGTTGCCCCCATACCAAAGCCATTGCCCATGACGTTTTTGCGGAATGATAGCGAGACTACGCAGACCAAACCAATGAACGAGACTGCTAAATAAAACCAATCAAGCGTGGTATGGTCTGTCGTGAGCCAAAAACCCGCAGATAAGGCAATGACACCGCAAATAAACCAAATGATAATCCATTGCATCGCCCATTTTCCGGTGATGTTGTCCAATAGCTGAATACGCATCGCTTTTCCCCTAAAGTAAATACTGATATCAATATAGTGCTAACTACCATGTGCTAGTTAAATAACGTGTGCTAGTTGAATAACATATGCTAGTGAATAAATTATTATAAATATGCTCAGTACAGTTTATGATTTTTTGCCATAGATATATTGATCAATCAATAATAATGCTTGCTGATAGCGAGCATCATAGTCGGGCTGATCGATCATATGCGGCGTAATATCGTGACGCGCAAAAATATCTATCAAACGCTGCTCAAAGCGTCCACGCGCTTCAGGCGTACCCAAAGATCGCATACCATCATCAACCCACGGCGTATTGTTATCTAACATGATGGTGTGGTCTACACGAAACTCATCGATACAAGCAGCCACAAAAGGATGCGTGCGACCCTCGTATTCTTCACAAAATGCTTGGGTAGTGACAAAGTCAGTATCAACGATGGTGATAGGGGCCGTTGCATTGGCTTTAGCTTCACGGATTGCCTCAGCATGGTCGAGACAAATAGGGCCATAATCACTGTACTGTAATCCAACCTCGCTACCACCCAAATCTGTACCGACATACAGACGCCCCATTTCTAGGGCAAAGCTGGCACCATAATAATTGGCAAGCTTATGTACCAGCGTTGTCTTGCCTGAGCTTTCACCGCCGACGATAGCGACAGTCTTGGTATAGTCGACGCGCGCTTGCGGATGAAGTGCTGACCAATGAGCAACTGGATTACGAGCGATGGCATAAGAGTCAAATTCCGGCTGTAGCGGCGTAGTAACGACTGGCAAAAGCAGCTGCTCTTGTATGTTATTGCGAGTGAGCGGATGGTTTTCCGCCATAAACAATACAGTCTCTGTTGATAGTGATAAGGCATCCATCAAACGTTGTAATTTGGCATTACTAGCAGCGACATCGATACTGACATCATCACTGGCACTATACAGATGTTCGTGTAGCGGTAGCTCGATCTCATGGGTAGTATGAATATGAATAAAGGGTAAATCGGCACAGGCCATCTGTAGCCAACGCGCTTTGTCTTGTAAGGTAATAGTAAAATCTGGATGCGGCGATGGATGCGCCATAATAACGATATGCAAGGTTTTGGCCAGTCCTGCTGCATCCAATATGCTGCGCATCTGCCCTAAGTGCAGGGGCTCAAAATGTCCAATCATCAATCCAGTGTCGTACATAGTTATCCTTATTATTTTAATCTCAGTGTTCCATGTCTATTTCAAAAACTACGACTAATACTGTTTGAGTTGAATGAGCCAAACTAGACATCTATCAAGATCCAAAGTAGACACCTATTAAGAATCGTAATACCAACCACGTTCTTTACTTCTACTATTCTTCGTAAAGGTGTTTTTAAATAACAGTTGAGCAGTGTTCTAACTTTCATCATAGAATATCTGAAATCTGAGTTGCTTATCAGCATGGTATAAAGGTTTTGGATGATTTGCAGGTGGGTTATTGTAAAAATAAGGTATATCGCACGTACAAGGAATCGCACGTTTTTTAATTGAGAATTTTTTAACTTAGCAAAGTTGGTTAGCTAAAAGATTATTCAGACTATCAAAAGTTTCACTCGATTTTAGCGTTGTAAAGCAAGCTTATCTCTTTGATTAAATTAAAAATAACAAGATACGTGAAGCGAGATTGCAAGGTTATAGCAACAAAGATGATTTTGAAACATTTTGAAATAACTATTTAAAATCAGGGGCTTGCATGGTGCTATGACAGATTAGGGTAAGCTTGAGTAGCATAAACTCACAAAGTACTGCTATACCTTCAACAGATAAATCCTGAATTATTGATATACTGATTCGTAAGTTAGCAAAGCAAGATAATGTTTTAGCTAAATATGTAAGACAATCAAAAATATAGAATAAAAAAATAAACAAGAATAGAAAAAAGAGAGGTATTTGATTTGGCTAAGTTAGCAAAATTACATCGCTCACCAAACAATCGCATGATAGCAGGTGTGATGGGTGGCATTGCAGAATATGCTGGTTGGTCGCCAACATGGGTGAGAGTATTATTCGTAATCATCTCATCGTTAAGCGCAGCAGTACCAGGCATTTTAATTTATATCATCTTATGGATAATTATGCCAAAAGCAAACAGTCAGTCTTATCAATAATAGAAGTCTGATAATTGTTTTCAAAATTAGCTTTTTTAAAATTAGGTTTTTTGAACCAGTTAAAGAGTCAAGTTTAAGTTATACGTAGTTGCTAAAAACAGTAGACCTCCAAAAATAAAAAGCCTGATCAATCAGGATGCCCAAGATACAATTTTCCTCCTGCCCGAATGCTAGCGCATTTGGGTATTTTTTTTATTTATTGTATTAGTGCGACTTCTATGATGATTTGCTTGCAAATACGCTATACAACTGAGGTTTTGTGCCCACTATGCAAATTTAGTTGATGTAAATATGGATAAAATAGTCAATTTTTAGTAAGGTGAGCAGGCAGATAGAGTCGTTGCCGAATAGGTCGCGCGTGCGCTATCAGAGATTTATTTAATAATACTCATTTCACAGTGGCTTTACTATGAAAACCGAAACTATGACATCCCAAGCGATAACCCCGATGACACAAGATAAAGACTCTCAACCGATGACTTTTCAAGATTTAATCTTAACTTTGCAAAATTATTGGGCCGATAAAGGCTGCGTTGTATTGCAGCCTTACGACATGGAAGTCGGTGCAGGTACTTTTCATACCGCGACGTTTTTGCGCTCATTAGGTCCTGAGCGCTGGAATGCGGCCTATGTTCAGCCATCACGTCGTCCCACTGACGGGCGCTACGGTGATAACCCGAACCGTTTGCAGCATTATTATCAGTTCCAAGTCGTGCTAAAGCCAAATCCACCGAACATCCAAGAGCTGTATTTGGACTCACTACGAGCCATTGGTATTGATCCATTGGTGCATGATGTGCGTTTTGTAGAGGACAACTGGGAATCACCAACGCTTGGTGCGTGGGGACTTGGTTGGGAGATTTGGCTAAACGGTATGGAAGTCACGCAGTTCACGTACTTCCAGCAAGTCGGCGGTATCGAGTGCTTCCCAGTCACTGGCGAAATCACTTACGGACTTGAGCGCTTGGCCATGTATGTACAGGGCGTTGATAGCGTTTATGATTTGGTCTGGGCAGACGGTGAGTTTGGCCGTGTCACGTATGGCGATGTCTTTCATCAAAACGAAGTCGAGCAGTCTACCTATAACTTTGAGCACGCTGATGTGCCAATGATGGGTGAGATGTTTGATTTTTATGAGCAACAAGCCGACAAATTGGTCGATGCAGGATTGCCATTGCCAGCGTATGAGATGGTATTAAAAGCATCTCATGCGTTTAACTTGCTTGATGCACGTGGCGCTATTTCAGTGACTGAACGTCAGCGTTTTATCCTACGTGTGCGTACGCTTGCTCGTAAGGTTGCCTTTGGTTATGTCGAAGCTCGTGCCAAATTGGGCTTCCCGTTGGCTGATGAAGAACATCGCCAAGCCGCGCTTGATAAGTATCTGCCAAAAGAAGACGTGTCAAAAGACAGCTTAGCAGCAGACGGCATAACAAAAGAAACTACTGACACTAACCAATCTACTAACGATAAATAGGAGCATCCCATGAGTACTATTCTATTTGAACTGGGGTGTGAAGAGCTACCTCCAAAGAGCCTAAAACCATTACGTGATGCGCTACAAGCCAGTGTCACTGATCAATTGACGGCAGCAGATATCACCTTTGATAGCATCAAAGCCTTTGCTGCTCCGCGCCGTTTGGCCATTCAGATTCAAGGTATTAGCGATAAGCAGCCTGATCGTACTGAGCAAAAACGCGGACCAGCGATTAAAGCGGCGTTCGATGCAGAGGGCAATCCAACACGTGCGGCGATGGGTTTTGCCAAAGGTTTGGGTATTGAAGCCAGCGAGCTTACGACGATTAATACCGACAAAGGTGACTATGTCGGTTTTGAGCAGACTATTCGTGGTCAAGCGACTACTGAGCTACTGCCTGCTATTTTCCAGACCGCGCTAGATAATTTGCCGATAGCCAAACGTATGCGCTCAGGTGCTAGCCGCAACGAGTTTGTGCGTCCAGTGCAGTGGGCAGTATTGATGCAGGATGATACTGTCATCGATGCCACCATCCAAGGTCATCAGACTGGTACGCAAACGCGTGGTCATCGCTTCCACAGCCCTGACTATCACAATATTGCTCATGCCAATGATTATGAGCAATTGCTAGACGGTTTAAAAGTGGTGGCAGATTTTGATAAGCGTCAAATGCTGATTAAAAACCAAGTTAAAGCTTTGGCAGATGAAGTCAATTCTGATGCCATCGTACCGCAAGATTTATTAGACGAAGTCACCGCATTGGTTGATTTCCCAATTGCGCTACGAGCAAGCTTTGAAGCACGCTTTTTACAAGTACCGCAAGAAGCGCTTATCTCGACCATGCAAGCGGATCAAAAGTATTTCTGCTTGACTGATAAAACTGGCAAATTGCAGCCGTATTTCATTTTTATTACCAATATTGAATCAAAAGATCCTAACCAGATTATCGAAGGTAATGAAAAAGTTGTGCGTCCACGTTTGGCTGATGCAGAGTTTTTCTTCTTGCAAGATCAAAAGCAGCCATTATTTGCACTCACAGAAAGTCTCAAAAATCGCGTATTCCAAGACAAATTGGGGACGATTTGGGAGAAATCTGAGCGTATTGCTAAGCTTGCTGCGTTTATCGCCACGTTGATGCAGCAGCAAGGCCACGATATCAATGTTGATGAAACCGTACGTGCGGGCATTTTGTCTAAAGCGGATTTGGCCAGCTCGCTCGTCGGCGAATACCCTGAATTACAAGGTATCGCAGGTACGTATTATGCGCGCCTAAATAATGAGCCAGAAGCGGTCGCTGCCAGTTTAGAAGAGCAGTATCTGCCGAAATTCAGCGGTGATGTATTACCACAAACACTGATTGGTATTTGCCTAGCATTGGCTGATCGTTTGGATACATTGGTTGGTATTTTTGCGATTAACCAAGCACCGACAGGTTCAAAGGATCCGTTTAGCTTACGTCGTTCTGCTATTGGTATCTTGCGTATTTTGATTGAAAAGCAGTTGCCGATTAATCTGGTAGCGCTCGTTGAGCAAGCGATTAAAGGCTATAGTGATGCTGAAGGTAGCAAGATTGCCAAAATGGGTGATACTTTTACCCAAGTCATGGCATTCCTAAACTCGCGCTACCGTGCGATGTATACGGAGCAAGGCGTTAGCGTCGATACGATTCAAGCAGTGCAAGCGATTAACCCGCATATGCCGCTTGATTTTGATCAGCGTATCCGTGCAGTGCAAGCATTTAGCGAGCTGTCACAAGCGTCGATGTTGGCTGACTCAAACAAGCGTGTCGCTAATATATTGGCCAAGTCAGAAGTGAGCGTGGCTGATACAGTCGATGAAGCGCTACTGTCTGAATCTGCTGAGCAAAATTTATATGCGAATGTGAAGCAAGCACAGACAGTGGTACAACCATTGCTTGAGCAAGCGGACTATACGCAAGTATTGCAAACGCTGGCTAGCTTAGATGAGCCGTTGACACAGTTCTTTGATCAAGTAATGGTCAACAGTGAAGATGCTGCGCTTAAAAACAATCGCTTGGCATTGCTAAAGCAGGTTCGTGCCTTGTTCTTGACGGTAGCTGATATCAGTGAGCTACAGCTGTAACCCTGCTAAAACCTGATAGTTACTTTAACCTGATTGTTGTTTTAAATTGACTATTACTTCTGATAAAAAACCTGGCTTATCATGGCCAGGTTTTTTGTTATGCAGTTGACTGATTTGTTGGTAGGTTTATCTAGTGGATACAACCAGTCAGTTAGCGCAATCAGCAATTAAACGGTAAAGGCATTGTATTATCGCTATTATTGACGGTAAAATTTATGTTATCAAAACGTATTAACTAATCTTATTTAGTAGATTTCGTTATTTCTCGCGTTTACCCATAATCGAAGGAGCACTGCCGTGTTTGCTGTTATTATCGTCATCCTTATTATTTGGGCTTCAATGTGGGCTTTTTATAAGTTTATGTACCCGCGCGCACCTAAAAGTATGATGCCAAAAGAAGGAGATGTGACCACACCGCGTCAGTGTAATTTTTGTGGCAACAGCTTGGCTGAATATCGCGGTGTACTCGAAACCAAACCAAGTACAGCTACCGATGGCAATATTGAAGCGAACCAAGAGTTATTCTTTTGCAATTATGAGCATCAAGCAGACTTTCATGCAGGCAAGACCTACACGCCTTATACATAAATAGATAAATGATTGACCAAAAAAAGCGCCTAACTTTATTGGCTAGGCGCTTATATGTTTAATACAGCACGATGTATCTATAGAATAGAATGAGCATCTTTCATAATTTTATTGAGCAATGCCTCAGACTGTTTATCTCCTTGAATACGATCTTCATCGCTTCTTTGATAAGTATGAATTTTCTCGTATAAATTTAAGCAGCACAGTACTAGCAAGCTCTCTTGGCTCAGGCTTGGCGCATCGCGTTTTAGGTCGAGCGCATAATTATTGATATAAGAGACGGCTGAGTGTAGCTCTTCTTGCTCGTGCACTGGGCAATAGATGGGATAGGTCACCCCAGCAATCGCAATATCTACTTTTTTGATTTGTGGCTCAGGAGTGCTGTTTGTTTTAGGCGCAGGTTTAGCAGCGCCGCTCTGTGGAGCTGAAGTATTTGCAGCTGAAGTATTTGGCGCGATTCTTTGGGATTTAAGCCCATTGGTTGGTAGTTGGTTATTTTGTGATGGATTGTTTGGCGCTTGCTTGTTTAAAGGGTTGGTCTGGTCATCAGTCATGATAAATCCTACAATATATGTCATTAAAGTGAGTAATATAAGAGATTATAAGTGTGAGTCTAGTGGCTTAATCAACGCTGTATTTTTAATAATGAAGGTACTTGATAACTAAAGCACTTAATAGCTAAAGCACTTGATAGCTAAGACAGTTGATAATAAAGGCACTTAGTCAACGTGGCTTTTATCGATAATAAAGTTATTTAAGCAAAAAGACTTAAGCCAAACTCACCACTGACTATCTCGTGCCGCTATGTATCAACCTTCTGCTTGATCGATACGGGTTAAGCGTTTTAACACCACTTGCGTCCGTTCAGCGGCCAACTGATTCTTCTTTTGCAGTTCACTGTTTTGTTGTTTGATATCGCTATACTGCTGCTTTAGCTCATTATTGTGTTGTTGCAGCTCGCTGTTTTGTTGTTGTAATTGGCTGATCTGTTTTTGCAGTTTGTCTTGTTCTTCACCGATCATATGGTGCGCTTCTGCAAGACTCTGATAGCGCTTGTCGAGATCGTTCAGTTGTTTTTTGGCACCGTCACGTTCGTTATGACTGTTATCTAATTTGGTTTTTAGGGCGGCAAATTCTTTTGAATCAGTAACAGGGTGTTGTTTTAAGCTGCTAAGTTCAGCACTGACAAGCTGATACTGTTTTTTGATGTCGAGTACCATTTTTTCTAATATTCTAAGTTGATCATACATAGTCAGTTTTTATCCTTAACAAGTAAGCGTGAATGAATTTTGTTCGCTGCATTTAATAATGCCATAGGTGACCGCATAATATCTATATCAACAAAGTAATTACAAGCATCGGGCTTTGTCTTTTCACTTTTATTTATCGATAATTTGTCCATGACATTTTATCGCGACTATTTTTATTTTATGAGCAGTAATCAATTACTAGGACATCTATTATGAATGATAATATCTCTGGCTGGAATACTTGGCTGACTGCGTTTGATGATTGGACTGACGTGTCTATTAGCGAAGTGCATGGCATGATGACAGGGCTTATGACGGCTTGTAATGCGCCTGACGAAGCAACTTGGGCTAAGGTGTTTGAGGAGCTCAGCTTTGCCCCGCTACCAGAGCCTGCATTGACCTTGCTGACAGAAGAAGCGGAAGACATCGTGTTTCAGCTAAAAGACAAAGATGATGCCTACGCGTATATGCCGCTCATTCCAGATGATGAACATGATTTATACGAGCGCGTGATGGCGTTGAAACAGTGGGCAAACGGTTTTATGACCGGTTTTGGTATTACTGATTGTGGTTTGACCAGTGAAGAAAACGAGATGCTATCTGATTTGGCTAAGATTGGCGCAATTCGTCTCGAAGATGATGAGGATTTTGAAGGTGGCGAAGAGTCTTATCTTTATATCTATGAATTTGCTCGTATGGTACCCGTAAGTTTTGCCACACGTAAACGCAAGGCTGTCAAAGATATCGCGCTCATCGCAGGTTTGTCTATCGATGCCAAAACAACCAAAGAGCTACAGGCAGAAGGTAAGCTACCAAAACCAATGCCGCCAGTGGTTGATGTGATGAACCATAACAATCCATCGTAAGGCAGCTCTGATACATCATAGTTCTGAAAATTGTAGTAAGGATATTTTATGATCCAAAATAGCAGTAGTAATAGCGACAATGTCAGTAATAGCGATAATGTTGATAGTAGCAGCGATGTCCAGCTGAAAAATGCTGAGCACCCTACTCAGAGTCTCGATTGGCTAACACGTCTCATCTCCTTTGATACGGTCAGTCGCCATTCTAATTTGGCTTTGATTAACGATGTAAAGTCGTACTGTGAGCAGTTGGGTTTGACGGTAGATTTGACCTTTAACGAGGCTAAAACCAAAGCCAATTTGTTTGTGACTGTACCGGCTGGCGAGAATGCTGATATTATCAATAACGGTCTGGTCTTATCAGGTCATACCGACGTTGTGCCAGTTGATGGACAAGCGTGGTCTTCAGAGCCGTTTACCGCGACGATACGTGGTGATAAGCTATACGGACGCGGTGCATGTGATATGAAGGGCTTTATCGCTTGTGCACTAACGGTATTGCCACAAGCCGTGCAGTTATCGAATAGCGGTCAGCTACGTCGTCCGTTGCATTTGGCATTGTCGTTCGATGAAGAGGTTGGTTGTTTGGGTGCGCCATTGATTTTGGCAGACCTAAAAGCACGTGGTATCACGCCTGATTATTGTATCGTCGGTGAGCCAACTAACATGGCTATGGTAGTCGCACACAAAGGCATCGCAGTTTATCGCTGCCGTGTACATGGCAAGTCGGCGCATTCTTCATTGATTGCACAAGGTGTCAATGCTATTAGCTACGCTAGCAGATTGGTTGGCTATGTAGATACGCTTGCTGAAGAGCTGAGCGCTCGTGATGATAACGATGCGTTATTTACAGTGCCATACTCGACATTGTCAGTAGGTACCATACATGGTGGTACAGCGACCAATATCGTGCCCAACCTATGCGAGTTTACTTTTGACTATCGCAACCTGCCGCACATGACGCAAGACGATATACTAGCGCCCATTCAGGCAAAAGTCGCTGAACTAAACGCGCAAATGCAAGCGCGCGCTCCAGAGACTGGTATTGAGCTGATGCAAGAAGAAAGCGTCCCCGCCATGACAGATGACGATAGCTCTGAGTTGCAATCACTAATCGCTGCGCTGACAGGAGATAATGAGCGTCATAAAGTGGCTTACGCGACTGAAGGCGGTCAGTTTACCAATGCAGGTATTCCAACGATTATTTGTGGCCCCGGTAGTATTGAGCAGGCGCATAAAGCGGATGAATATGTGGAGCTTAGCGAAATTGAACGCTGCGATGCATTTTTAAAGAAGCTATTAGATAGCTGTACGACTCAGCCGTCTATGCAGTCATAATTATTCAGAAGAATGCGTGTCGTTCCTTTAAGGATTTTTGCGAGACTTTTTGATATATAGGTATAAATAACACCGTCTCAATGGCGGTGTTTATTTTTTAGTCGCATACTTAAATCGTATAGCCGTTCGTATTAGAACCATTTACACATGACAAAGTAGGGGTGGGTTGATGTCTTGGCATCTGTTTGCAGTGTTTTTCGCAAGTACGTTTTTTATCTCAGCGACCCCTGGTCCTAATATGCTGTTGGCATTTCAGTATGGCATGAACTATGGCGTCAAAAGAACCTTATGGACGCTGGCAGGTTTAAGCCTTGGCTTGTTTGTATTACTGCTATCGACACTGCTTGGATTGGATGTAATCAGTCGCCAGTCACCGTGGCTACTGACCATTATCAAGGCTGTGGGTGCAGTATACTTAATCTATTTGGGTATCAGCTCTTGGCGCGATGCTGGTGACGGTAGCTTGATGAGCGATGCTAAAGAGTTGAGTGTCGAGGTAGCAGCAGACTATACGGTTTCTGATGGAGCGCCTATATCACAGCCGCGTTCGCTCTCCAGTGCTGCTACTAAAATAGCGCCGAGCAATATGACCTTGTTTCGTACTGGTGTTTGGGTGTCATTATCTAATCCGAAAGCTATTTTGTTCTTTGCGGCCTTTTTCCCTAAATTTATCAATTTCAGTGCGCCACTATGGCCGCAATATGTCCTATTGACTATCGGCTTGTTTTTGAGCGAAACGATTTGGCAGATCGTATATACCTTGGGTGGCAAAAAGCTAGCAAGCTGGCTCGATGTTGGTAATCGCTTAGCTTGGCTCAATCGTGGATGTGGGGTAATATTTATAATTATCGCTGCTGCTTTATTGGCTGAAGTGATAAATAGTTTTATAGCTTAAAAACTACTGATAAGATTTTAAATTAAAGTGATTAATTGAACACACGTTTATTAAATTATTTTCTATACAAGCCAAATTAATTATTGACTTTAATTTTTAAATCGTTATTATTGGCTCATTGATTTATATTACTTATCTTTCATAAGCGATAAATCGTTTCAATTAACCTGCTATTGTCGTCCTGACATTAGCCACAACCTATGGAGGAATCATCGTGTCCTATATAACTACCAAGACGTTTTTAAAGATTGAATGTGTAAACCACATGACAGCAATGACACCTTCGAAAAGGTTTGGCTAAATTTTTATATAAGCTATTGAGTGATGTCCTATTTACTGATATCAACGAATAGCCTTCTGTATCTACTTGAGCTATCTCTTTTCTAAGTCTACTGTGCCAAATTTGCTCTGCGATCATGCTAAGCCATATTGCGCTTGCTGTTATCTGTTTACCTAACATTTTTCTTTACCGTTATTGCTAATAAAGCGACTCAGGCTATGATTT
>NZ_PJAT01000082.1 GCF_002836715.1 Psychrobacter sp. 4Dc
TATAGTCACCTGACCACAAAAATGTTATAAAATAAATCAACTAAACGATTACCACAATAAATAACCATGACTTACTCCCTAGATTATCGCAAACAAGTCTTAAAAAGCTTAGATGAGGGCATGACCTTTGCTGAAGCTGCTGTTTTCTATGATATCAGTCCAACGACTATCCAGAAGTGGAAAAAGCGTCTTCATAGTAAAACCACTCGATATATTAAGCCCTACAAAATAGAGGATGAAGCCTTAGCTCAAGATGTCAAAGACCACCCTGACGATTATCACTATGAGCGAGCACAGCGTTTTGATTGTAGCCCAACAGGCATCAGTAAAGCCTTAAAGCGTATTGGTGTTAGCAAAAAAAAAGACACTTGAGCATCCCAAAGCCTGTCCTGTGAAAAGAGCGACTTATCTAGCCAAGCTTAACCACTACATTGCTCAAGGCTTTGCTATTGTCTATATGGACGAAAGTGGGTTTGAGAGTGAAACGATGCGTCCTTGTGGTTATGCACCCATTGGTAGCCCCTGCATTGGCAGTTACAATTGGCAAGCCAAAGATCGAACCAACGTCATTGGTGCACTATATGGCAAAACGCTGTTTGCACTCAATTGCTTAAAGACCAACATTAATAAAAAGATTTTCTATCACTGGTGCAAGTTCACGCTGATACCAAAGCTTAAGAGAAAATGTGTAATCGTTATGGATAATGCAGCCTTTCATAAGCGCGTTCAAAAGCTGCTTAACAGGCATGGTCACAGGCTATTATTCTTACCTCCTTATAGTCCTGACTTAAATCCCATCGAGAAAAAGTGGGCTCAAGTGAAGTTTTTACGCCAAGGTTGGATGGAAAATGACT
>NZ_PJAT01000083.1 GCF_002836715.1 Psychrobacter sp. 4Dc
AATCTCTACCCCAAGAGACCGTGATAGCAGCTTTGAGCCTGTACTCGTTAGTAAGCATCAAACCCGTATCTCAGGTCTCGATGATAAAATCATATCGTCACTACAGGCATAGCCTTCCGTCTTGCGCTTCGGGCAAGTGTGCCCCACACACTTGCTTATCCTCGCTCATACGCCAAGGGTCAAACCACCACTGAGATCGTAGAGAGCATTAAAGAGCTCTACGATGTCGACATCTCAAGCTCTCTTGTCTCAAGAGTCACCGATAACATATTAGAGGACATCACCGCTTGGCAGAACCGGCCGCTGAGCAGTGTTTATCCTATCGTCTATCTAGACTGCATCGTCGTCAAAGTACGTCAAGACAAGCAGATCATCAACAAAGCCATTTACTTAGCCCTAGGCATCAATCTTAGCGGTAAAAAAGAGCTGCTTGGTATGTGGCTCTCAGAGAATGAAGGCGCTAAGTTCTGGCTAGGTGTTCTTACCGAGCTTCAAAACCGCGGGGTACAAGATATCCTCATTGCCTGTGTCGATGGCTTAAAGGGCTTCCCCGATGCCATCAACACGGTTTATCCCAAAGCCAAGGTTCAGCTGTGTATCGTACACATGGTGCGCTATTCAATGAATTTTGTGCCGTGGACGGATAAAAAGGCCGTAGCGGCTGATTTAAAGGCCATTTACGGCGCTGATACCCTTGAGATGGCAGAGGCCAATCTTGAGCACTTTGATGAGACTTGGGGCAAAGATTACCCGCACGTGGTCAAGTCTTGGCGCAATAACTGGGAGGGCTTAACGGTGTTCTTCGAGTATCCTAAAGACATCAGAAAAGTGATTTATACCACCAATGCGATAGAGTCGCTAAACAGTGTGATTCGGACGGCAGTGAATAAGCGTAAGGTGTTCCCATCTGATCAGGCAGCATTCAAAGTGGTGTACTTAGCCACCCAGCAGGCGTCTAAAAAGTGGTCGATGCCAATCCGTAACTGGACGTCTGCT
>NZ_PJAT01000084.1 GCF_002836715.1 Psychrobacter sp. 4Dc
ATCATCTATAAATAAGTCGCATTTTTGGTTTTCTTTAAAAATAAATTTGTATTCACTATCATGTATATTTAAAATTAACTCTTTTGCCACTGTCTTTTTATTAGTTTCAGTTACTCCAACCTTTACCGTTATAAGTATGTATTCAGAACTTATTTTTCTAGTTCTTGGCCAATCAAATGGATATGTATGGCTCAAATAATCTGGAATTTTAAGATCAAACTTAAAATCAAAATAAATAATATTCTTTTTGCTGTCAAACTTCTTTGCTTCTGAGAAAGCACCAAAATCTACATAAGAGCTATACCATAATATAGGTCCAGTAGTATTTGATTCTACGGATTGTCTTAATAAAGGTAAGCTACGTAAAAAAGAGCTTTTACCACTACTATTTTTCCCTATTAAGACAGTTAAAGGCTTTAAATCTACATAGGGTGAATGGTCATCGTCTGCAAAACTCCGTAAATTTCTAAGCCTAATTGACTGTAACATTCTGTTGTCTCAATAGAATAAAATTATATTTTGTAATATATCATATCAATAATTAATTGGTATGATGTTTCGATTTAACATGCTTAATTTGAGATAAAGCTAAATATCTGTAATGCGTGGCAAAAAAAGGCCTGGATCAAGGTCAGACCTTTTTTGGTTGTAGCCAATTCCCTAAATGTCGCGGTGTGGTAAATATTGATTAGTTGTTAACCATCTTAACCTTAATCACCTTAACCATATATCTCTTCTAAACGTAAACAAGCAACCAATCGACCGTCCCATTCGCGCAGTTGTGGCTCTACCTCGCTGCATTGCTGCTTGGCATAGGGGCAGCGTTTATGTAGCGCACATCCACTTGGTGGATTGAGCGGACTTGGTAGCTCACCTTGTAGGGTCAAATCATTTTTGTGGCCATTTACCGTTGGGGCAGCAGCCAATAACGCGATGGTATAGGGATGTTTTGGTGCATTATAAATCGCTTCTTTGGAGCCGTGCTCAACAGCTTGACCTAGATACATCACCATTACATCATCAGCGACGTGGCGTACGACGGATAGATTGTGCGAGATAAAGACGTAAGCGGTGCGATACTCATCCTGCAAATCCATAAATAGGTTTAGAACCTGCGCTTGGATTGATACATCGAGTGCGGAAGTCGGTTCATCAGCGACGACGATTTTAGGGTTGAGCATCATCGCGCGGGCGAGGGCAATACGTTGGCGCTGTCCACCCGAAAACATATGCGGATAACGACCAGCGTGTTCGGGTCGTAGACCGACATGTCTCATCATCTCGTTGATTTTTTCACGCTTTTCCTCTTTAGACAGTTTGGTATGGATATCCAATGGTTCTGTCAATTGATAGCCAATGGTATGACGCGGATTTAAGCTGCCATAAGGGTTTTGAAAGACCATTTGAATTTCAGTACGCAACTCTTTTAGCGCTTTTCTACTATAGCCGGTGGTGCCTTCATCATTGATAAATAGCTCGCCATGTGTGGGCGCTTCAATCAGCGTCAACTGGCGGGCAAGGGTGGATTTTCCGCAGCCTGATTCGCCAACGACGGCCAATGTCTTGCCAGCTTCAAGCTCGAATGAGACGCCATTGAGCGCTTTCACGTAAGCCTTTGCTTTGCCCAGACCTTGTGATACGGGGTAATGCTTGTGTAGATTGTCTGCTTTTAGGACCACTTTATTACTCATATTTGTGACTCCAGAGTAGCAGCGTGAGAGGGGTGAGAGGTAATATTAGAATCAATACAACGTACCTTGCCAGTAGGTGTATCTAAAATAGGCGGTGGTACTTCACAAGCGGACTCTTTATACGGGCAACGCGGAGACAGTAGGCAACCGCTTGGGCGATCGTATTGACTTGGAACGACCCCTGGTAAACTGTTTAGCCTATCTTGACCGATGGCTAATTCAGGGATGGCTTGTAGCAATGCTTCAGTATAAGGATGTGCAGGCTTTTGAAAAATCTCTGGCACGGTACTGGTTTCAACCACTTGTCCAGCATACATGACCGCGACATCGCGCGAGTTTTGCGCGACAAGGCCCAAATCGTGGGTAATTAATACCATTGCCATTTGTTTTTCGCGTTGTAATCTGCTCAGCAAATCCATGATCTGTGCTTGTACCGTGACATCGAGTGCGGTGGTTGGCTCATCTGCGATAAGCAGTTTTGGCTCACAAGCAATGGCCATCGCAATCATAACCCGCTGACTCATACCGCCTGATAGCTGATGCGGATAGACTTTGAGACGGTTTTTGGCATCGGGCATTTCGACCAACTCTAGCAGTTCTAAGATGCGTGTTTGTACTGCTGCGCCTCGTAAACCAAGATGCTTGCGTAGCACTTCACCTAGCTGCATCTCAACCGTAAAGCTTGGATTTAGGCAAGACATCGCATTTTGAAAAATCATAGAGATGTCTTTACCAATGATGCCGCGTCTCTCTTTGGCTGACATACTGAGCATGTCTTTATTATCAAAGACCACTCGCTGTGCGCGAACGGTCGCAGAAGGTGGTAATAGACCCATCAGCGCCATCATAGTGACCGATTTACCTGAGCCAGATTCGCCGACGACAGCGATGACTTCACCTTGGGTTATCTTTAAAGACACATCGTCGACTGCGCGAAAGGCACGCACCCCTTGTCCAAAAGTAACCGACAGGTTTTCGATATCTAGCAATAACGGAGAGTCTTTTGTTGATGCACCATTCATAGACGTATGAGTGATAGGCGTATTAATTAATGGTTCAGTCATCTTAGGTCACCTGCTTTAATTTAGGATCTAGCGCATCGCGTAAGCCATCACCAGTCAGGTTAATCGATAGTGCAGCCAAGAAAATAGCGACACCCGGCCAGATTGCTAGCCAAACATTACTTTGAATATATTGACGCGCCGTACCTAGCATCGCGCCCCATTCGGCATCAGGTGGCTGTACGCCAAAGCCTAGGAAACCAATCGCACCTGCTTCTAAAATAGCAGACGAGAAAATCATCGTTGCCTGTACGATAAGCGGTGCCATACAGTTGGGCAAAATGGTGATAAACAACAATCTGAGCACGCCAGCACCCATCACTTGTGAAGCAATGAAGTATTCTCGCTGTAGCTCTACCATCGCAGTCGCACGAGTTAACCGAATAAAAGGCGGCGTACAGACCAAAGCGATGGTAATAATAGTATTAGTCATAGATGGCCCTAAGATAGCGGCAATGATGATGGCCAGTAGCAAGCTCGGATAGGACATTAAGATGTCATTGACCAACATGACGGCCTTGCCCCAGACCTTTGGCCAAAACGCAGCACTTAGCCCAAGTGAAATACCAACCAACATCGCAAGAGTCGTGGCGCTCAGACCGATAAACAATGAGTAACGCGCGCCATACATCACCCGGGACAGCGTATCTCGACCAGCATCATCAGTGCCTAGCCAAAACATCGCATTGCCGCCATCTAAAAAGGCAGGCGGCAATTGCTCTTGACCAGTGAACAGCTCGTAAGGATCATGAGGCGCAATAGCAGGCGCGAGTATGGCAACAAGAACCATCAATGCCAGTACAATAAAACCAATCACGGCGCCTTTGTTTCGGCAGAACGTCGATAAAAATAGCTGCCAAGATGACGGCGGTATGGCTGCCATCAGATTGACATCAGAGGGGAGAACAGAAGGCTTCATGAGCATTTCCTATAGTGGCTAGCGCAGTGACATTTTTTAGAATCTTATTCATAAAAAAGTACTAAGCATTGCTAAAACTTCACTTGAGCGCTAATCATCACTATTTATAATGTGAGTATTTATTAATGTTAAATTAAGAAGTATGGCGAATACGTGGATTGATCAGACCATACAAAATATCAATAAATAAACTAACCAAAATCAGAGCGGTGGCGACCAATAAAATACCATTTTGTACAATAGGATAATCACGAGTGAAAAACCCATCGAGTAGCCAATTACCAACGCCTGGCCAACTAAAGATGGTCTCGGTAATAATGGCACCTGCAAGCAATGTCGCCATCTGTAGGCCGACGACCGTAACCACAGTAATCAAGGCGTTACGCATTACGTGGACCAGTATCACTCGGCGTGGAGATAAGCCTTTGGCTCGCGCTGTACGCACATAGTCCTCATCCAATACCTCTAGCATCGCAGAGCGTGTCATCCGCGCAATCATCGCTAACGGAATGGTCGATAAGGCGATAGAGGGTAAGATAAAGTGTTTGACCACGTTCCAAAACGCGCCAGGCTCTCCTGAGCTTAGTGAGCCGAGTAACCATGACCCATACAGTGGTTGCACATCTAAAAACTGTGCGACAGATATCACCCCAGCGACGGGCAGGAGACCTAAATAATGAGCGAAGATACCAGTCAGGATGGGACCTAATAAATAGATAGGCATAGAGTAGCCTGCCAACGCGCCTGACATTAGGGTGTAATCAATCCATGTACCACGGCGCAAGGCAGCAAAGATGCCTAAGCTAACACCAATGACACTAGCGATAACAATAGCGCATAACGCCAATTCTAGAGTAGGAACAAAATGGGCAAAAAAGTCTTGTAGTACGGGCGTACGAGTACGAAAGGACTGACCGAAATCACCCGTTAGGATGCCAGTCAAATAATCCCAATACTGGGCAACGAGCGGTTTGTCTAATCCTAGCCTTTCTAGGGCACGAGCATGTAGCTCGGGATCGACCATACGCTCGCCCATCATAATCTCTACCGCATCTCCAGGTACGAGACGAATCAGAGTAAAAGTGGATAGCGTTAGGCCAAGATAGACGGGTATTAAAATGGCAATACGACGCAGAATATAAAGTAGCATGGGCTGCTCAATAGTTATGGTTCAATGATTAGAGTATTAGCGATGATGAAGAGATCCGTGACAAAGCGCTTAATTCATATTGTTCATATCATTTATATAAATTCGGCTGGAGCAGAGTATCTGACCCAGCCGCACTTATATGAATGAATAAAATGAATAAATTGCTTACGTCGTAACGGAATTAATCAGTCAAGGTTATTCAACTTTTACACCATCGAAGCGTATTGAGCCAAGTGGGCTGATTTTATAATCGACAACGTTTGGTGCGGTGAATACGGTCACTACCGAGTGTGCCATTGTTGTCCAAGGAAGCTGCTCTTTGAATATCTGCTGAGCTTGCTCATATTCACTGACACGCTCATCTTGATTGTTAATCTGACGGGCATTGGTCACCAAATTATCGAAGTCTTTGTTACACCAGCGCGAGTAGTTGTTACCACCGACCGCGTCACAAGATAATAACGAACCAAGCCAGTTGTCTGGATCACCATTATCGCCAGTCCAACCTGCTAGAATGACATCAGGCTCGCCTTTAGCAGCGCGTTTTAGGTACTCGCCCCACTCATAAGTCACAAGTTTGGTATCGACGCCAATCTTCGCCCAATCGGCTTGTAGCATTTCAGCCATTAGCTTGGCATTTGGGTTGTACGGACGCTGAACTGGCATATACCACAGATTGATAGAAAGATTATCCGCGCCAGCTTCTTTGATCAGTGCTTTTGCCTTTTCGACGTCGTAAGGCGCATCTTTAAGTGACTCATCATAGCCCCACTGCGTTGGCGGCATTGGGTTGGTTGCCTTGAGGCCTTCGCTCTGATAAACCGCATTGATAATAGCGTCTTTGTTGATCGCCATATCTAATGCTTGACGCACTTTAAGATCGCTCAGTTGAGGTTTTTCTACGTTATAACCGACATAGCCGACGTTGAAGCCAGGCTGATCCAGAACGGTGGCTTTACCTGATTTTTTAACAGATTCGATTTCGGCAGGTTTTGGATAAGCGGACACATGACATTCGCCAGCTTGCACTTTTTGGGCACGGACTGCTGAGTCTTTAGTGATGACAAACACTAGGTTGTCGATATAGATGTCGTCTTTGTTCCAATAATCTGGGTTTTTGGTATAACGAATTTGCGCGTCTTTTTGATATGAGGTAAAGACGAAAGGTCCAGTACCGACTGGCTTAGTATTGATATCAGCAGCATTGCCAGAGGCTAGCAATTGATCTGCGTACTCAGCAGAACCAATATAAGCAAAAGGCATCGCTAGGTTCTGTAGAAACGGCGCATTGGTTTCGCTAAGGGTGATTTTCACCGTATAGTCGTCAACCTTTTCGATACTAGAGATAATATCAGGTAGTCCCATGCCGACTGAATATGGGAATTCAGCAGGATAAGCTTTGTTAAATTCAAAGTCTGGGTCAGTGATACGTTCTAGCGTAAAGATAATGTCATCCGCGTTGAAATCGCGAGTTGGAGTAAAGTAATCAGTTGTACCGAATTTAACCCCTTTGCGTAGATTAAAGGTATAAGTCTTGCCGTCTTCGCTAATATCCCAACTCTCAGCAAGTCCTGGCTGAATCTCAGTCTCTGCTCTTTTGAATTCTACCAAGCCATTATAAATAGGGAAGGCACTCGCATCAAAATCTGTACCTGAAGTATATTGCGCTGGATCGAATCCAGCAGGGCTACCTTCTGAGCAATAGAGCAATGTTTTAGCGGCTTTGGCATCTGAGCTAGCAGCAGAATCGTCGGTGGTTTTGTTGTCTCCACTACAGGCGCTGATACCTAAGACAAACGTCGCCAACATCGTAAGTTTGAAGAGTGATTTTTGCATTATTACATCCTATGTAATGGTAGGTAGGTACTCATGTATCCATATGTTCGTACTCGATTATGAATACGATGAGAAAGCGTTTAGTGACCTCTAAAGCATCTATCTATAAAATGTTTCATATATACAAAATAAAACATATTAAAGGTTGTTATAACTTTAAATTATATAGATGGAAACTAAAAATATAAACAAGTCGTTCGAATATACTCTCTTAATCTGTGGTAATGCAAGCTATAAATAGACTAATTTTGATAAAAAGTGCACGGTTTTGCCGTATTTAGCATCAATAAGATATTAAATACTAAATTCTATGGCTTTATGTTTGTTAATTTTCAATAGCAAAGAGACATACCTTTAAATTGCTAGCCAGTTACAATTTTACTAATTGTAAACAATTAGAAATGATAAAGTTATGTCTCTTTAAAGCAATCAGCTATAAGCAGTTTGCCCAATACAGCATCAAATAGGGCCATGATTCGCCTTAATGAGATCGGCCATTTTTTCGGCAATCATAATAGTTGGCGCATTGGTATTGGCGCTAATAAGCGTTGGCATCACTGATGCATCGATGACTCGCAATCCGCTCACACCTCGTACCTTTAATTCCAAATCAACCACAGAGCTGTCATCTGAGCCCATGCGGCAAGTGCCTACTGGGTGATAGATGGTATCTGACTTATTTCTGATATAGCCGAGCATGCCGTCTTTTTCGAGGTAAGGGGCAGGGTAGTCTTCAGTAATGTACTTAGCGAGTGCAGACTCTTGCATGATGGCGCGAGTACGCTCGGCACCGGCAACCATATACTCTACATCTTTTGGATGCGACAGATAGTTTGGATCGATCAAGACAGCATCGGAGGGGTCGGCTGAGTCCAGTCGTACAGTGCCTCGACTTTCAGGCCGTAAGTAGCAACTGTGACAAGAGACAGCAAATCCGCGTCTGAGATCGCGACCGTGCTCTATCACGCGCGAGATGACAAAGTGCAGCTGTGTATTTGGCCACTCCTTTGGGTCATCACCGACGCTAAAGAACGCACCTGCTTCTGCATAGTTGGTAGACAGCAGCCCTGTACCGTCTTTTCTCCACTGCCGAATGCTTTTGGTCAATGTCGAAATCGATGCCATGCCAATACCGATGACGTCAGTAGTATTGACCTCGTAATCAAAGACGACGTCTAAGTGATCCTGCAAATTACCACCGACTTCAGGTGCATCTACTACCACATCGATACCATGAGACTGCAAATGCTCTGCAGGGCCAATACCTGAGAGCATCAGGACTTTGGGCGAACCAAATGCGCCACCTGATAGTAGGACTTCATGACGCGCCGTGACAGTATGTTCGACACCGTCTTTTTCGTAGACGACGCCTGTCGCTTGATTGTCTTCGATAATGACGCGGTTAGCCTGCGCATGAGTGATGACAGTTAGGTTGGAGCGGTTTTGGACAGGATGTAGATAGGCGGCCGCGGCAGAGCAGCGTTGGCCTTGTTTTTCACCATGGAAATGAGTGACTTGATACAATCCTGTACCGTCTTGCTTTTCGCTATTAAAGTCGGTGTTATGATCTAGGCCATTGGCAATCGCAGCTTCTACGAATGCTTTTGAGATGTCTCGTGGACTGAGTAGGTCGCTAACATGCAGCGGCCCGCTATCGCCATGTAGGTCATCGCTACCACGAACGTTATTTTCAGCTTTGATAAAGTAGGGAAGTACATCGTCAAATCCCCAGCCAGTACAGCCTTGCTCTACCCAACGTTCATAATCTAGCTTACTACCACGCGTATAGATCATGGCATTGATAGCTGATGAGCCGCCCAGACATTGTCCACGTGGCTGAAAACCTTTACGGTTATTAAGGTGCTCTTGCGGGGTGGTGTGAAAGCACCAGTTGTTCAGTTTGAGCGGTTTGCCAGGAACCATCAGAATAAGTCCAGCAGGCACACGTACTGCTAGATCTTTGCCATCACCGCCGTACTCTAATAAGCAGACACTGATATCTGGGTTTTCAGTGAGACGGCTGGCAAGCACGCAACCTGCTGATCCACCACCGACGATGACATAGTCAAATGTTGTGTCAAATTCCATTTTATATTCCTTATAGCATCCATGCTCATCAAAATAGTTTACGCTTTACAGTAACTATTATTTTGCTAAAATAATAAAATAAAAATGACTCTGCGGTATCTGTTTTCCCCAATATCATAGGACAAGCTAAGACTGTTATATTCGGTACATTAGGTAAGATTAATGCTACCTAGTTTTGCGTCAAACGTCCTTATATCGTACAGATTTCTGAGCGTACGATAAAGCGTTTGCCTTCAGGGATTTCTAACGAAAAACTCGCACCGCGACCATTGACGACATCAATGGTCAAATCGGTATGCTGCCATAGATTGTATTGTGCGCGTCCCATATAAAATGGACAGTCAACAAGCTCACCAACCAGCACATCCTGACCGCCTACCTTAAACTCTCCTAATGGATAGCACATGGGCGAGCTACCATCGCAGCAGCCACCTGATTGATGAAACATCAGCTTTCCATGCTTGGACTTTAGTAGCTCAATCAACGCCTTACACGACTCTGTTGCTGCCAGTTTCATATCATACTCCTTCTTATGGCCCATCCATGGTTTATATAATTGCTCTCTAGTATCAGTATGCCACAGTCAAATCAAAAAGGTCGCATCATCTTCAGACACATCACAACTGGCATATGACTAAAAAGATACGACCTTCGGCTGATAATTGACAGTTGGAATAACTACGTAATAAGCTTATAACACTGTCATTTTACTATCCGTTATTGATTATAGTCGATGACGATACGACCTTCGATTTTGCCATTACGCATCCGCTCAAAAATATCATTGATGTTCTCTAACGGCTCAGCTTTGACGGTCGCTTTGACTTTGCCAGCCGCTGCCATATCTAGCGACTCTTGTAAGTCAAGACGTGTGCCAACGATAGAGCCGCGTATGGTGATACCATTGAGTACAGTATCAAAGATTGACACCGGGAAGTCGCCAGTGGGGAGTCCGTTACATACTAAAGTACCACCGCGACGTAACATGCTTAAGGCTTGATCAAAAGCTTTTGATGATACTGCAGTGACTAACACGCCATGAGCGCCACCGATTTCTTCTTGTAGCAACTCGCCTGGGTCTGTATTTTTGGCATTTACCGTCACTGTTGCCCCCAGCTTTTTGGCGAATTCAAGTTTTTCGTCATCAATATCAACAGCAGCAACATTGAGCCCCATGGCAATGGCATATTGTACAGCCATGTGACCAAGGCCGCCGATACCTGAAATAACAACCCAGTCGCCTGGCTTGGTGTCGGTCATTTTAAGACCTTTATATACCGTGACGCCCGCACATAAAACAGGGGCAATCTCAATGGAGTCGACACTCTCAGGAATAATGCCAACATAGTTGGCATCTGCAAGGACGTATTCTGCAAAGCTACCGTTCACTGAGTAACCAGAGTTTTCTTGCTTTTTACATAAGGTTTCCCAGCCACCCAAGCAATGCGTACAGTGACCACAAGCAGAGTATAGCCATGGCACACCAACGCGATCACCTGCTTTGACATGAGTTACGCCGTCACCGACCGCCGTGATCACGCCAACACCTTCATGACCTGGGATAAATGGCGGGCTTGGCTTAACAGGCCAGTCCCCCTCAACTGCATGTAAATCAGTATGACAGACGCCTGAGGCGTGCATTTTGACAACTATTTGCCCAGCACCTGCGGTTGGAATGTCGACTTCTTCGATTTTTAATTCTTGACCGAACTCATGTAATACAGCGGCTTTCATTTTGTTAGTCATAATAAGCTCTCTTTTATGGGTGATTGATAAATGTTGATATAAAAAGTTGTTGCGATATTGCATTCAAAATATGCAAACACCTTATTTTGAACGCAAGACTGCTACAAATTTTTCCTGCTGTGCGCCTAAGCGCATTAGAGGATATAAAAATTCGTCTCAGTTTTTTTATTTAGATCGTTGTAGCGAGCGGGCTATGTAACACTTGTGATAACCCGCTCCATGATTAGCAATGATGGTTTAGAAGAAGCCCATTTTTTTAGGGCTGTACGACACCAGCATGTTTTTGGTTTGCTGATAGTGGTCGAGCATCATTAAATGGTTTTCACGTCCGATACCAGATTGTTTGTAACCACCGAACGCCGAATGTGATGGATAAATATGATAGCAGTTGGTCCATACGCGGCCTGCTTGGATACCACGGCCGAAGCGATATGCCTTGTGTACGCTACGTGTCCATACGCCAGCGCCTAAACCATACAAGGTGTCATTGGCAATCTGCATGGCTTCGTCATCGTCTTTAAAAGTAGTCACGGCAAGGACAGGTCCAAAGATCTCTTCTTGGAACACGCGCATATCGTTGGTGCCCTCAAAGATAGTTGGTTTGACGTAGTAACCGTCTGTCAAGTCGCCATCGTGCTTGGCTTGTTCGCCGCCGACGAGCACTTTTGCGCCTTCTTTTTTACCGATATCAAGATAAGATAGAATTTTCTCTAATTGATCTGAGCTGGCTTGCGCGCCAATCATGGTGTCGGTATCTAATGGGTTACCCATCTTGATGGCTTCAACGCGGGCGATACAGCGTTTGATGAACTCATCATAGATGCTCTCATGAACGAGTGCCCGCGATGGACAGGTGCAGATTTCACCTTGGTTCAGTGCAAACATCACTAGACCTTCGACAGCTTTGTCCAAGAAGTCATCGTCCTCATCCATAACATCGGCAAAGAAGATGTTAGGGCTTTTGCCACCAAGCTCTAACGTCACTGGAATGATGTTTTCGCTCGCGTACTGCATAATGAGGCGGCCAGTGGTAGTCTCACCAGTGAAGGCAACTTTATTGATACGAGGGTTTGAGGCAAGTGGTTTACCCGCTTCGACACCAAAGCCATTGACGACGTTTAGCACGCCCTTTGGCAAAATGTCAGCGATACCGATGGTCTCTAACATGAACAGAATAGAAACTGGCGTTTGTTCGGCTGGCTTTAGAACGACACAGTTACCAGCAGCAAGGGCAGGTGCTAGCTTCCATACGGCCATTAGGATAGGAAAGTTCCAAGGAATGATTTGACCGACGACACCAAGTGGCTCATGAAAATGATAAGCCACAGTGTCTTCGTCAATCTGACTGATACCGCCTTCTTGTGCGCGAATGGCGCTGGCAAAATAACGGAAGTGATCAATGGCTAGAGGGATGTCGGCTGCGAGTGTCTCACGAACAGGTTTGCCGTTTTCGTAACATTCGGCAATCGCAATCGCTTCTAGGTTGGCTTCCATGCTGTCAGCAATTTTGAGTAACAAGTTGGCACGTTCAGTAACACTGGTCTTGCCCCATGCGTCTTTGGCAGCATGCGCCGCGTCTAGGGCTTTTTCGATATCGGCTTCTTTTGAGCGGGCTACTTGGCAAATAGTTTTACCATCGATGGGGCTTGTGTTATCAAAATACTCTCCATCGATAGGAGCGGTCCACTCACCATTAATAAAGTTATCGTATTTTTCGCGGAACTGAACAGGGCTACCTTCCGTATTGGGATTTGCATACAGCATGAAACACTCCTTGTTGTGTTGTTTGTTTTATCGGATAATACAAGCGCAATTTTATCTATCCTAATATCTGTTATCGCAAAACAATATCAGTTGATGTTGTGATTGATTAACATCAATTGCTCTCTGTACACGTTTCATACTACTCGGCTTCTGCTGATAATCATACTAAAATTTTATAATGACTGATGAGTTAACACATAACAGGAAGTTTGCTTTAATGGCCATGATTTTATTGCTGTAAAGCCTAGAATGCATAGGCTTGGTATTTATGATCAAAGCAGATACTTTACGGATAAAATTAAAAGATAAGCTATTGATTTTTTGCATTTATAAAAAATAAAGCATTTTTTATCTATATTCTATTGACAATTGTTTATTTTATTGTCGATACCTCAAGGTTGCACAGCCCGCAAATTTTAGGTGATTTTAGGCAAATGTTGCGTTTTTTTCCATTATGATGATGGTTTTATTATTCTCTTTTTTCACATTACTGGCTGGTTTGAATCTATGCGTCAATCTTCTGCTCTCGATATCTTAAAAACAGGTCAAAATGTCTTTTTAACGGGCTCAGCAGGCTCAGGTAAGACCTATACGCTCAATCAATATATTGATTATCTACGCGCTCGCCGTGTGCCTGTTGCGGTGACTGCCAGTACCGGTATTGCTGCCACACACATGAACGGCACAACGATTCATAGTTGGTCGGGTATTGGTATCAAGGATGAGCTGTCTGATCGAGATTTGACAAATTTATCACGCAAGCAGTTCTTAGCAGACAGACTAAAAGACACGGCTGTGTTGGTTATTGACGAGATATCGATGCTACATGCCAAGCAGCTCAATTTGGTCAGCCAAGTCCTCAAGCATGTCCGCAAAAATAACAAAGCCTTTGGTGGTATACAAGTCGTTGTCGCAGGGGACTTTTTTCAGCTGCCGCCCATCGGTAGCAAGGGCGAGAGCAATCGTGAAAAATTTGCCTTTATGTCTGAGGCGTGGCTCGATGCCAAGTTCCATATTTGCTATCTGTCAGAGCAGCATAGACAAGTCAGTGACGCGGCGAATGGCGGGCTTGATCTAGATGATATTCTCAATCAAATTCGTCGTCAGGAAGTGACCTTTGAGGCGATTGCCGCTTTAGAAGCGACTTATGACCAAAGCGTCGATATCAAGCGTACGCGTCTGTATACCCACAATCTCAACGTCAATAAAATCAATGACAAAGAACTGGCGTCTCTAGATGGCGAGATGATGCGTTTTGAGGCGACGGCGACAGGCGATAGTAAGCTGGTTGAGACGCTAAAAAAGACCGTGCGTACCCAAGACGAGCTGATTCTAAAAGTCGGCGCCAAGGTAATGTTTATCAAAAACAATGCTGAGCTTGGTGTCTCTAACGGAACGATGGGCGAGTTGATTGGGTTTGCTGCTGTCAAGATAGAGGATAAAGACAGTAGTGACGCGTTAATCGAAGACGATAGCAGCGATGACGTTGATGAAGAGGCTGCTGGCGAAAAAACGACAAAAGGTAAGAAGTCCGCTGCTAAAAAAGACAAAGAAAAACCAAAGTCGAAGAAACCAACGACCCAGAAAATGCCTGTCGTGCGGCTTAATTCAGGACGAGAAGTCATCGCTGAGCCTGAAGAGTGGATTATCGAAGATGAAACGGGTGATGTGCTGGCAAGTTATTTACAAGTGCCACTCTGTCTAGCATGGGCGATTACCATCCATAAATCCCAGGGCATGACCCTCGATGCAGCTGAAATCGATTTGTCGCGTACTTTTGAGTTGGGACAAGGCTATGTGGCATTATCACGCCTCAAGTCGCTATCTGGCCTACAGCTGCTTGGTATGAACGACATGAGCTTGCAACTCGATCCATTGGCTCGCGGCGCAGATAAGCGGTTTTTGGTACTGTCTGAAGAAGCGGATGCTAATTATGCGATGCTAGATGAAGAAAGTATGCAGCAGGCACATGAAAAATTCGTCTTAAAGTCAGGTGGGACATTAAGCAAGTCGGTAATCGATGCTTACGCCACGCTACAAAAGAAGCGCCGCGAACAACAGCAAGCGAAAATCGATAAAAAACAGAAGTTAGGCAATCAGGTCTCTGACAAATCAGACAGTACTCTACTTGCGACCAGAGTGTTATTGGAGGAGAGTTTGACCATTGCGGAGATTTCAGAAGCACGTCAATTGTCACAATCGACCATCATGCGCCATATCGGTGAGCTAAAATCACAAGATCCGAGTCTTGCCTGCGATCATCTGCGTCCAGATGATGAGGTGATGACAGCCGTAGGTAATGCCTATGTCGCCATTAAAGTCGCCAATAATCCAAATGACTTCAATGATGACGGTAGCATCAAGCTGCGTCCGATATATGATCATCTCAAGCAAAGCATTGACTACAATACCATTCGCCTCGCATTGATTTTTATCACCCCATAGTTTTGCTGCCTATAATTTTATTGCCTATAACTTTGTTACCTTTATTTTTATAGGCTTTAATTTTACTATTTTTTAGTATTCAGCAATCATTAGCGCACTCAACGTGATAACGCTCAGTTTTTACCCCCATTTATAGCGATACCCTTTATGTCCGATGTTATGCCTGATTTTTCGAGCGCTACTTATCAATTGACCTCTGACCCGATAGCGGCGACGTATCGTACCACTGGTGAGCACTCACAGCCATTGAGAGTCGCTATCAATGGTTTTGGTCGTATAGGGCGCAATGTACTTCGTGCTTTGTTAGAGCGCTTTGAAGTGTTAGGTCGTGCGATTCATGTGGTGGCAATTAATGACTTAGCACCAGCGGATATCTTGCTGCATTTACTCAAGTTTGACAGCACACATGGCCGCCTCAGTCGATTAGGGGTCAATGCTGAGATTGTAGAGAGTGAGTCAGGTGATATGAGCAAGACTGAGCTCTGTCTGACCAAAAACAATCTGACTTACTGCATCAATATGCTATCAGAGCCTGATCCTAAAAATTTACCTTGGCAGGCGCTGGGTGTCGATGTGGTTTTAGAGTGTACTGGGCATTTTCGCTCGTATGAGCAAGCGACGCTACATATCGATGCTGGCGCGCAGCAAGTAATTATCGGTGCCGCGCCATTTGACGATGTGGATGCCTGTATCGTGATGGGCGTGAATACCGATGCGCTCACGCTTGAGCTACCGATTATTTCTAGTGTTTCTTGTACCACGCAAGCATTGGTGCCGTTGATTGATACGCTAGATAAAGCGTTTGGTGTGCAGTCCGCCATGATGACAGAGATTCATGCAGTTACCGCTGATCAGACGGTACTAGATCAAGCACATCGAGACCCAAGACGGGCGCGCGCTTCTGGCTATAATATTATCCCAACGACATCCAGTAGTATCGCTGCGACAGAACGGGTGCTACCAGCCATGGTCGGCAAAATAAATGGTCATTCGATACGGGTGCCCACTATCGATGTGGCTGCGATTGATGTCACCTTTGTATTTGATACGCCAGATGTCGATGTCGAGACAGTACGAGAGGTACTTAAATCTGCCAGTCAGGCACATTTGCATGACATCATGGCTTATACCGATGAGCCATTGGTATCTAGTGACTTCATCCATCAGACTGAGTCGCTTATCATTGATGGGCAACAGCTTATGCAAGTAGGCGGTCAATATAAGGTTTTTGCATGGTATGACAACGAATGGGGCTATGCCAATAGGTTGCTCGATATGTGCTTACATCTGGCCTCAAGCAAGCGATAAACCAGTGATTCAAAGGTATTTGCAAATTAATTGAATTTTTTTAGATTAGGGGCTTGCATTATAAAATGATATCTATATAATGATGCACCAATGGAGACGTGGCAGAGCGGTTGAATGCACCGGTCTTGAAAACCGACAAGGGTTAATAGCCCTTCGAGAGTTCGAATCTCTCCGTCTCCGCCAAATTCGAAAAAGCCCCAATCAGCAATGATTGGGGCTTTTTTTTATGGTATTGATAAAAGTATTAAACAATACCTTCTACTTCTATAAAATCCTCAATAGTAGGTTATACAACTACTTCACCAATGAGTTTTCAAATTCGATTGTCTGATCGTCTACTAAGATAAGCATGCCTTTATTAATCTCGATAGTGATGCCACTAGCATTTTTAATAGCACGCATGACATTGATATCCTCAATGCTGCTTTCAATAATGATCTTGCCAGACTGCTCTGGTGCGATAGGTGGATCAAAGGTTGTCAAAGGCACATTAAAGTTTTTGCCCTTTGTCAGGTTGGCATCCTTCATAGTTAGCATCCCCTTAAAACTTTTTATCGCGCCTTTGCCATGGTTGGATAGCATAAACTGCATTTTGACTTGATTTAAGCTATCGCTATCACTGGTTTTCACAGGGAGCAGGGCGACAGGATACATCTGTGCAGTAGCGTTCGCCGCCTGACCTTTGACGATTGGGCTTTTCTTACCTGTTGGGTTGTTTGGATGCAGACGTTCATATTCACGCTGTTGTATTAGCGCTTGCTTGATAGTGGTACGCGGCATGGCTCCTGATTCATAAGCGTCGCTCAATTTCATACGCAGCATATATCGGCTGAGTACTTGTTGATCGGCCTCAGACAACTGCTCAAAAGTTTGCCCTAACTTTTTTTGCCATTGGTCAGAATCTGTCGGTATCGTTGTTTTACTTGGATCAGTCTGCGGCGATGAGCAGCCAGTCGCAATCACTAGCATTGCTACCGTCATGGTTGAAAACAAAGTTTTGTTGAAACGCTGATGTAAGCCCGTCATCGTACCCCTCCTTGCAGATCTTTATTATGTTGAAACCTTATAAATAGTCGCGACTATATGTTTAATATACCTTGTTTAAACATCTGTTGTGTTTAGTTATGGCTAACTAAAACCGCAAATATCGCAGAGTACTTAAAAACATACTTACTGTAGATTAAATGTAAGAAGGGCATAACAAGAGGAGAGTTAGAAAAATATCAGTAATGCTTAGACTTTTATAACAGCCACAAAAAAAGACCAAGCTCGCGTTAGCAAACTTGGTCTTTTTTATTTTAGTATTATCTAGCAGCGTTACTATTCATTAGCAACGATATTATTAATTGTTTAATCGTTGTCTTGCAACTCAGATAGCGGATGAGTGATGTTGTTGTTATGCGTCACTACAATCGCTTCATCAATAATATGCTGGCTAACGCCGCGTTTACGTAGCGTTTCGATGAATACTTCATCATGGGCAAGCGTATAATCCTGATGGTCACGATCCAAGCCCTGACGAATATAAAGACGAATAAGCCCTTGAATGCGCTTAAAGCCCAAGTCTGATGACGTCGTTTCTAATAGGCCAATCATTTCTTCAGACAAACGAATACTAATCGGGCGCATGATTTTTTGCGGATGATCAGAAAACTTATTTTTTATACGTACAGGTATCATAATAAACCATTACTTTTAGTGAGTAAGAGCGAAGCACTCAAACAAAAACGAACCCAATCAAAACTAATCTTACCATACAACAAAAATGTCTAAAAGAACACCATAGCCGTGCTAATATTATTAGAAGTAAATATAAAAGACACAGCAATAAAAAAACCTCCATCAAATTATGATGAAGGTTTTTAGTATATGGCTCTCCAACCTGGGCTCGAACCAGGGACACACGGATTAACAGTCCGTTGCTCTACCAACTGAGCTATTGGAGAATAGCTGGTCATAACAGCAAGTTATTGATGCTTTATATTAAAGCAGTTAATTAGCTTGTTTGCGTTATGTGGGGCACATTTTAGCCAAGTCACTACAGGCTGTCAACCTTATTATGCGTTTAATTATAAATATTATCGCAATTATTGAAAATTAACGCCAATCCTTTATCAGATAGGCTATTTCAAGGCAGAACTCAATAGAAAATGACGGTAAATGTGCTTTAAAAATAAAATGTACTTTAGAAATAAAAAATATTTTCAGAAAATTTTTATATGGCACGTAGGACAAACAATAAAAATATAGAACCAGATATCAATTCGGCAAAGTAAAACTGGATTTAATGCTCTATATTTTCGAATATTAAGGTCGTGCGATACCGTTTGACACAATAAAGTTGCAAGATAGCCCTTCACATTGGCAGTAGTGTTCTATAAAATACCGACCATGTGGTTTCTTTGCTATGTTTTTTCATAGCATGCGTTGAACAAAAGCGGGTGTTCTAAAGATGAGTCCTACTACGATTGCTTATGGTTACTTAGCCATTGCCATCATTTGTGAAGTGATTGGCACTACTTTTTTGATGAAGTCAGAGCAGTTCACGCGTCTGGTACCGACGCTCATTATGTGTTTACTTTATGTCATCTCATTTTATTTGCTGGCGCAGACCCTTAAGACCATACCGCTAGGCATTGCGTACGCACTGTGGGGCGGGCTTGGGATTGTACTAACCTCACTCGCTGGTGTGGTGCTATTCAAGCAAAATCTTGATACAGCAGCAGTGGTCGGTATCGCGATGATTGTCGGGGGTGTTGTTGTGATGAACTTATTGTCTAATTCTGTGGTGCATTGATATGGAAAATGCTTATAAGCGTAAAAAACAGCCAGAAGTCATTCGTCGTGCGTTGTTAGATCAAGCAGCACGTATCACGCTTGAGCAAGGGCTATCTAAAGTGACGTTTCAGGCAGTCGCTGATGCGGTTGGGGTGACAAAGGGTGGGGTGATGCATCATTTTTCTACCAAAAATGCACTCGTGCTAGAAGTGTTTAATGATGCAATGGCTAAGTTTGAGGCAGAAGTAAACGCAGCAATGGCTGACGACCCTGTGCGTTATGGTTCTTTCACCCGCGCTTATATCGATGCCACGATTAGCTTGGGCGAAAAAGGGCAGGAAGAGTTTGATAATCAAGCCACTTTGTATGTATTGATGCTGGGTGATAGCGAGCTGCGTGAGTTGTGGGCTGCGTGGTCGAATGAGCAATTGGAAAAGCATAAAGCAACCGATAATACTGAAACGCTATGTATGGTGCGTTTGGTCGCTGATGGTATTTGGCTTTCTGATTTTTCAGGAATTAATATATCGGACAAAAAATCATTACGCGCGCGTTTGATAAAGATGACGCAACCTGAGAATGATTAAAACATAGCTCTCAAATAACTCATTAAAAAAAACCTTAAGAAAGAACCACGTAAATTTTATTTTTTAAAACTTAAACAATGACGAAATTATTTGGTATAAGCGCTTTTTATAAAGCTTTTGCCAGTCGTCGACAGGAGAACTCATGACAGATCCAAAGACAAACCCAAATCCGAACCCAAATCCGAACCCAAATCCGAACCCAAATCCGAACCCAAATCTAAGTAACTTAACAGACATTATCGATTTAGAACAAGTACAAACCGCTTATATTAACGGTCGCTATCTGGCTGTTGATGAAACGCTGACTACTTTTGAAGATATTAATCCAGCGACCGGTGAAGTGCTCGCCACTATTCAGCAAACGACCGATGAGCAGATTAATGAAGCCGTTATTGCGGCGCAAAAAGGTCAAAAAGTTTGGGCAGCGATGACACCAGTTGAACGTAGTCGCATTCTACTAAACGCAGTAGCCATACTACGCGAACGCAATGATGTACTGGCATTACTTGAGACCAAAGACACGGGTAAAGCTTACTCTGAGACCAAGTATGTCGATATCGTCACTGGTGCCGATGTCGTTGAGTATTATGCAGGGCTTGCACCGATGATTGAAGGTCGTCAAATTCCGCTGCGTGATAGCAGCTTTGTTTATACTCGTCAAGAGCCGCTTGGCGTAGTCGCCGGTATCGGCGCATGGAATTATCCTATTCAGATCGCGATGTGGAAAGCAGCACCTGCACTAGCTGCTGGTAATGCGATGATTTTTAAGCCGTCAGAAGTCACCCCTTTGACTGCCTTAAAACTGGCAGAAATATTGACCGAAGCTGGATTGCCAGACGGTGTGTTTAACGTGGTACAAGGCAACTATGAAGTGGGTCAGGCGCTAACCGATCACCCAGATATCGCAAAAGTATCGTTCACGGGTGGCGTACCGACTGGCAAAAAAGTCATGTCGAGCGCAGCAAGCTCATCTCTAAAAGACGTAACTTTAGAGCTTGGCGGCAAATCACCATTGATCATATTTGATGACGCAGATATCGATACCGCTGCTGACATCGCTATGATGGCCAACTTCTACAGTACTGGTCAGGTATGTACCAACGGTACGCGCGTATTCGTCCCTAAAGCGCTACAAGCTAAGTTTGAGCAAGCGATCTTAACTCGTGTTGAGCGTATTAAGCTAGGCGACCCTATGGATGAGAACATCAATATGGGTCCACTGGTGAGCTTCCCGCACATGGAGCGCGTGCTTGGTTATATCGAGCAAGGTAAAAAAGGCGGCGCACGTCTGCTAACAGGTGGCGAGCGCGTTACAACAAACGAGCTTGCAAACGGTGCATTTGTCGCACCGACAGTATTCACTGATTGCACGGATGATATGACTATCGTACGCGAAGAAATCTTTGGCCCAGTGATGTCGATATTGACTTACGAGACCGAAGAAGAAGTTATTCGCCGCGCTAATGATACCGATTATGGCTTGGCAGCTGGGGTTGTTACTGCAGACCTAAAACGCGCACATCGAGTCATCGCTCAGATCGAAGCTGGTATCTGCTGGTTGAATACATGGGGCGAGTCGGCAGCACAAATGCCAGTAGGTGGTTACAAGCATTCTGGTATCGGCCGCGAAAACGGTATCGAAGCACTCGAACACTATACTCAGACCAAATCTATCCAAGTAGAGTTGGGTGCGTTTGAATCTGTCTTTTAATCAATCTTATTGAGAAAAATGAAGCCAGAAAGGTTGCTTATTAGCTTTTATTTAGCCTTTTTAGGACACCTTACTGACCCTAAACGATTTATGTTTTTTCAATATTATGGAGTATGTTATGACATCAACCACACCTGAGTATGACTATATTATTGTTGGAGCAGGCTCAGCAGGAAATGTGCTGGCCACGCGTCTGACCGAAGATGCCAGTATTAAAGTACTGCTGTTAGAAGCAGGTCGTCCAGATTATCGTTTTGACTTCCGTACCCAAATGCCAGCTGCGCTTGCTATGCCGCTACAAGGGATGACTTATAACTGGGGTTATAAGACAGATCCTGAGCCATACATGAATAACCGTGTCATGGACTGTGGCCGCGGCAAAGGGCTAGGTGGCTCATCATTGATTAACGGTATGTGCTACATCCGTGGTAATGCGCTAGATTTTGATGATTGGTCTAAAATAAAAGGCCTGTCAGACTGGACGTATTCGGATTGCTTACCGTACTTCAAAAAGCTAGAAAACTGTGACGCTGGCGAAAATGACTATCATGGCGTGGGCGGTCCTGTTGAAATGACTACCTCAAAACCAGGGGTCAATCCACTGTTCCAAGCTATGATTGAAGCGGGCGTACAAGCGGGCTATCCACGTACCGAAGATCTAAACGGCTATCAGCAAGAAGGTTTTGGTCCGATGGATCGATTCGTGACGCCTAATGGTCGCCGTGCATCAACGGCTCGCGGCTATCTTGATGGTGCCAAACCACGTAGCAATATTACGATTTTGACGGGTGCATTGACTGATGTAATTTTATTTGACGGCAAACGCGCCGTCGGTGTCAAAGTCGAGCACGAAGGCCAGACCAAAAACTTCCATGCCGCTCGCGAAGTGATTGTCTCATCTGGTGCGATTGCCTCACCGCAACTACTGCAGCGTTCAGGTATCGGTCCTGGTCAATGGCTAAAAGATGCTGGCGTGACTGAAATATTGGATCTGCCAGGTGTTGGTAACAATTTACAAGACCATTTAGAGCTATATATGCAGTATGAATGCAAACTGCCAGTGTCGATCGCGCCTGCCAATAAATGGTGGAATAAGCCTGCGATTGGTGCAGAATGGTTGTTCAATGGCACAGGTCTTGGTGCGTCTAACCAATTCGAAGGTGGCGGTTTCATCCGTACGGATGAGAAGTTTACCCATCCAAATATTCAGTATCATTTCTTGCCACTAGCCGTACGCTACGATGGCCGCAGTGCTGTGAAATCACACAGCTTCCAAGCACACGTCGGCTCACTGCGCTCACCGAGCCGTGGCCGCGTCAAGCTAAAATCACGTGATCCGAAAGCACATCCAAGTATCTTGTTTAACTATATGTCGCATGATCAAGACTGGCAAGAGTTCCGTGCTGCGATGCGTATCACGCGTGAGATCATGCATCAGCCAGCGCTTGATCCTTATCGTGGTCGCGCAATTGCACCGACCGATGATCTGGTCACCGACGCCCAGTTAGATGAATACGTACGCAATCATAGTGAGACGGCTTATCATCCATCTTGTACCTGTGCGATGGGTGAAGATAACGATTCGGTAGTAAACGGCGAAGGTCTGGTACATGGTATTGATGGCTTGCGAGTCGTCGATGCGTCTATCATGCCAAACATTATTAGTGGTAATCTCAATGCTACAACTATCATGTTGGCAGAAAAAATCGTCGACAAGATGAGAGGCGTACAGTTGCCACGTTCAACGGCAGATTACTATGTGGCTAATGGTGCACCACTACGCTCAGAGCCAATGCGCGATTATCTCTCGACGGTGTAGGCTGCAATATAAGCCTGCATACAGGATACTGAATAAATAACGATATGAGAAAATTTTAACCAAAAGGCCTTTCCAAGTAGAGGCCTTTTCTATCAGCGCTAACGTATTAGAATAATGAATACCGTTCAGGTTGAATTTGTTTATAATTTTATTAGCTTTTTATTTATTGGTACTGCTTTGTCCGTCATGCGGTTGGTTCCACGTTATACGGTTATAGATCATCAGTCTACTATTAGATGATGCCGGACAAAGCAATATCGGACCCTGTTTAATTTACCTATTGAGGTCTTTTATGTACAGTTCGCCATCACAAGATGTGACGAAACCTCTGACCCTAAACAAAACCGTGTTTATGGGCTCAGCTATTATTTCTATTTTATTGATAATCTGGACCATCGCTTTTCCAGATTATAGTGAGGCCTTGTTAAGCGCGAGCATGACTTGGGTATCAGACAAGTTTGGCTGGTATTATATGTTGGTGGTTGCCGCTTATAGTATCTTTGCGTTGTTTGTTGGTTTTTCTAAATACGGCGATATCAAGCTCGGTCAAGACCACGAAAAAGCACAATTTCCGTTTTTAGCGTGGGCGGCTATGCTGTTCTCAGCGGGTATTGGTATTGACCTGTTGTTCTTTGGTGCCTCTGAGCCTTTGATGCATTATTTGACTCCACATACAGGCCTAGAGCCTGCTAGTGCTGAGGCCATGCGTGAAGCACTTGCGCAAACCTTTTTGCACTGGGGTCTGCATGGTTGGGGTATTTATGCGCTGATCGGTATGGCGCTGGCTTACTTTGCTTATCGCAAAAATATGCCGCTGGCACTACGCTCGCCGTTGACACCGATATTTGGTGAACGTTTAATCAAAGGTTGGTTAGGCGATGGTATTGATACCTTCGGTGTCGTCTGTACGTTGATGGGTATTGCAACCAGTTTAGGTATTGGGGTATTGCAGGCCAATGCTGGCTTGACCCATGTGTTCGGTATCGAATCTAGCAAAACGGTTCAGGCGCTCATCATCGTAGGTGTTGTCGCGGCTGCTGCTATCTCTGCGATGACAGGTGTCGAAAAAGGCGTTCGTCGTTTATCTGAATTCAACATGCTGTCGTCAATACTCTTGTTGCTTGCCATATTGGTAATGGGCAATACGGTGTATCTATTAAATACCTTTACTCAAAATATTGGTCAATATTTTCAAACCATCATTTATAAAACCTTTGACGTTTATGCTTATGACGGTGCTGCTGGTGCCGAGTGGAAATCTTGGTGGACGATATTCTTCTGGGCATGGTGGGTAGCTTGGGCACCATTTGTAGGTCTATTTATTGCACGTATTAGTCGTGGCCGTACGTTACGCGAGTTTGTATTTGGCGTGATGTTTATTCCGCTTGGGTTTATTTTTGCATGGTTCTCTATCTTTGGTAATTCAGCGATAGACTTGGTTGCTAATGGCGCAACAGAGCTGGGTGAAATCGCGGTTAATGATGCGGCAATGGGTATGTTTGCGCTGTTTGAATACTTCCCTTACAGTGAAGTATTGTCATTTGCTGGTGTGGTTATTGGTCTTATTTTCTTTGTGACTTCTGCTGACTCAGGCGCTTTAGTATTAGCGAACTTGAGCTCAAGAGGTATGACCAATGATACCGATGCTCCTGTTTGGTTACGTCTGTTTTGGGCAGCAGCCACTGGTCTTATTACGTTAGGATTGTTGTTTGCAGGTGGTTTTGCCTCATTGCAATCTGTCTCTGTCATTGCAGGTTTGCCATTCTCTATCATTCTTGTGCTCTACATGATGTCTATGTGGAAGTCGCTAAAAGAAGAAGGTAACAAGCGTAAAGCCAGTACAATCGGCACGGCAAATGTGTTGGACAGTGGTAAGAGCTGGAAAGCGCGCTTGCAACGTATTGTGAGTTTTCCAGGCCATGCACAGGTTGAAAAATTCTTGCATAATGTCGTGATGCCAGCGATGTCTGAGGTCGAAAAAGAGTTTAAAGCAGGTGGTCTTAAAACCTCATTAGATACCAAAAACCTTGCTAGTATCGGTGAAGGTATCGATGCAGGCATGGACCAAGATAGTGGTCAGGTAGACGGTCTAAAACTGCGTGTCGGTCATGGTGACGAAGATGACTTTATTTATGAAGTCAATCTGATTAAAGCTCATCGTCCTAACTTTACATTGAGCACATCTACCAAGCATGCAGAATACTACTACCGTGCGGAAGTGTTCTTGAGCGAAGGCTCGCAAGAGTATGACTTGGTTGGCTACTCAAAAGAGCAGGTATTGGTTGATATCTTAAATCAGTACGAGCGCCATTTGCAGTATCTGCATTTAGAGCGTTAATCAGACACATTTTTTAAGTAAAACTATTAGTAAAAATGTCCCCATAAGTTGCACGCAGCTTATGGGGTTTTTTTATGGATAACTATTTATAAATAACTATCGTTTGAGTTGAGGGTATATCCCAAATAAGTGGCAAACAAGCGCCGCAAATATAAGGTAAAATTCATTAAGATTAAATTGATCGACTGATACGCATCTACGTATTAGCAAAGGATACATTTGTGACCAAATTAAAGTACATAGCGCATTACTCAGAACAGATTCAAACTCAAGCTGCTCAGCTTATCAGTGATGGTAGGTTGGGCGAGTATCTGGAAAAAAAGTACCCGAATCAGCATCAAATCCAAAGCGACAAAGCGCTCTATCAGTATATAAATGAGATAAAAACCCAATACATGCGTAAGATTGGTCAGCTATCAAATGTCAGCTATAGCAGTAAATTGAAAGTTTTAAAACATGCCCTAGGTATCCATACGACGCAATCGCGCGTACAAGGCAGTAAGCTCAAATCGCACAATAGCATCACGGTAGCCAGTCTATTTAAGGACGCGCCGCCAGAGTTTTTACGCATGATAGTGGTGCACGAGCTTGCCCATTTCAAAGAGCATGAGCATAACAAAGCTTTTTATCAATTATGCTGCCATATGGAGCCTGAGTATCATCAATTTGAGCTGGATACTCGCTTGTGGCTGCACTGGCGCGAGTTGTAACCCTAATATAGTCTTAATATAGTCATTCCACTATAAAAGTATTACGGCGTTAACCTCGCTTGAAGTATCAAATATACCTCTGCACTCGGTTGTCTTGTACTACTTTTAAATTGAATCGACTATAGTATGAATAGCAACCTTGATAAGGTTCATAGTAATGTTAATAACAGCCACATAAATATCGTGTTCTTCTTTGTAGCAATCATCTGAGCCGCCAGAATTACGTTATAATCCTAACCACACACGATATAGTCCATAAAAGGTTGTAAACAATGATTAATACTAAAATATATAAAGCCATTTATACCTTAGCCGAGGAATTGCTGGAGGCCGATCGTAGAGGCAATCAAGCAAAATTTGATGAGCTATACGTTGAGCTAAAAGCCATTTGTACTGACAATGAGAACACCGATAAAGACCACCCAGAACAATGGGAAACGCTTGCTGACTTCACAGAAGATTTGGACGCAGCATTGGTTATTTATGACAAAGCACTGGCAAAAGCTACTGCCATTAACTCAAAAGATCATATGTCATCGATTGCCTTTTCTATGGCGGTGCTACAGCTTGAGACAGGCGAAAAAGAAGCCGCTATCCAAAGTCTACAAAATGCCAAAGTCACAGCCAATAAGATCGAAGACAAAGAGTTCAAGGTTGAGATTGATGAGATGCTTACGAAGCTATTGGCAGAGTAGTTTGGTTTATAGTCAATCCTCTATAAATTGGGGACGGTGTCCGTCTCGTCTAGCTTACTACTTGTAATACTTTCACTCGGCCTCTTTGTATCCAAGTTATATTGAACCGACTATAAATAGGGTAATCCGATATGCAAGACATACCAGTGGTAATCGTTGGTGGTGGGCTAAGTGGGTTATATGCTGCCTTTTTATTAGAGCAAAAGGGCATAGCGTATAGACTGCTAGAGGCGCGTGATACTTTGGGTGGTCGCATTGTAGTTGCTAAATATTCAGATGCGTATGCTATTAATAACAGTACTGATATCGACCAAGCAGAATCAAGCGCCGCGTTTGATTTAGGGCCGTCATGGTTTTGGCCTGACTATCAAACGCAGTTAAGTAGTCTGATTGAGTCGTTAAATTTATCACGTTTTGCGCAGTTCGAAGAAGGCGATATGATGGTTGAGCGAGCTGCCAATCAGCCACCTGTGCGTATGCAAGGTTATAAAAGCGCACCACCTTCTATGCGGCTAGTCGGTGGTATGGCCGCGTTGACTGATACGCTATATGCTCGGCTAGATGCTAGTTGCATCCTGACCAGTCAAACGGTAAAGCAATTAAGTAAGAAATCTCAATATATTGAAGTACAGAGCGAAGATACTTCTGGACATGTGACCGGACATGTGACGACGTTCCGAGCGCAGCATGTGCTACTTGCGTTACCGCCTCGATTGGTAGAAGGTCGGATAGTATTTCAGCCAACGCTACCACAAGATTTAAGTGAACAGTGGCGCAAGACAGCCACTTGGATGGCGCCTCATGCCAAATATGTCGCTGTTTATGAATCACCATTTTGGCGAGATGCTGGTCTCTCGGGTGCTGCGCGCAGTGCGATAGGGCCGCTTACTGAGATACATGATGCCTCTACACTAGAGGGCGATGGGGCATTGTTAGGCTTCTTTGGCGCTCCTGATCAAGTACGTCAGAGCGTTTCTGATACGGTGCTAAAAGAACATTGCCGTGCGCAGTTAGTGCGACTATTTGGTACACAGGCAAGTACTCCAAAAGCTGAATATCTCAAAGACTGGGCACAAGATCCATTAACAGCGATGCCTGCTGATGCCAGCAACAACGGTCAGCATGCAGTAGCCCCGCCATCCAAGCCAAAAACAGGCGTGTGGCAAGACTGTCTAACAGGTTGTGGTAGTGAGTGGTCAGCGCAGTTCCCTGGCTATATCGCTGGAGCAATTGATGCAGCAACCGTCGCTGTAGGAAGCTTACCTGCTACCATTTTGTCCCAGTAGCTATTAGGGTGCTGTTATAAGTTATTTTAAAGGCCATCTAACATGATTAAGAAATTTCGTCATCCAATAGGATAGTCGATGAATGACTCGCTCAAACAAACCAGTATTCACAAAACTACTTGGTTGGTGCCTTTTGTTTGTCTGCTGGCAGGTGGGGCACTCACTGGTATCTCGACCAATGTGGCAAAGTACGCTATCGATGTCGGTCTGACCCCATTAGGGTTTTTGTTTTGGTCGATTACTGGCGCTGCTGTTATCTTACTGATGGTAGCGCTCATCAGAAAAGAACTTCCTCCTCTTAATGCGCGCAGCTTAGAGTATTACTTTGTCGCGGCGCTGGTCAGTGTCGCGGCCGCCAACTTACTGTTATTTTCTGCCATTCCTCATGTGGGCGCAGGTTTCGTCGCCTTAATCCTCTCATTGCCGCCACTGCTAACTTATCTTGGTGCGCTGTTACTACGTATAGAGCAATTTTATATTGTCCGTGCGCTTGGGGTCATCGCGGCACTCATCGGGGCAGGAGCATTAGCCGTGCATAAATTCTCTGCGCCAGATTCTAGTGTATTTTGGATTTTAGTCGCGCTTTGTGGTCCAGTGCTACTCGCTATTGGTAATATATATCGGACATTACGCTGGCCTGATAATGCGTCTTCTGGTGCACTCGCTCCAGGTATGTTGATTGCGGCAGCGCTGCTGCTAGGCTTATTTAGTATGATGTCAGATTTCTCTATTGCTGTATCTTTAGAGAACTGGTTGCCGCTAAGCATGATAGCTATACAAGCATGCGTATTCGCTGGACAGTTTTTACTGTTATTCCTATTGCAAAAGACAGGTGGTCCCGTGTTGCTAAGCTTACTAGGCGCAGTAGGAGCCATTGTGGGCGTGCCCATCGCTATTTTTTTGCAAGGGGAGAGTCCTCCAGAAGGTTTATTTTTAGGTGCTACCTTAATTGCGATTGGTGTGGCATTGGTGACATGGGGCGGTGTAAAAATAGCAAAAGTAAAAGAAGAAGTTTAATAATTGCGCATTAGATAATAGTGCCAAACTATAGAGTTATTAAAATCGTTACTTCCTAATGAGCACTTCTTATCTCGCTCTGGTTATCAGTATCTAGCTTATCAATAGCTACTATGACTCAATAATTGGTTACGATTAACTTAAATCACTTTTTGTAGAGACGACAAAAAAGGAGTATAAGTATCGTGGTTATCGTTGTCATGGACTCAGGCTATGAATGCAGCCGCGCGTTATCGCTTACTGAACAATTTTACCATTCTCATTAGTGTCATCGGGGTAGCGATTGCCTTGTTGGATAGTGGTTTTACACTACCGACGTGGCTCCAACAAATATTTCATATTTTCTATTTGGTCATCATCTTCCTTAGTTTTATGGTGACCGCTGGTCGTTACATCTATACTAAAAAGCCATTAACGCTTAATAAGGTCGCCGTCTTTGACGCACTGACTAGCATTGCCATCATCATTTTATTGACCGCGCATTTTACGGACTTAGTACGTTCAGGCTTATCTGCTGCCGTTGATGGCTTTGTCGCAATAAAGATAGCGGTGTTTGTCACTTTCGTCCGCGAACTCTCCGATCATAATTTCAATCTCAATCGTACCTTTCTACACCCTGCGCAGTTTTTTATTCTAAGCTTTTTAGTCGTGGTGCTGGTTGGCGCCTTGCTATTGATGATGCCCAATGCGACGACGCAGCCGCTGTCTTTTGTTGATGCGCTTTTTACCGCGACCAGTGCGGTTTGTGTGACAGGGCTTATCGTAGTGGATACTGCCACCTATTTTACGACTTTTGGCCAAGTCATTATTATGGGGCTGATACAAATTGGCGGTTTGGGTATTTTGACCTTTGTGACGTATTTTAGTTATTTTTTTAAGGGTGGTGTCAGCTATGAGACACAAGCCAGCATCAGCGAGATGTCTTACATGCGTGGTATGGGTGATGTGGTGTCGACACTCAAGTCTATCTTATACGTCACATTTGCGGTCGAGGCGGTAGCGGCTGCGCTGATTTATGTCAGTATTTATGATATACCCAATATGGATTGGTCTGAGCAGTTATTTTTTTCAGTCTTTCATGCGATTTCTGCTTTTTGTAATGCTGGGTTCTCTACCTTTAGTGCTGGCTTGTACGATGATTCGCTACGTTTTAATTATTCGCTACAGCTGATTCTGGCGATGACATTTATTTTTGGTGGTATGGGTTTTACTATTGTGGTCAATGTGCTTAGGTATTTACGTTATCGTGCTCAGCGGCTGATAAATCGTCATGACCAACGCTATATTTATCAGCCTTGGTTACTTAATATTAATAGCCGTATTACTTTGATTACCACAGGCGCACTATTGCTAGTCGGTCTGATTGGGGTGATGATCTTTGAATACAATAATGTGCTCGCTGACCATACCAGTTTTCTTGGGAAGCTGGTAACAGGGTTTTTTACGGCGGCTACCCCGCGTACGGCAGGATTTAATGTCATTGATATGGGTGAGCTGACGTTTCCAACGGTGATGCTGACGATATTTTTGATGTGGATTGGTGCTTCGCCAAACTCTACAGGTGGGGGTATCAAGACCAGTACCTTTGCGATTGCGCTATTGAATACATTAAGCCTAGCTCGTGGTCAGACCAAGATAGAGATATTCAAACGAGAGATTGCGGAGATTTCCGTTCGCCGCGCATTTTCTATTATGTGGCTGTCGCTACTGGTCATCGGTACGGGCGTGACACTCATCAGTTATGATCAGCCAGAGCTTGATTTGATTAAAGTAGTGTTTGAGTGCTTCTCAGCTTATAGCACGGTGGGCCTAAGTTTAAACCTGACAGCAGACTTATCAGATTTTAGTAAAATAGTGGTTTCGGTCATTATGTTCGTTGGCCGCGTCAGTATGCTGACGATATTTATCGCACTGCTTAAAAATATGCGTCAACGTAATTATCGCTATCCTACGGAAGAGATTACGATTAACTAATCCGTCGCAAACAGACTGTGTTGTTCTTAATAAATAGCAAAAAATATTAAAAAAGGTTGTATAAGTTATGAAGTACATCATCGTAGGGCTAGGAAATTTCGGTGCATCATTAGGCTCGGCATTGACCAGTCAAGGGCATGAAGTAATTGCTATTGATAGTAGTATGCAACGGGTTGAAGCGTATAAAGAAGTGATTTCGCATACGCTGTGTATGGATGCCACGGACGAGTATACGGTTAGCGGATTACCAATCGTTGATACCGATATTGTCATTGTAGCGATTGGCGAAGATCAAGGCGCCAATGTCATGGCAACGGCGTTATTTAAGACGTTAAAAGCCAAACGTTTGATCAGCCGTAGTATCAATCCGCTACACGAAAAAGTCCTACAAGCCATCGGTGTAGATGATTTGATTCACCCTGAGAAAGAAGCGGCCAATCGCTGGGCTAAGCGTCTGTCACTACGCTATTTTGTCGATTCGTTTGAATTGAGCGATAACTTCAGTATGGTAGAGATTAAGATTCCAAATGTGCTGATTGGTAAGACTGTCGACGACTTACAGTTAGAGCAAAAGTTCAATATCCGATTGCTTAGTACGTTGCGCTATGAGTATTATGAAGACAGTTTTGGTCGTACGCAGAGCAAGCCTAGCATTCAAGGTTTGGCGACGCCTGAGCAAGTATTGCAAGAGCGCGATGTACTGGTGATTTATGGCGCCAACAAACATATCAATCAGTTCTTACGTAGTGTGGGTGTGAAAATCAAATAGCAGCTTGCCATCGCAGTGATACCAGCAGGTATAGGGAAATGATTATGAATAAGCGAAGTATATCTGTCCTACTGATCGCTATAATGGCACTACTGTCAGGTTGTGATCAGTCCGCGCAAGACCCGAACGTTCTTCTGTCTGAGCATCAAAAAGACCCGATTAAAGAGTTGGCGATTACCTCAGACGTGGATTACAGTCAGTTTGGTTACAAGCAAACCTTTTATGTACCGATTTATTCTGATATTTATACCGATAGAGACGCTCGCAAAGTGCTGCTATCGGCGACGCTGAGTGTACGTAACACCACGCTAAAAAAGTCACTGTATATCAATAAAATTGATTATTATGATACAGATGGAGCATTGGTCAAATCATATCTAGATAAGCCTATCGAGCTACCAGCGATGGCGACGCTTAACTATATCGTCGAAAAAGAAGAGGATAAAGGCGGTTCTGGTGCCAACTTTATCATCGAAGTCGAAGGTGTAGATGAGACAGTCAGACCAGTGATAGAAGCGGTCATGATCGGTAACTTTAGCAATAAGGGATTTGCCTTTAGTACAGAAGGCACGCCCGTGATACATTGATATATGTATAGTCGGTACGTAGTTCAGAGTATTAAAAGAGCACCGTAGCATAGGCGGAAGTAGTTTCGATTTTGCTATCTAGCGATGATCGTATACATGTATTAAACGAATCAACATGGACAGTTCAATTCAAGGAAGAGTTATGTCTGCAACCAAAGAAGAAATCAGCGCCTTTATGGCATTGGAGTTTCCCCAAACCAAATGCGTCGTCGAGGCGGTCAATGAAAATGGCGCGACCTTATCGCACGAGATCGGTATAAATGAGCTGCGTCCCGGCGGCACAGTTTCGGGACCTGTCATGATGGCTGTCGCTGATGTAGCCATCTATGTGGCGATACTTGGAAGAATTGGTATCGTCCCATTAACGGTGACGACGAGTTTGACCATCAACTTTTTACGTAAGCCATCAGCAAGTGCTCGTATTATCGCCGAATGTACCTTGATGAAAGTGGGACGCACGTTGATAGTGGGCGAAGTCTCTCTTTATTCAGAAGGCTCTGATGACATCGTGGCTCATGTGGTTGGCACGTATTCGGTGCCGCCTAAGCGTATTGAAGGTTAGCTAGTTTGTCGTGTATTTTACTCACTCACTAGGGTCTGATCCTGGTGGAAACTCATGGCGTAGCTGCGCGACATTAGCAGTAGTCACTGTATCTGTGAAATTATTTAGATCGCTATGCACGTATTGTGTGACAGCTGCTATTTGCTCGTCATTCATCATACGGTGGAACGATGGCATACCGCGCAGGCCATTGATAACGACACTAATAATATAGTACTTCGATTGCATCTTGCTATTATTTGCCAGTGGTGGATAGTAGCCTGTGCCTTGCGCGCCTTCACCTTTTTGCATATGACAACCTGCACAAGAGTCATCGTAGAGCTTTTTGCCATTGATCGTAAAGAACCCCGTTTTACCTTGTATGCTGCCTTCAAATTTAGTGAGCCATCTCTGCATGCTGGCATCATCGTTCATTTTTAGTATTGAGCCTACATCGACGATATTGGTAGTAGGTTTAGCCAATTCTGCTTTGGACATATATACGCCGCCCCATGCGCCCTGATTGCGACTGGCCTGATTATCAAAACTGTTGTCGAATATCATTGGTGCTGTCTGCGGGTTAGCGATGGTGGCTGCGTTTTGTGTTCTATTCTGACTACAGCCTGACAACGTTGTTAACACTATCGATCCGCCGACCATGAGCATCATTATTGCCTTGCTCGAGCTGAGCGAGCTAGATAATTTGATTGAGTTTGCTGTCACTACGTTCATAATTATTCCTAATGTGCCTAGTCTCATTGTTATCATCCTTGCTTGAACGGCAGAGTTGTTATTCAAAGCTCATTACTCAAAAGCTGGCTATCCAAGCTTTTTAGCCTTTTGATGTAAGCGTTTGGCAGCATCCATACCGGATAATATCGCGCCCTCTTGCCACGCAGGAATGTGCGAACAGTGCTCACCTGCCAGTACGATACGGTGGTCAATTTCGCAGAGTGTCTCATAGTACTGCTCACGGCTGGACTCGCTCCAGATACCATAACAGCCAAGTGACCAAGGGATACGGTGCCATGCGACGGATGTGCCAGCGCGGAACTCCTTTGTATATTGTGGATGAATCTGTTTGCCATAGGCGAGCGCCGCGTTGATACGTTCTTTGGGTGTCAATGAGTTAAATTTGTACGAAGTCTCGCCAAATCCATAAGCACCAAGTAGCACACCTGAGCCTGAGCTAAACATATCCTGTGACGGATAGGAGATTTGGGTGATCGGCAGATCAGTATAGGTGATGCCGCCATAGATCCATTCATCCTCTTCCCAAAACCGCCGTTTGAACTCCAAACCCACTTTGTAAGAGCTATCATAAGGAACGGCTGCCATCGCTTGTTTCATTGGCGCGGAGACGTTGATGTCAATTTGAGTCAGTATGGACAAGGGGATAGTGCAAATACACCAATCTGCGCGCACTATTTTGGCTGCACCGTCAGGGCTATTGCTATCGACATAGTCAACGGTAACCCCAGTTTCGTCTTGATTGATGTTGGTGACTTTGGCGTTGAAGATAATCATCTCGCGACACTCACGCGTGAATGCATCACCGATTTTCCCCATACCGCCGACAGGCTGAAACATCGTTGGTTGATGCACATGCACGGTATAGTTGCTATAAATGTCTGACCACATGCCTGAGTCTAGTAGCTTATCCATCGATATCGGCGTTGACGGTTTGGCATCTGGCATCAAGCCGCCACCCGGATACACACTATAGCCGCGATGCTTACCCGTCTCATGGCTTTTGACATAGCGATAGTTATTATCCAGAACACCCCAACCTTTTAGCCCTTCGAGTAGTTTTTCTTTGTCCTCTTTATCAACGCTACTGTCGAGACTGCCTTTATTGACGGCTTTGGACAGCAGTTCTGACACATAACCGCGAATATCACTCTGCACTTCACCCAAGCGCTGCGGCGCGCCGTTAAAGTGATTGGTACGGTGTAGATAAGCGCGATCATTGGTTTGGATAAATGGCTGCAATGCGACGCCAAACTTTTTGCAGTAATGAAAGACCGCGTAGTGATGGATAGGCAATCGCCATGGACCACCATGAAAGTATTTGCCTTTTTTAAAGTCGCAAGTGACCTCAGCACCGCCCAGATCTGTATATTTATCACCGCTGTTGAGTGTCCAGCTACGTCCGCCGCCACGATTTTGGTACTCAAGCACGGTCACTTTGTAGCCCGCTTTACGGAGCTCATAGGCTGCAGTCAGCCCGGCCAATCCTGCACCCAAAATCACGATACTGGCACCAGCCGGTGCGCCTTTGAGATTCATCTCTTCTTTAAAGCTCGACTCGGATGCAAACCCCAACGTGGTCATCGCTTGATACATCGCGGTCGCGCCTGCGGTCTTGCCTATCATGGAGAGCAGTTGCCGACGCGTAGGAGATTGGAGCAGGTCATTCATAGGACTATCCTTATCGTGCTGAGTCTTTACATTATTATAAAAAGCGAAGATTAGAGCGCATTTTTATAGTTGGTTTTAGGGTTAGCTTTTTTCTTTTATCACACGCGTGACATCGGCCGCGCTGACATCGCTGCCTGGTAGACCACCAAATGTGACTCGTACATAGTTAGTGATACTAGCGATTTGTGTAGGGCTTAAATCTTTTTAAAAGCCGGGCATTTTTGGTGCTGTGTTAAATGCACCTTTTGCCCCAAATGCAATGACGCCAATGAGTGCATCAGGTTTTACGCGGCGAATACTACTCAAACCAACGATGGAGGCATAGCGGGCATCGGGCTGTGCGTAACCATCGACCCCATGACAACTGGCGCAATGGATGAGATATAAATCTTTTGGCGAATTGCTGTTCAGACCGCTATTGTTGGAACTATTGGCAATATTGGTTTTGGCATGCGCCAGATAGTCTTTTTGCTCAAGTAAGTCATAAGTAATAGAATCGCTGACTGGTTGCGGTAGACGAGAGACATTGATAGGTATTAGATAGTCATCGGTCTTAATGGCTGGAACGACTTTTAAATAGTCAGCCATCGCGATCAGGTCTTCTTCAGTGAGATAACGCGTACTGTGCGCCACGGCTTCTGCCATTGGCCCGCCCGCATAAGCACGTTTATCAAGCGTTCCTGTACGCAGGTAATTTACGATATCCATTTCGCTCCAAAGGCCGATACCCGTATCGTTGTCAGGGGTGATATTTGGTGCAAACCATTTACCAAGTGGTGCGCCGGATAAATAGCGGTCTTTATCGAGGCCTTGGGTTAAGTTGCGCGGTGTATGACAAGTGCCGCAATGCTCTAAATTATTGACCAGATATTCACCGCGCTGCTGAGTGTTTGTCAGTCCTGAGCGATTTTCAGTAGAGGGTACATTGATGACATTCCATGCCAGCATTAAGCTTCTGATATTCAATGGAAAAGGTAGGCGCGTGGTTTTTTCAGGTGGTTTGTCTACGATAGCAACGGTCTGAAAGTACGCAAATAAGGCGCTGATATCCTCATCTGTCATGCCATGATAGGACGGGTAAGGCATCGCAGGATAAATCTGATGATTGGGTGCACGACCTTTTTGCAAAGCCTTTTTGAAGTCAGATTCAGTATAGTTGCCGATGCCATAGCGCGTTGACGGTGTAATATTGGTCGAGTAGATATTGCCAATGGGCGTCTCAATTGGTACGCCGCCACTATAGTCATCACGGTGGCAAGCCATACAGTCGGCGCTGCGTGCTATGTAAGCGCCGCGATTGGCAAGCGCACTATTAGCAGGGCTGACATTTGGTAGGGTTATTCGACTGGGCAAAGTGTTTATTGGAAGACTGACCGTATCTGCCATTGCTATCGTAGAGGTTGCGCTAAGCCCCAATGTTAGTGTCAGGGCTAGAGAAAATGACCGCGCTGGCATTACTGCAGAAAGTGGCTTCATAATGTCCTTATGGTGCTGATTAATCATTGCTATTCCCTTTTTGAGCACTCTGCAAATCGCGACTGGTTACTATCAAAAAACAATGTTGCAATATTAAAATCGCTACTGCCTGGCGGCTTCGACTTTAATATTTAAGTTCAGGTTTTTGGTCAATCCAAACCAGACAAATTTGTTTATATTCCATTTGGTACGATCAAGCGTCGCGGTAAAATTGCCGCCGCATACTTCTTTTTTGAGACTGGGATTTGTGTCACATTCGAACTTAGTTGCGGTTAGGCTAATTGGGTGGGTCTCGCCATGCAGTGTCAGTTGTCCATCTACCCGAGTGACCTGAGGGCTTTTTTTATCTTGATTAAAATGCCATTTTGTCGATTCAAAATGCGCTGAAGGAAACCTCTGCATATCAAAAAATTCAGGCCCCGTTAAACTATTATTAAAAGAAGGGTTGCCCGTATTTAAAGAGTTTATCGGTATGATTAATGAGATATCGCCAATACTTAGGTTTGGATCTTATTGCAAATGACCTTTGATATTATAAAAGCCACCAGTCGTGGCCGAGCTTTTAAAGCGTTCGATGGCAAATCGGATGTGAGTGCTGGCAGGATTAATAGTGTAGTTGGCCGCTTGACTGCTATTTGTAGCGCCTACAAGCAGCAATGGAATGGTCAAAAAAGAATAGATATGCGAAGGTTTTGGCCTAATAGACAACAAGCGCATAGCTACATTCCTGTGCAGGCTATTGATATAGAAGAGCTTATTCACAAGCGCTATCCGTGCGTTTGCTTAACAATAAGCCAGTGATTGTTAATTATTTATACAGGGTTTTTTCAAATACTTAGTAGTGCTATTTTAGTAAAGAGTTGACGAACGGCTCTGTTATATTCGAACGTCAATTCCAACTATTAATGCATAAGTATTGATACCTAATTATTGAAGCTAAGTACTGATGCATAAGTACTGAACCTAAGTGCTGAATTTAAATGTTAGAGTGCTCAATGTTAGACAAGCTCAGACCAGTATGTCCTTTATCATCGTTGGTGCTGTGTGCTTTATTTTTAATTGATTGTTTGAAAAATAGAGCAGCGAGCGCACAGGCTATGGTTAATGACAGCAGCATTGAGACCAATGTATGGCTAAAGAAGTGATCGCCAAATAGCATCTTATACAGTCCCATTGTCCAGCCCAAAATAGTTACTGATATGACTATTTGATAGCGGTATTTTCTTAGTGTCGGTAAAAAAGCCAATCCATATAAAGAAAACCCTGCGCTGGCGTGAGCTGCTGGGAAGCATCTGGCAGGCGTTGTTGCTACGATGTTTTGCCAAAGATTGAGGTAGGGCAAATCCCCATTAAAAATAACCAAGTCATTTGGGCAGCTAACATGGGTGACACCTTTGAGCATGGCAATGGTAGCAGGTACAATCGCCAATATAATCAGTAGGTAGCTTATCTCGCGCATAGGTAAAGAAAGCATAAATTGATCAAGCTTATTATGACTGAGCTTACTGCGATTTAGCTTATTGCAGTTTAGGGCAGTAGCATTAAGCCTTGACTGTCTGTACTTGATGATTAAAACCGCTATGAGGTAGACAGCCAATAGAATCAATAATGCTTTGGGCAAATCATAAAAAATAAATGCATAAGGCTGCGCACCTTTTTCGAGTAGCCAGTGTCCATTGTTATAAAAAAGCTCACTGATACGTACGTCTAATTGGCCATGCTCAAAAACCAAGGTGGCCATGATGGTGACGCACAGTAGTTTTAGCCAGTCCCAAGTCATTGCGTTTTTTTTTGAAGTCATGACTACACCTAATAACGTACGTGAGATGTTGAGAGATCCTAATACGATTTTCGTTTTATTGTTTACTTAAGATAGTGCTAGCAATGCCTTGCGCTGATATGCGAGTGCTTGTCATGCTTTAATAAAATAGAACAGACAATGCCATTACCCATAAGATCAGTAACAAACATAAAGACAAAAACTGTGCAGCAGAGCCGACATCTTTTGCGATTTTTGCGAGCGGGTGTTTGGCGGTTGAAGTATGGTCAACACAGGCTTCAATTCCTGTATTTAGCAGCTCGACAATCAACGACAAAAAAGAAGCGACGACCAGCATCATTTTTATACCAAGCGCAAAAGGCATAACGATGACAGCAGCTAGCAGTACAAGGTTGAGCCACACGACTTGTCGAAAAGCCGCCTCAAATTTATAAGCTGCCTTAAAGCCATCGAGTGAGTAACCAGTAGCTTTTATAATTCGGTAAAAGCCCGTTTTACCTTTGGCGCTCTCTGCAAAGCTATCAGGTGTGAGCGCACTGTGATGCGCTGCCTGCTCGATAGGGCCGTGACTGGCTGGCTTGTCTTCAAGATTAATAGGAGTAATTTTATTCATATAGAATTCTTAATGGTCTACTAATATCAAGGTACGTGCTCGATTTTGCATGACCAAACAAACAGTCAGGCAAAGTCGATATCGCTTGAGTATAAGACGAGAGAGATTAAGAAAGTGTTAAGAGACTATAAAGAGGCTGAGATACGTGGTAATGAACATTAAATAGGGCAGAGCGTATTTTTTAGATGAGATTTTTTGGCGTTATTGCATGGGCTACTTATAATAAATACTAAAAGTGCTGCCGCCTGAATGATTGGCTTGATGGGTCAGCTGCCAGCCCATATGAGACATGATGCGTTGTACGATACTCAGCCCCAAACCTGAGCCTTCAACCTTGTGATTGATATCATGCTCTGGTGATAAGACTGTGCCTGTACCCCCGTCTTGATAGTCATGAGTCAAGCGCTCAAAGCGCTCGTAGAGCAGCGGCATCATCGCCTCAGGAATACCAAGACCAGTATCAGTCACCATGATTTTTTCGTCATCGATAGTGATGGTTATTTCGCCATCATCCGTGTACTGAAACGCATTTTTTATCAAATTGCCCAATGCCATTTTTAATAGCTCAGGGCGCACATAGGCACTGTATTCTTGCTCAGCGATTATCTGGCACGTGACGGTCTTGTAGCGCAGCAAATAGGTCAATCGCTGCACTTCGGCTAAGGCAATGCTATTAATGGATGTTTGCGGTGCATCGAGTTTTTCAGGGGCGCGCGAAAGTAAAAGCAAGGTGGTGATAATCTCGGAGGTCTCACGGGCTGTATTACTGATACGATTGGTAAATTCGTTCAGGTAGCTGTCTGCTGCTAAATGTGAGGCCAATACCTCAGAGGCCCCCATGATAATGGTCAATGGCGTGCGCAGCTCATGACTGACGTCACCGGTAAACAGTTGCTCGCGCTTGAGATATTGCTCTAGCTTATGGTTTTTTTCATCAATAGCACGTGCCAACACCCCAACCTCAGATGGTAAGTGCGTCAATTCTGTGAGGTTTTTATGATCGGTTTCGACAGCTCGTTTCAAATCTAATAAAGGCTTGATGATCTGTTTAGAGGACAATTGGGAAAAGATAGCGGCGATAAGTAAGCTTAGAATCACGGCTACTTTTAGCGTATCTGCAAATATGTCTTCTAGGTGCTCAAATATCGCCAAGACTGGGTAATTTTCCATCACCATTTCGGTGTTTTCTAGGTAAGTCAAAATATAGGTTTGACCGTCTTGGGTGTAGGCGAAAAGATGCAAGTTGGCATGACCTGCCCCAGATTCTTTATTAACAGTGACAGAAGTCTCTTGCACCGTGTCATTGGCTATCGCTTGTAAACTAATAGGTGCTTTATCATAGCGATAAATCTTGATACCTGGTTCAGCGACATAGATAGGCTGGTCACCATACTTTTCTTGACTAAGCTCTAGCTGCTGCAATAGGCGAGCCTTGACCAAATCTTGCTCTATTCGGCTCTCCGCGTACAAGAAAATACTGACAAAAGCTGCGCACAGTAATAACGCGAATATGAAGTAAGACAGTCTGAACTTATTGGCTATCGAGTCTATATTGAGCATGGCATGAGACAACTTAATAGAAAAAGGCGATATATAACAGGGCTATATGTAATAGAGCGATAAATACGATATGGTAAGTCGGTTAGTAAGTCACATGAGGTTTATTTAATTCATGCTGCAATCACGACTACGCGCTTGCTGATTTGTTAGGGTCAACAACTTGGTAACCTACGCCAGGTACTGTGACTATCATGGGTGTGTCAAATGGCTTATCAACCTGTGCGCGCACACTATGCATATGGGTGCGCAGTGCATCACTACTCGGTATATCTAGTCCCCATACTTTTTCTTCAATCTCAGTTTTACTGACGACTCTAGGCGCTGCACTCATGAGGATGTGCAATATTTTAAAGCCAGTGGGGGTAAGCTTCAGTGATTGTCCCTCACGCATAATAGTATGCTCACTATTGTTTAAGGACAACGCTCCGACCGCAATACTGTGGGCAAAATGATCGTCCTCATGGCGACGTATGAGCGCTTTGATACGACATTCCAACTCGACCAACGAAAACGGCTTGACCAAATAATCATCAGCACCGCTATCAAAACCAGCGACTTTATCCAAGATTGTATCGCGAGCTGTGAGCATTAATACGGGAGTCTTGTCATGTAACTCTTCTCTGAGTTTTTTGCACAGCTGCGTGCCATCCATACCTGGTAGCATCACATCGAGCAATATCACGTCATAATGATTGCTTGCGGCGAGCGTTAGCCCACTGTAGCCATTATGTGCGTTGTCCAGCTCAAACCCTTTTGGCTCAAAAAACGCGTAAATATTGGCCACGATATCGGGGTTGTCTTCAATAACGAGTATCTTATACATGATGTTAACCTAAAAAATAGTGATTACCTAAAAGATGGTAATGGCCTAAAAGAACCGAGCAATATAAAAACAGATTTAGTTATTTACTTTAAAAAAGGTTGGCGCGCCTTTGACTTCGTCAGTCGTGATGCCAAAAAAGCTAAGCAACGTCGGCGTAATAAAATCGTGTGACACGGGCTGATTGCTCATACTAGAGAGACTGTCCGCATCGATGTTATTACTGTCTGGTGACCAAATGACTGCGGGCACGTGTTTTTGGGTATCTGGTGCAAACTTATAGGGCAGACCATGCAAGTAAATATTATTTTCACCCAAACTCTCGCCATGATCGCTCATATATACCATGACTACATCATAATCTTGCTCATAAGGCTTTAGCGTATCAATCACATTACTCAAAAAATAATCGGTATAACGAATCGCATTATCGTAGCCATTTATCACAGACTGAGCATCACATTTGGACAGCTCATTGGTCATGCAGACAGGGTTATACGCTTCAAATTCTTTCGGATAGCGCTGATAGTAGGCGGGTCCATGATTACCCATTTGGTGTAACAAAATAAGCGTGTCTTTAGGCGTATCTTTCGGTGAGCTGCCTGACTTTACCAGTGCATCAAACCCATCAAGCATACCGATATCTCGGCATTCGACATCACAGTTCGGATTGGTATCAGCTGTTTTGTAGTCTTCAAAAGTAACGCGATCAGCCACGCCTTTAGAGCTGGAGTTATTGTCGCGCCAAATAACATTAACCCCTTGCTTACTTAGTGTATCTAGTACGTTTTCATTATACTTGGCTGTATCGATATCGTAGTCTGCTCGATTTGCATAGCTGAACATGCAGGGTACGGAGTAGGCCGTAGAGGTGCCGCAAGAGACAGCATTCTGAAAACTATAGAGGTCTGATTGTTTTGAGAGCAGCGGTGTGGTGTTGCGTGTATAGCCATTTAAACCGAAGTGATCAGCGCGAGCCGTTTCCCCAACCACAAACACCATCAGTTTTGGTTTAGCATTGCCACTCACACTATTAGCAGGTGACACACGCTTTGCATCTGTCGCATGTAGCGTGAAAGTATCAGGACGGCGTAGCTCATCGATATAGTTTTCGCCAAGTTTGATCGTAGAGTAAATAGGCGTGATCGGGTTAGCATAATAACGGACTTGTTTATGCTGACGAAAGAAGCTGGCGTACTGGTCACCAAAGGGTAAAAGACACGCTGCGATCAATGCGATAGACAATATCAACGTGGCTGTTTTTTGTAGAATACTGCGTTGCCAAGTAAAGCGTTTTAGACGAATTTTGCTAATGATAAATGCTGGCAACACGCCTAATATCAGCAGTCGAATGACCATGCTGGGGGCAAACAATCCCATCGCCTCTGCTTGATCGGTCTCCAGACTGTTAATCAGCATGTTGGTGTCAAATATCGTCCCATAAGCATCGGTAAAATAACCGCAGATAGCGGCAGTAATCAGTAGCGCAATCAACACTGGTTTGGCAATAGGGCGATAGCAAAGCAGCTGTAATACCAGCCACATCAGTCCAAATAACAAACCTGTGATGGAGAGTATAAAACCCATGTTTGTGCTAAATGGATAGACATTTAGCACCTGCTCAAAGAACGCAATATTTGCAGTCGCTACCAAATATAAAGCCACGATAATAATAAGATAACTGAGATTTATCTCACGATCATAGAGCCTGCTAAGGTAGCTGGTTTTTGCTTTGATTTTGAGCACATTGGTCTTGATGGCTTGAGGTATGGACATACAGATACTTCTCAACAGATGGTAGGAAACGTCATTCCTTACCATAGCAAGTGGTCTGTTAAGAAGATGTTAAGGCGATTGATGCTAACTAGAATAAGTTAGATGGTGAGGTGTTTTCTGAGATGATTTTATACATTTAAGTCAGGTAGGATTCATCATTGCCATCAATTGGGGTTTGTCCTTTATGGTGATAAAACCATAGTGCATATCGATAAGGTACTGCTTTTGCCACGATTGGATGATTTTATTGATGGTTTGTCTGGTAGTACCAAGCATAAAGCCAAGCTCTTCTTACGATAAGCGCAGATCTATTTTGATATCGTCTCCTATTTGCTTACCATAAGTGTCAATCAGCCCAATTAGCATGCTAGCCAATCGCGCTGAGGTATTGAGTGAGGTAGCATCATCAATCCATTCAAATGCTCGGCGGATTCGCTCGCAGGTTATAAGTGCGAGGTGCTTGTATAAAATCGGATGCAACTGCGCTGTTTGAATCACCAGATTTCTAGGGATAGAGATTAGCGTTACTTTGTTAATCGTCCACGCATCATGGGTGCGAGGATTGTCATCTATGATAGATATCTCACCAAACCACTCACCACTAGATAGATGCGCCAGTGTCATAGCATGGCCACTAGCGCTCACATTACAGACCCTAATCGTACCCGACACGACAAAGTGTAGCGCCGCATCATCGTTATCACCGATGGCATGAATCATTTGGCCTTTTTGGTATACCTTTAACACCGCATCGCCTGCCAATAGCGGCTGCACAATGGCTGGCAATTGACTAAACCATGGGTCGTTATTTAAATAATGATTGATATTCATAAGTGTAATGTTTTTGACAGATTTGGTTTTATGAAATGGTGTAAAGTAATCATTCAGGATATCTAACACAGTAAAGGAATACACCATGCAAACAACTATGCAAACCGCGACATCAACCGATTCAACTTCGAGTGTACACCATAACATGAGCGAACAAGAGTGGCAGATGCGCGTAAATCTTGCCGCCTGTTATCGAATGATTGCTTCTTATGGCTGGGATGATTTGGTATTCACTCATATCTCTGCGCGCGTACCAGGTACTGAGGATGAGTTTTTAATCAATCCGTACGGGATGTTATTCGAAGAGATTACCGCCTCTAGTCTGGTCAAGGTCAATAAAGCAGGCGAAAAAGTAGCGCCATCAGAGTTTGAAGTCAATCCAGCTGGATTTATCATCCACAGTGCTGTGCAAGAAGCTCGCGACGATGCACATTGCGTCATTCATTTGCACACAAATGATGGCGTGGCCGTCTCAGCGCAAGAAAAAGGCCTACTACCTATCTCGCAACAATCATTATTTCCGCTATCCAATTTGGCATACCACGACTACGAAGGTGTCGCATTAAACCCTGAAGAAAAAGTACGCTTGGTTGCTGATTTAGGTGATGCTCACTTTATGATTTTGCGTAACCATGGTCTGCTCACCTGTGCCGATACGGTTGCCAATGCATTTTTGTACATGTATATCATGCAAAGAGCTTGTGAGATTCAGATCAAAGCGCAGAGCGGGGGCGGTGTATTGACACCGATACCAGCACAAATCTTGGCAGGTATCCAAGCTGCATCAGAGCAAGTGACCCGAGGTGCAAATGGTGATATCGCATGGCCTGCGTTACTAAGAAAATTGCGCCGCACTGACCCATCATTTGAGGAGTAAGTCTCTAATGATAACTCTTGATGAGTGGCAAAGGCAGGGGCAATATGAATCAATTCATGGACACCAAATCTTCACTCGGTATGCAGGGGATAAAAGTGCGCCCGTATTGCTATTGATTCATGGTTATCCTAGTGCCAGTTGGGACTGGGAGGGCATGTGGGATGCGCTAACCGAGCATTATTATGTTATTACCCTCGATATGCTGGGGTTTGGATTATCAGACAAACCCAAAAACGCGCGCTATCTAATCAGTGAACAGGCTGATATTTATCAAGTTGTTTTGCAAAAACTGGACGTCAGTGATTATCATATCTTAGCGCATGACTATGGTGATACGGTAGCTCAGGAGTTGCTAGCCAGACAAGTCGAAGGGAGCGCTGAGCGACACATTGCCAGCGTATGCTTCTTAAACGGTGGTCTATTCCCTGAGACGCACAAACCTATCTTGGTGCAGAAACTACTGCTATCACCATTAGGTCCTATGGTATCAAAACTGATTAATAAACAGAAATTTGCAGGCAGTCTACAGCGGATATTTGGCCCAAACACGCCGCCCACAGTAGAGGTGATAGACACGCTATGGCAGCTGTTAAATCACAATGATGGGTTGGGTGTGATGCATAAGCTGATTAACTATATGCCACAGCGTCAGCAGTACCGCGAGCGATGGGTAGGCGCGATTATCAACAGTACTGTACCAGTGAAATTGATCGCAGGTGCCAAAGATCCTATCTCAGGTCAGCATATGATTGATCGTTATCGCCAGCTGATACCCAACGCTGATATAACCAATATGCCTATGTTAGGCCATTATCCGCAGGTAGAAGATGCAGTGGCAATCACAGCGGCCTATCTGCAATTTAGATACAGTATCCTGTAAATACAGTTCAATCTAACAAACGCAGGGCTTCAAATGGTGCTCTGCGTTTTTTATTCTCTTGTTATCTTTTAGCTTTCAAGAAAAATGTGTAAGTTTAAATGAGACTAACATCCGTGAGCGTAGTCACATAGCTGTGGAAAAGGTTTTTGATAAGATGATCACTAATAAATGGCTAATTATGATTGAGTGGTCTATATGCGTGGTGCTACAAGATACTGATGATTTGATAAAAAAGATATTTTGAAAAACTTGAGGTTTTGGAGCGTATTATAAGAGGTTGTCTTTTCCAGTCCCCACTAGGGACTTAAACCTCAACACTATCTGTCCAAGAGAACTCTTCTAAGATACGCATCCATTGCTCGTCTAATCCTGCTTGTAGTACTAGTGGCTCACCAGTGACGGGGTGGCTGAGTGCCAAAGTCTGTGCATGCAGCAACATACGCGTGCAATCATAGTGAGTACGAAAAAACCGTGTATGACGTATATCGCCGTGACTGGTATCACCCACGATGTGATGGAATACATGTCTCATATGCCGACGTAGCTGATGTTTGCGCCCAGTTTCAGGCGTTAAGCGCACCAGACTATAGCGGCTAGTGGCATGCTTCTTTGATACTGCAAATGGCAGCTCAATTTGTGCCAAACTCTGCCAGTGGGTGACCGCTTCTTGAGCAGGTTTATCTAAGTTGGCAAATTTATCGGCAATGGCATCAGGCTTAAAGCTCAACGCATAATCAACAGTACCTTGTTCAGACATAAAGCCGCGCACCACGGCCAAATATTGCTTAGTCACTTTGCGTTCAGTAAACGCTTCGGTAAGGCTACGTGCAACGGCTGAGCTCTTGGCAAATAACAATACACCTGATGTAGGTTTGTCTAACCTATGCACTGGAAATACATGACAGCCTACCGCATCACGGGTGAGCTGCATGGCAAAGCGTGTCTCGCCTTTGTCCAGCCAACTGCGATGCACCAACAGACCAGCTTCTTTATTAATCGCTACTATATACTCATCTTCATAGATAATTTCTATTTGATCAGCAGTATTGCCTTCGATATCCATGTTTTTATTGCTCATATTTTAGATGCGTCAATTATATATCCTTTTTATTGTACCTGTAGTGGCATAATAAATTTAGAGTCAGACTTTGAGTACGGTATCTTGGTTTCAGAAGGAGAGGTAGCGTCCGAAGGCAAGGTTTGTCAGCAAGACCAGTTATTCCGTTTTCATAATAGCGATATTGCTAATAACAAAAGTATTAAGTTGGCTGCTAAAAAGGGCACACGTATCATGTTTATCGGCGGCGAACCGCTGAATAACCAAGTACTAATGTGGTGGAACGGTAATCCCCCCACTAAATAAGAACACTTAGAAATAGAGATTAACTGCTAAAATATATCAGCAGGAGAATCCTATGAAAAAGACACGCTTTAGCGACAACCAAATCGTTAATATCCTAAAACAAGCCGAACAAGGTGTCCCTATCACCGAGCTTTGCCGTGAGCATAATATCAGCCAAAGTACCTTTTATAACTGGCGCTCAAAGTATGGCGGCATGGATGCCTCTTTGATTGCGCGCTTAAAAGAACTTGAAATTGAAAATGCACGTCTTAAGAAGATGTATGCTGATGAATGTCTTAAATCCGATATCCTACAGGATGCCATGACAAAAAAGTGGTAGCGCCCCAAAGGCGCAGGAAAATGGCTTGTCATTACATTGAAGAGCATGGTATTAGCATACGTCGTGCTTGCCGTATCTTTAACATCAGCGTGACCTGCTATTACCATAAGTCAATGGCCACGGATGAGAACCAGCAGATCGCGGACTTACTCATCAAACTGACTGATGAGAATAAGAACTGGGGCTTTGGTTTATGCTTTTTAAGCCTGCGTAATGTCATGGGACTGCCGTACAACCACAAGCGGGTATATCGCATCTACTGTGAGCTTGAACTCAACCTTAGAATCAAGCCTAAGCGTCGCATTAAACGCGCTAAACCAATACCATTAGCAGTACCTGATAGGATAAACCAAAGCTGGAGCATGGACTTTATGCACGACGGCTTAAATGACGGTCGCAGCTTTAGACTGTTTAATGTGATTGATGATTACAACCGTGAAGCGCTCACCGTTGAGATTGACTTCTCACTACCAGCACAAAGGGTCATACGCACATTAGACCAGCTCATTGAATATCGAGGCAAACCTGTACAAATAAGATGCGATAACGGTCCTGAGTACATCAGCAATGCGCTCAAAGACTGGGCTGAGCAGCAAAGCATTAACTTAAGCTATATTGAACCTGGCAATCCACAGCAAAATGCCTATGTGGAACGCTTTAACAGAACCATGAGATATGATTGGTTAAATCAGGAGCTGTTTGATAACTTAGAGCAAGTACGCACACAAGCAGAAAACTGGTTATATCATTATAATCATGAGCGCCCAAACATGGGCAATGGCGGTTTTACGCCCATACAGAAACTCAATCAAGCAGCTTAATTCTATTTGTTAGGTGTCTTAGGTTTGGGAGGGTTACCGAACATATGAAGCATGTTACTTATATTCATGAACATCTAAACTGGACTGAATGGCAATGGTCGGACAAAAAGCTATTGCCACTTGTTAGTCGTGTACGGATATTACAAGGCCATTTACTAGGAAAGCTGCTAACACTAGGGTTCGATCTGAATGTTGAGGCACAATTAGATGCGGTGACCTTAGAGATTATCAAAACTTCTGAGATAGAAGGTGAGACACTAAATGATGAGCAGGTTCGTTCTTCAGTTGCGCGGCATTTAGGGCTGAATAATGCCAGTATGCCAACCAATACTCGTGAGATCGATGCAGTGGTAGAGATGATGCTAAGTGCTACCTATCATTATCAACAGCCGTTATTATTAGATGATCTACTCGGATGGCATCGAGCATTATTTCCAGATGGATATAGTGGGCTTTATGTGGGCTAGTTTTAGGTGTGCTATCTGGTGCACAAAATGAGCAGCAGCTGGTGAAATATGAACCTGATACAGTGTTAAGCAAGCTGACTGAATTAAAAGCGCTTATTTAACTCAAAGCTAGGTTTAAGCTTCAAAATATACAACAGAGCAGTAAAGCCATAAAAGTAATGACTTTTATGGCTTTTTTTAATTTTGGAGAGACCATTCTTATAGTTGCTGCGTCAAGATTAAATAGGCTATACCAGCTGATTCTCTTGTCTGTAATGGCTTGGCGTCATGCCATAGTTTTTTTTGAAGGTGCTAGAGAATGCACTGTTATCGATAAAGCCGCTTGCTAGTACGATTTGGCTAATAGGCAGCGTAGTATGTTTAAGAATATATTTGGCGTGTTCAAGGCGCAATCGCACGTAATACTGTTGCGGTGAACAACTAAAATTTTTATTAAATATGCGCTGTAATTGTCTACTTGATAATCCAAGATGATGGGCAATATCCTTAACGCTTAAAGGCTCTTCAAGATTGGTTTTCATCAATGCAATAGCATCTATTACATTGGTATAGCTACTGCTCAGTATTTTTGGCTTGGGCATATGCTGTACGTAAGTAGGCTCACGTATAGAGGTGATAATAAACATGTCTTGTATCTTGGAAACGATATGATGACCATGATGCTTATTGATGATATGTAAAGTCATATCCAATGCGCAAGCTCCACCTGAACAAGAATATAGCTGCGGTGCTATTGTAAATATTTGGTCATTAAAAATAACACCTGGATAGCTTTCTTGGGCTACGCTGATGTTCTCCCAATGCAATGAGGCTGCTTGCTGCTCAAGTAAGCCCGCAGCAGCCAATGCTAGCGCTCCTGTACACAAACCGCCAAGTGCAATATCCCGTACTGCCAATCGCTGAATTAAGGTAATGAGCTTACTAGATTCCAAGTAATCTGTTTGGTGTCCTCCGCATACAAATACCAAGTCGCAGGTTAATAAGTAGTCGAGTGGTGCAGTATGACTTAACTTAATACCGTTACTACTACTGGTTTTATTGTCATCGAACCCTGCCACCACCCACGAGTATAAGAGTTGCTCGCTCACATAATTCGCCATTCGAAGTGGCTCAATGATATTGCTGAACGCGAGCATGGTAAAGCCATTAATCAGTAGAAACCCAATACGCCTAGGCTTGTCTATCATCTTTTCCGTTATCTGAGTCATTTTTTGTCGCCTTCAGAACATACCTAAAGTTCTGGCTAATGTTAAGTTGTTTGTCTATATGTCCGATTATAAACATAAAATGTCGCTTATGAAAAAATACCTTATTAATTTTACCTCTATTATCGAACGTGTTCTCAGTTAATTATTACCTACCTTGGAGACGTTCCATGTCAGCACTAAAAGACCTTACTAGCACGTTATCTTCTACAGATTTTTCTCGAAAATGGATGAATTCATTAAACCTAACCTCTTTAGATGGCTCATTAGATAATCTGCATCTCCCAAGTCTAATCGAAATTAAAAACGGCCAGAAAGTGCAACCGACTTTTAGTCATCAAGAATATGCAAATCGTCATGAGAAACTTCGTGAGTATTTAGATAATCATGGCATTGTGGCGGCGCTTTTCACCTCGATACATAACATCAATTACTACTCTGACTTTATATATTGCTCTTTTGGGCGACCTTATGGACTAGTCGTTACTTCAAAAGAAGTCGTGTCAATCTCTGCCAATATCGATGGTGGACAGCCTTGGCGGCGTACTGTGGGCGATAATAATATTGTTTACACTGATTGGCAGCGTGATAACTATTTCAAAGCCATTGCTCAACAAATTCCTAATCACGGCCGCGTTGGTATTGAGTTTGATCATTTACCGATGGATCGCTTTGCTAAGCTTAAAGCTATATTACCTAATGTAGAGTTTGTAGATATTAGCCTACCATGTATGACCATGAGAATGGTTAAGTCCTCTGAAGAAATAGCGCTAATAAAAAAAGGTGCCCAGGTTTGCGATATTGGTGGGGCGGCATTGGTACAAGCTGTCTATGACGGAGTGCCCGAATACGAAGTTGCTTTGGCATCTACACAAGCGATGGTTAAAGCTATTGGTGAGCAGTTTGGTCAAGTGGAACTTATGGATACATGGACATGGTTTCAGTCAGGTATTAATACGGATGGTGCCCATAATCCAGTGACCAATCGTCGTGTCCAATCGGGTGATATATTGAGTCTTAACTGTTTTTCTATGATAGCAGGCTACTACACCGCGCTTGAACGCACATTGTTCTTGGATAAATGTGATGCAGATTCACTACGCTACTGGCAGATAAATTGTGAAGTGCATGAAGCAGGTCTTGAGCTTATCAAACCTGGCGTGCGCTGCTGCGATATCGCACATGAGCTGAATAAAATTTATGCAAAATATGACTTATTAGAAAAACGCAGCTTTGGTTATGGCCATTCTTTTGGTGTGCTTAGCCATTATTATGGACGCGAGGCAGGACTTGAGCTACGTGAAGATATTGAAACAGTGCTTGAGCCCGGTATGGTCATCTCTATGGAGCCGATGATTATGATTCCAGAGGGCATGCCGGGTGCTGGCGGTTATCGAGAGCATGACATCTTAGTCATCAATGAGACGGGCGCTGATAATATCACAGGCTTTAAGTACGGCCCGGAGCATAATATTATCGGTCGTTAATGTAGGGGAGTGTCATCAATAAATACTGTCTATATTGAGTGGGCTACCATGAATAATTTTCTTATTTTAAGCCCGCCAACATAGATGATGATGCGCCTCGCACGATGCAATTATTTTCACATTTTACTTATTAAGGAAATAACATTATGGACCTGTTTCTTAACAGCTGGACGTTATTTTGGTTTTTGACCATTAATGTACTGACGCTATTACTGGCAGTGAGTTATTTCTTCGTAGAGCGTCATAACAAGTAATGTAGTAAACGATACGAGGAATCGACATGTTTATTAATTGGATGATATTGTTAGCAGCAATTGCGCTTCTCATTGTATTGGCTAGTAAAGCTTCAAAAGTCATGTCAGCAGATGAGGAAAGTGGTTTTTTAGTAGCCGGTCGCTCATTAGGGCCTTTTGTTATGGCAGGTACTGTCGTGGCGACTGGGTTTAGTGGTTGGGGCTTTATGGGTTCACCTGGTGCCGCATACCAATACGGGACGATTGAGCTTTTAGGTAATTTCTTTTTTGCACCAGCCATGGTCGTCGCCGTACTATTCTTTGCGGTCTATTTGCGTAATAGAGCCATGAAGATGGGTAGTAGTACCATTCCTGAATTTATCGTTAACTTGCACTGTAATGATCGAAATTCAATATCTGCTCGCACTTTGCGTATTGTCACGTCTTTGGGCATGATTATATTTTTGACCGTATTTTTGACGGCTCAGATTAGAGCGCTTGGTATGTTAGGTAGTAGCTGGCTCGGTATTTCACCTCTTCTGGCTTCTGCGCTTTTATTGGTAATTATTACTATTTATACCATGGCAGGCGGATTGCTCGCCGTTGCTTGGACCGATACTTTTATGGTGATTGGGATGGCCACTGCTGCCATTTATATAGTGGTTCAGGTGTTCACTGACATTCCGTTAGCAGATATGATAACGCAGCTGAATGCGATAGATCCAAACCTTGTCAATCCAGAAAATTCTAACCCATATGGTAATGCCAAAGCTTCTGTTTTTCTAGTATTTGTCTATGCGCTTATCTTTAGTACTGCATTGCCCTATATGTCAGTACGTTTTTTGGCGATGAAATCTAATATCAGTATTGCCAAAACAGGCTTTTATACGGCCATTCTAGGGTGTATTTTGAGCTTGGTGCCTATCGTTGGCTTATATGTTCGTATCAAAAACCCAGGTCTGATCAATCCCGATGAAGCAATGCCTTGGTATTTAGCCAATGCTATTCCAAGTGTGGTGGGTAGTGTGATCACTTTGTTTATTCTTTTTGCTATGAAATCTACGGCAAACTCTATCTTGCATACCTTATCAACTGCTGCCTCACATGATTTGCGTTTGGCAGTATTTGACAATAAACCTCGCACTGAGGCTGAGCTATTGAAACTGAATAGATTGTGGGTCGCTATTGTGGCTGCTATCGCCTTCATTTCTACTTTCTTCTTACCTGAAGCGATGCTTAGCTATCTAGGCATATTCTCTAGCGGTACTTTAATGGCAGCTCTATCTGGTGTACTTTTGGTGACTATCTTTTATAAAGGCTCAACGATGGCTGCTATTGCCTCTATTATCGTCGGTGCTGTTTGCAGTAGTTATCTCTTAACATCAGGTATTGTCGGCTGGGTAGAGGGACCTCTTATCGGATCAGCTGCATCAGCCATCACTTACTTGGTCGTTAGTGTGTTGGTTCCTAATAGAGTCAAAGTCATATCAGAAGAAGCTGTCAGCGCTTAGATATAGATACTTATATTTATTAATACTTAACAGAGCCTAAGTTAACCGCTGAGTTTATTGACTGATAGTCATAAATTCAGCGGTTGACGTATTCAGTAAGGCTGGCAAGTATGAGTTGTATAGATAAGCTAATGCTGATTAACACTCAGTTATTTTGTACCAGTTTTATATTTACTCAATGATATTACGAACATTTTATGTTCAATAATAGAGGTGACTAGTCGTGGAAGTATTGAAAATCAGACCTATAGCGGTTGATGTCAAGCCATGGATTGGCACCATACAAATTGTCATGGCGGCCATATGTTGGGGCACACTTGGTATATTTTCGACTTATCTTAGTCAATTAGGTTTTAGTAGTTGGCAAATTACGATATTGCGTATCATAACGGCAGCTATTATTGCTATAGCGATGTTGCCTAAGATCTGGAAACCATTAAGTAGGCTAACACTCGGTCAATGGTTTGGGCTTGGTCTACAATCCCTAATTGGCGTACTGGGTATGACGGTTTGCTACTTATTTGCAGTGCTTCATGTGGGTGCAGGCACGGCAGTCGCATTACTCTATACGGCGCCGGTCTTTAGCTTGATATTCTCGCACCTATTATTAGATGAGCGAATTACTTATAAAGCTGCATTATTAGCAGTTGTAGCAGTGATTGGCGTTGGTATGACTACGATGGGTGGCACTACTGAAGGGAAGTTGGGTATTGCCGTTGGGCTGCTCTCTGGCGTTTGTTACTCTTTGTATGGTGTGCTTGGTAAACGCGCCATGCATCATAAACACTCTGCACCGCTTGTCTTTTTTACGTCAATTTTGTTCAGTGGCATTGTATTATTGTTCATTCCTACCACGTATACAACTTATTATAAGCTGATACAGCTTCCCGTTATTAGCTGGATATATGTACTGGGCTTATCTTTGGTGGGTACGATTGCACCTTTTGCATTATATATGAAAGCATTAGAAAAACTACCAGCCACACGCGCGTCAGTATTTACTATCTTTGAACCTTTGACCGCAATATTTTTGGCAGTGTTGCTCCTGCATCAAATGTTATCAGGTGTTCAATATATAGGTGTTTTTTTGATTTTGCTCGTTGCTCTATTAAATGGGCTAACAAATTCGACCAATGTACAACTGCCGAGATGGTTTAGAAGACAAAAATTATCGTAATTTAGTTTTATAGACATTATTATTTAT